>DASRRQ010000041.1:0-31751 GCA_035695505.1 Marmoricola sp. | reverse complement strand
GAGGACCTCGGCGATGAGCTCCTCGTCGACCTCGGCGACGACGTCCATGTCACCGGCGCGCCACTGCTTCTCGCGCTCGGCCTTCGCCAGGATCAGCTGCTTCTCCTCGTCGCGCAGACGCGCGGCCGCCTCGAAGTCCTGACCGTCGATGGCGCCTTCCTTGCGCTTGCGGACCTCACCGATCTTGTCGTCGAACTCGCGCAGGTCAGGCGGGGCCGTCATCCGGCGGATCCGCAACCGCGAGCCCGCCTCGTCGATGAGGTCGATCGCCTTGTCTGGCAGGAACCGGTCCGAGACGTACCGGTCGGCCAGCGTCGCCGCAGCCACCAGGGCCTCGTCGGTGATGGTCACCCGGTGGTGCGCCTCGTACCGGTCGCGCAGACCCTTGAGGATCTCGATGGTGTGCGCGATGGTCGGCTCCGCGACCTGGATGGGCTGGAAGCGACGCTCCAGCGCGGCGTCCTTCTCCAGGTGCTTGCGGTACTCGTCCAGCGTGGTGGCACCGATGGTCTGGAGCTCGCCACGGGCCAGCATCGGCTTGAGGATGCTGGCAGCGTCGATCGCGCCCTCGGCAGCTCCGGCACCCACGAGCGTGTGCAGCTCGTCGATGAACAAGATGATGTCGCCGCGGGTCTTGATCTCCTTGAGCACCTTCTTCAGGCGCTCTTCGAAGTCACCGCGGTAGCGCGAGCCGGCGACCAGGGCGCCCAGGTCGAGGGAGTAGATCTGCTTGTCCTTCAGCGTCTCGGGCACGTCGCCGCGCACGATCGCCTGGGCCAGGCCCTCGACGCACGCGGTCTTGCCGACACCGGGCTCGCCGATCAGGACCGGGTTGTTCTTGGTCCGTCTCGACAGGACCTGCATGACCCGCTCGATCTCCTTCTCCCGGCCGATGACCGGATCGAGCTTGCCCTCCTTCGCGGCCTGCGTGTAGTTGCGGCCGAACTGGTCGAGCACCAGGCTCGAGCTCGGGGCGGCCTCGGGCGCCGTACCAGCTGCCTGGGCCTCCTTGCCCTGGTAGCCCGAGAGCAGCTGGATGACCTGCTGGCGGACCCGGTTGAGGTCGGCGCCGAGCTTCTGCAGCACCTGGGCCGCAACGCCCTCGCCCTCGCGGATGAGGCCGAGCAGGATGTGCTCGGTGCCGATGTAGTTGTGGCCGAGCTGGAGGGCCTCGCGCAGCGAGAGCTCCAGGACCTTCTTGGCGCGGGGTGTGAAGGGGATGTGGCCGCTCGGCGCCTGCTGGCCCTGGCCGATGATCTCTTCGACCTGGGCGCGGACGCCTTCGAGCGAGATGCCGAGGCTCTCAAGAGCCTTGGCCGCAATGCCGTCACCTTCGTGGATCAGACCGAGCAGGATGTGCTCGGTTCCGATGTAGTTGTGCGAGAGCATGCGGGCCTCTTCCTGGGCCAGCACGACAACACGACGGGCACGGTCTGTGAACCGTTCGAACATGGGCATCGCTCCTTGGACTACGAGGGCCGCGCAACGTGCAACCCACACGCCTTACGAACCCTGATTCCACCCTACGTGTTCCGGTGAAAGGGCGTCTTCGCTGTAAGCGAACATGACACTGCGCTGTAAGCGAACATCACACTGCGCTGTGAGCGAACACATCACTGCGCTGCCAGCGAACGCGGAGCCGCAGTCAGGAGACCAGCTCAGTGAGCTGCGACGTACGCCTCACGGACCTCGGAGGACACCCGGCCGCGGTCGGGAACGGTGAACCCGTTCTCCCGGGCCCAGGTCCGGATGTCGGCCGGGCTCGGGCCGTTGCCGGCACGGCCGCGCTTGCGGCCGCCAGCACGCCGGGCGTGCGCGGTGTACACGGCGAGGACATCGCGGAGGTCGCCCGCGTGCTTCGCGCTCAGGTCGATCTCATAGTCGCGACCGTCGAGCGCGAAGCTCACGGTCTCGTCAGCGGGAGAGCCGTCGAGGTCGTCGGTGAGAATAATGGTTACTTTCTGCGCCATATTCAGGACACTACCCGAAAGCAAAAACTATTCAGGTCGCAGGAGCGGGAAAAGAATGGTCTCCCGAATGCCCGCACCCGTCAGGAGCATGATCAACCGGTCGACGCCCATGCCCATTCCTCCGGCCGGCGGCATGCCGTACTCCATCGCCTTGAGGAACACCTCGTCGAGCTCCATCGCCTCGGGATCGCCGGCTGCGGCCAGTAGGGACTGGGCAGTGAGCCGTTCGCGCTGCACGACCGGGTCGTTGAGCTCGGAGTACGCCGGCGCCAGCTCGACGCCGTTGATGATCAGATCCCACGCCTCGTTGAGGCCATTCTTCGTGCGATGCGCCTTGGCAAGCGGCTTGACGGCTGCGGGGTAATCCATGACGAAAGTCGGGTTGATCAAAGAATCCTCGACGAGCTGTTCGTAGAGCTCCACGACGATCTCCGGCGAACCCCATTTCGGCTGCAACTCGACGTCGCGCGCAGCGGCGTGCTTGCGCAGTTCCTCGGCGTTCGTCTCGGCGGTGATCTCGGTGCCCAGGGCATCAGAGACCAGCTCCAGGATCGGGGCCTGGCGCCACTCGGCCTCCAGGTCGATCTCGGAGCCGTCGCGGCCGGGGACCACGGTGCGGCCGACAGCCCGCGCAGCGTCAAGGACCAGATCGCGGGTCAGCTGCATCATCGTGAACTGGTCACCGTAGGCCTGGTAGGCCTCAAGCATCGAGAACTCGGCGGCGTGGGTGGAGTCCAGGCCCTCGTTGCGGAAGGTCCGGCCGATCTCGTAGACCTTGTCGACGCCGCCGATCATCGCCCGCTTGAGATCGAGCTCGATGGCGATCCGGAGCAGCATCGGCTGGTCGAGTGCGTTGAGGTGCGTCCGGAACGGGCGGGCCGCGGCACCGCCGTTGGTCAGCTGCAGGATCGGGGTCTCGACCTCGAGGTAGCCCTGGCTGTCCAGCGTGCTGCGGATGCTCCGGAGCACGGTGGCCTTGGTACGGACCATGTTGCGCGCCTCGGGGCGGATCATCATGTCGACGTACCGCAGCCGGATCCTGGCCTCGTCGGAGAGCGGCTTGTGCTCGTTGGGCAGCGGGCGCAGCGTCTTGGCCGCGAGCTGCCACGTGGTGGCCTGGACGGAGAGCTCGCCGCGCCGGCTGGTGATCACCTCGCCGGTGACCGCGAGCAGGTCGCCGAGGTCGACCAGTGCCTTGAAGTCGGCGAGCTGCTCCTCGCCCAGGTCGGCCAGGGACAGCATCACCTGCAGTTCCGAGCCGTCGCCCTCGCGGAGCCGTACGAAGCAGAGCTTGCCGGTGTTGCGGAGGAAGATCACCCGGCCGACGATCGAGACAGTCTGGCCGGTCATCGTGTCGGGCTCGATCTCGCCGGTCTCCAGCAGCGGGTCGTAGGTCTCCCGGATCTCCTTGATCGTGTGCGTCCGCGGCACCTCGATCGGGTAGGCCTCGCGCCCCGACGCGATCAGCCGGGCCCGCTTGTCGTGCCGCACCTGCATCTGCTCGGGCAGATCATCAGTGGCTGCCGCGACGTCGGCATCGGCAGCTGCATCGACGGCGGGCGGGGCGGACTGGTCGGGCTGGTCGGTCATGCGCGCAAGGTTATCGGCCGCCTCGCCGACCGGGCGCAGATGTCCCGCCCAAGACCGCCGACGGGGCGCAGATGTCCCGCCCAAGAACGCTCACCGGGCGCAGATGCTCGCCTGTGGACGAGCGGACGCAGTGCTGTGCCCTGTGGAAACCGAATGCGCCATGCACCGCCGTTCCGGAACCCTTCGCCGATGCCATCGGTTCACCCTGCTCTGCTGGGATCTGACTTCCCGCTGCCGCTCGACGCCCCGTTCTCCTACCAGAACGCGCTTGCGGTCGGGCTGTCGCGCCGGCGACTCACCGCTCTCCTCGACGCAGGGCTCCTACGCCGCCCGATCGCCGGTATCTACGTGGCGGCGCAGGCGCCGGACACCCAGATGCTCAGAGCCCAGGTGCTCAAGCTCGTCGTGCCTGGGCACTACGTCGTTACCGACGAGAGCGCCGGATGGCTCGCTGGCGCCTCGATGATCCTGCGGCCCGGTTCCCACCGTGCGGTTCCTCCGATCACGGTGTTCGGCGCCGACGGATTGGGGCGCCTGCGCAACGGCCTGGCCGACAGCGGCCGCCGTACGCTGCTGCCCTCAGACGTCACGGAGATCCACGGCATCGTCGTGACGACCCCCTTGCGGACCGCGCTGGACCTCGGACGCCTCCGTCATCGAGACCAGGCCCTTGCAGGCATCGACCAGCTTCTGAGGCTCGGGGCATTCGAACTCGACGATCTGCTGATGGAAGTGCCGCGGTTCAAAGGCTTCCGCGGCGTCCGCCAGCTGCGCTGGCTGTCGTTGCTGGCCGACCGACGCAGCGAATCGCCGGGCGAGTCCGCGCTCCGACTGCGGTTTCATCTGGCAGGGCTGCCCGCCCCGGTTCCCCAGTTCGAGATCTACGACGATGGACGGTTCCTAGCTCGCGCGGACCTCGTCATCGAGGAGCTGCGCTTCGTCGCCGAGTACGACGGCGAGGAATGGCATGGACCCGAGCGTCAGGCACATGATCGCGAACGGCGCCGAAGCGTCGCCGAGGCCGGTTGGACCGTGCGCGCCCTGAGGAAGTCCAACGTCTACGGCCGACATCAAGACGCGATCGCGATCCTTCTCGACGGCGTACGGGAAGCCAGAGCAAGGCTCTCACTGCCTCGTGGTGGGACATCTGCGCCCGGTCGACGGGTCTAGCCGGGACATCTGCGCCCGGTCGACGGGTCTGGGCGGGACATCTGCGCCCGGTCGGGTTATTGGTTGCGGGTGAAGACGAGCTCGAGGCCGTTCAGAGTCAGCCAGGGCTGGTGGTCGGTGATCGAGCGGCACTCGTCGACCACGACCGGGGCGAGGCCTCCGGTGGCGATCACATGCACGTCCTCGACCGGCACGCCGAGCTCGCCGATCATCCGCTCGACGATGCCGTCGACCTGGCTTGCGAAGCCGAAGACCATCCCGGACTGGACGGCCTCGACAGTGTTCTTCGCGATCACGGTGCGCGGGCGGAGCAGCTCGACCTTGCGGAGCTGGGCGCCCCGGCGGCCGAGCGCCTCGAGCGAGATGTCGATGCCCGGGGAGATGGCACCGCCGATGTACTCGCCTCGCGGGCTGACCACGTCGAAGGTGGTCGCGGTGCCGAAGTCCACGACGATCGCCGGGCCGTCGTACAAGGTGGCGGCGGCGAGGGCGTTGATCACCCGGTCGGCGCCGACCTCGCGCGGGTTGTCCATCAGTACCGGTACGCCGGTCCGCACTCCCGGCTCGACCACGACCGAGGGCACCTCGCCGTAGTACCGGGTCAGCATGTCGCGCCATTCATGCAGCACCGACGGCACCGTCGCGCAGACCGAGATGCCGTCCGGCACACCGTCGCGTCCGAGCCCTGCCGAATCGGCCATCAGCCCGCGGACCAGCACGAACCACTCATCCGCGGTCCGCGTCTCCAACGTCGCCACCCGCCAGTGGTCGAGCACCTCGCCCTCGCGCAGCAGTCCCAGCGTCGTGTGCGAGTTGCCGATGTCGGCGCACAGCAGCGTGCTCACCGCGACGCCTGCGGCTCGGGCAGGTCCAGGCCGAGGTCGAAGACCTTGATCGAGTGCGTCAACGCCCCGACCGAGATGAAGTCGACACCGGTCTCGGCGACCTCGCGGGCACGGTCGAAGGTGAGGCCGCCGCTGGCCTCCAGGCTGGCACGATCGGCCGTGATCGCGACCGCCTCGGCCATCAGCTCGTTGCTCATGTTGTCCAGCAGGATCCGCTGGCACCCGGCCTCCAGCAGGACCCGGAGCTGGTCGAGATCGGCCACCTCGACCTCGACCTCCAGGTCGGGGTACCGCTCCTTGACGGCGAGGTACGCCGGCAGCACGCCCCCGGCCGCGACGACATGGTTGTCCTTGACCAGAGCCATGTCGGAAAGGCTGAACCGGTGGTTGACGCCGCCGCCGCAGCGCACGGCGTACTTCTGCAGCGCGCGGTAGCCGGGCAGCGTCTTGCGGGTGTCGAGTACTCGCGCACGGGTGCCTTCGAGGGCGTCGACCCAGGCCGCCGTGGCGGTCGCGACACCGGAGAGGTGGCAGGCGAAGTTCAAAGCCGTGCGCTCCGCGATCAGGATGCCCTTGACCGGACCACTGACCCGCATCACCACATCACCGGCAGCGACCCGGGTACCGTCGGGGAGCCGGTCGGAGACCACGGCGGCGTCGCCCAGGACGTAGGCGAACACCATCGCAGCCACTCCCAAGCCGGCAACAACACCGTCCTCGCGAGCACCGAAGTCGCCGGTGACGACGACCTCGGGCAATGTCGCCTCGCTGGTGACGTCGACCCCGGTGCCGTCCGGAGGCAGGTCCTCGGCCAGCGCGGCGACGATCGCGGCGTACACGGCCCGCGGGTCCAGACCCGCTGCGCCGAGCTCGGCGAGCAGGCCGGCCGGCAGCGCGTCGTACGGAGTCACAACTGCCCCTGGTCGGTCGCGGGCGACGGATGGAACGTGACCGCCGGGACACCCTCGGCGAGCACGACGTCGAAGTGCCCAGCGAAACCGGCGTCCTCGCGCTCGCCGAAGTCCTCGCGCCAGTGCGTGCCGCGGGTCTCCTCGCGCAGGGCGGCGGCGGCAGTCAGAGCAGCGCTGATCGAGACCAGGTTCGACGCCTCCCAGGCCTCGACGCCCTCCTCGCCCTCGGTGCCGGCGAGGTCGCCGAGGACTCCGGCAGCGACGTCGAGGCCCCGCGCATTGCGCAGGACGCCGACCCGCTCGGTCATCGTGGTCTGGAGCGCGGAACGGACCTTGCCGTCCACGACACCCGGCACCCGTACGTCGGCTGCTGGCTCCGACTGGCTGCCGAGCTCGCCGGGCAGGACCGTCGCGATCCGGCGGGAGAAGACCAGGCCCTCGAGCAGCGAGTTCGACGCTAGCCGGTTGGCGCCGTGGACACCGGAGCAGGCAACCTCGCCGGTCGCATAGAGACCGGGGATCGTCGAGCGCCCCCACAGGTCGGTGGCGACGCCACCGGACGCGTAGTGGCAGGCCGGCGCGACCGGGATCAGCTCGGTGACGGGGTCGACGCCGTGGCTGCGCGCGGTCGCCAGGATCGTGGGGAACCGGTGCTCCCACCAATGCTCATTCTTGTGGCCGCTTCCGAGGTGCCGGGCGTCGAGCCACATGTGCGGCTTGCCCTCCTCGTGCATCCGCCGGGTGATCGCCTTGGCGACGACGTCGCGCGGGGCCAGGTCGGCGAGCTCGTGCACGCCCTGCATGAAGCGGTTGCCCTCGAAGTCGACGAGGAACGCGCCCTCGCCGCGGACGGCCTCGGAGATCAGGGGCTGCTGGCCGCGCGAGTCCGGGCCGAGGTACATCACCGTCGGGTGGAACTGGACGAACTCCAGGTCGCGGAGCACCGCACCGGCCCTCAGCGCCAGCGCCATCCCGTCACCGGTCGACACGGCCGGGTTCGTCGTCTGGGAGAACACCTGGCCCAGCCCGCCGGAGGCGAGGACCACAGCGCGGCAGCGGACCTGGCCGACGCCGTCGCGCTGACCCTCCCCCATCACGTGCAGGGTCAGGCCGGCCACCGCACCGGCAGCGTCGAGCTGCAGGTCGACGGCGAGCGCGTGCTGGATGACCTCGATCTCGGGGGCGGCCTCGATCGCGGCGACCAGCGCGCGCTGGATCTCGGCGCCGGTGGCGTCACCGCCGGCATGCGCGATCCGGTCCCGGTGGTGGCCGCCCTCGCGGGTCAGCGACAGCTCGCCGCCCGCCGAGTGGTCGAAGTTCGCACCGAGCGCGATCAGCTCGCGAACCGCCTCGGGGCCTTCGTTGACCAGGACCCGGACGGCTTCGAGATCACAGGCACCGGCGCCGGCGACCAGGGTGTCCAACTCGTGCTCCTCGGGGCTGTCGCCTGGCCCGAGGGCGGCAGCGATGCCGCCCTGGGCCCATTGCGTCGAGCCCGCCGACAGTACGTCCTTGGTGACGACCAGGATCTTCTCGACCTGGCCGCGGAGCCGCAGCGCAGCAGTCAGGCCGGCGATGCCGGTGCCGATCACCACGACATCGGCGTGCCGGGTCCAGCCGGGGTCGCCGGCGGCCAGGCGCTGCGGGAGCCGGGGGATCACGGGGCCGCGACCAGGTCGCCGCGGAGCAGCCCGCTGCCCTCGGGTACGCCGGCCGGGTCGGTGCCGAGCGTGACCACCCGGTTGTCGGCGTCGACGAAGACCACGTGCGGCTCGAAGGTCTTCGCCTCCGCAGTCTCCAGCTGCCCGTAGGCGATCAGGATCACGATGTCGCCGGGGTGCACCAGATGCGCCGCGGCGCCGTTGATGCCGAGCACGCCGGACCCGCGCTCGCCGGCGATCGTGTAGGTCTCGAGCCGGGCGCCGTTGGTGACGTCGACGATGTGCACGAGCTCGCCGACGAGCAGGTCGGCAGCATCGAGCAGATCCTCGTCGACGGTGACCGAGCCGACGTAGTTCAGGTCGGCCTGGGTCACCGTGGCCCGGTGGATCTTGCTCTTCATCATGGTGCGCAGCATCCGCTGCCTCCGTTCCAGATCATGCCGGCTTCCCGATCATGACCGCAGTGTTGTCGATGAGGCGGGTGCTGCCCACCCGGGCGGCGACCAGCATCCGCGCCTCGCCGTCGTCCGGCGTCGGGCCCAGGTCGACGGCCCGCAGCGCGATGTAGTCCAGGTCGATCCCCTCCGCCGCAGCGAGCACCTGCTCCGCCGCTGCCAGGGCCGCAGACGCTCCGCCAACAGCAGACTCACGGCCGGCGACGAGCGCGGAGGAGAGCGCGAGGGCGTGCTTCCGCTGGATCGGGTCAAGGAAACGGTTGCGGCTCGAGAGAGCTAGGCCGTCCGGCTCCCGGACCGTCTCGGCACCGAGGACCTCGACGCCGAGGCAGAGCTCGGCGGCCATCGCCGTGATCAGGGCGAGCTGCTGGTAGTCCTTCTGGCCGAAGACCGCGACATCGGGACGGACCAGCCCGAACAGCTTGGCGACGACGGTCAGCACCCCGGCGAAGTGGGTCGGCCGGGACTCTCCTTCGAGGATGGTCCCGAGCACGCCGGGTGCGACGCTCACGCCATCGGACAGGCCGGCCGGGTACACCTCCTCGACGTCCGGGGTGAACACCACATCGGCACCGGCTGCGGCGCAGGCCTCGAGGTCGGACTCCAAGGTGCGCGGGTACCGGTCGAGGTCCTCGCCCGGGGCGAACTGGGTCGGGTTCACGAAGATCGAGACGACCACCGCGCCCTCGGCTCCGGCCTCGTCACGGGCGCGGCGTACCAGTGCCTCGTGGCCCGCGTGCAAGGCGCCCATCGTCGGCACCAGCACGACCTTCCCGGAGAACGACGCGAGGCAGCCGCGGAGGTCAGCCCGGGTGTCGGCGCGGACGAGAGTCGAGGTCACGGCGCGGTGCTCACTGGGGCTCGGAGCGCTGGCGGTATGCCAGGTGCGGCTGCTCGACGCCAGCGAGCGCCTCGTCCAGCAGCCGGACGATCTTGACCGCCCGGATCGGCAGCAGCCGGCCGTCAAGGACAGCCCGGTCCGCAGTGGCCTTCGCCATCGCGACGTACGCCGGGATCGTGGCCGGCGCGGTCTCGGCGATGTCGTGCAGGTGTGCGCGGACCGTGTTCACGTCGCCGCGGACGATCGGGCCGGTCAGGGCGGCGTCGCCGGAGTTCAGTGCGTTGTCCAGCGCAGCGGAGAGCAGCGGCCGCAGCGTCGCCGCCGGGTCCTCAGCGCCGGAAGCGGCGAGCAGCTCCATCGCCTGCGCCACCAGGGTGACCAAGTGGTTCGCGCCGTGCGCGAGACCGGCGTGGTACAGCGTGCGCTTGTCCTCGGCGACCCACATCGGCACGCCGCCGAGGTCAGCAACGAGTGCGGCGGCCAGCGCCCGCGAAGAACCCTCGGTAGTAACGCCGAAGACGCAGCCGGCGAGCCGGTCGAGGTCCACCGCGGTGCCGGTGAAGGTCATCGCCGGGTGCATCGCGATCGGGCGCGCACCGATCTCGGTGGCGGCGTCGAGGACGGCGAGCCCATGCCGTCCCGAGGTGTGCACGACGTACTGACCCGGGCGGATCGCGCCGGCGCCGACGAGGGTGGTGACGACGTTCTCGAGCATGTCGTCGGGGACGGTCAGCAGCAGCAGGTCGCAGTTGCGGGCCACGTCGGTCGGCTTCGCCCCCGGTACGCCGGGCAGCAGGTCGGCCATCCGGCGGCGCGACGCCGTCGACTCGCCTGCTGAGGAGACGATCTCGTGACCGGCAGCGCGCAGCGCAGCGGCAAGGACAGCACCGACTCGGCCGGCGCCGACAACCCCGATTCGGGTCATGTGGCTCATCGCCTTTCGTTGCAGTCCCGGGCGGGTACCGCACTACTACTCAATGACGTGAAAACACTACGCCGGGGTGCCTGTTCCGAACAGGGAACGATCCGGTGGCGTGGATCACACGCTCCTACAGAGCGCTCTTACCCGTTTCGGTCACCGGAATCCCCTCGAGCACCTTGATCCGGCGCGGGACGCCGTACTCAGGCAGTCGCTCGGAGCACCACGCGGTGAGCTCGGCAGTCAGCTCGCGGGTGTCAGAGAAGCCGGGGGCGAGCACGATCTCGGCCACCACCAGGCTTCCGACCAGCGCCGACTTCCGGCCGCGGACGGCCGCCCAGGCGACGGCGGGGTGCGCTTGCAGCACCGAGCGGACCACCCCGGCCGAGACCTTGGAGCCGCCCACGTTGATCTCGTCGGAGTTGATCCGGCCGGTGATCACCACCCGGCCGTCCTCGATCACGACGGCGTCGCCGGTGGGCACCGCCCCCTCGAGGCCGGCGCCGTGATGCGGCGAGGCGATCACGAGCTGTCCGTCGAGGACCGAGAGAGTCGGACGGTCGGCAGACTCGCGGTCCAGCCACCCGACCGGGAACCCGGCGCGCCCGTCGTGCACCACGATCGAGGCGCCGAGCTCGGAGGAGGCGTAGATCCAGGAGATCCGGGCCTGCGGGAACGCCGCCCGGAGCTGGTCGAGGACGGCCTGGTCGACCGGCTCGCCGCCGAGGGTGATCTGCTCGAGCGGTACGCCGGCCAGCGCGTCCTTCTGGGCCATCAGGCTCTGCCGCCAGAACGTCGGCGTACCCGAGGCGGCCGTGACCCCGTGCTCGGCGGCCGCTGCCGCCCAGCCGTCCAGGGCGGTCGGGTCGACGACGACGAGGTCCTGCCGGGGTGCCGCCAGCGCCAGCGTCACGACCTGCCACCACGCATAGGTCCCGGGCGAGTACGGGCACAGCCAGCGCCGCGGCGCGAGCTCGCCGGCGACGGTGGTCAGCGACTCCAGGGTGTGGCCGATCCGCTTCGGGCGCCCGGTGGACCCCGACGTCAGCAGCCACAGCCGGCCGTCCTCGCCGGCACGCGGGCTGCTGCTCGGCGTGACGGTGCCGTCGGGCTCCACGATGGCGAAGCCGGCCTCGTCGAGCTCGGCGCGCAGGCTCGGCTCCATCCGGCCCTGCGCGACGATCAGCAGCTCGGCTCCGCTCGCGACCTGCGCACGGACCCAGGCAAGCGCCTCGAAGGACGAGCCGACGACGACTGCCGCAGGTGCCGGGATCGTGTGCTCGGGAAGGTCGGCCCAGGTCGTCTCGAGGCCGGTCCGCACGTCGATGACCCGGCCGAGATCAGCAATCATGGCGAGGAGACTACCGTTGGCCCATGCTCCGCCCAGCCCGCGATGCCGACGTGGCCCCGATGCGGCTGTGGCGCAACCAGCCTGCCAATCGCGTGGTCAGCGTCAACCAGCACGAGATCTCCGCGGCCGAGCACGCGGACTGGTGGGCACGGGTGTCACAGGACCCCACCAAGCAGGTCCTGGTCTTCGAGTACGCCGGCCAGCCGCTCGGCATCGTCACCTTCTTCGATCTCGATCCCGCTGAGCGAACGGGGTCGTGGGGGTTCTTCCTCGACAGCGAGACCGCGGCGCGCGACGGGGTCGCCGTACCGGCCTGGATAGGCTTGATGAAGGACGCGTGCGCCTGGGCGTTCGACGAGCTCGACCTCGCGGTGCTGCACGGCGAGGTGCACGAGGGCAACGAGGCGGTCCGGGCCATGAACCGCAGGTTCCGGTTCACCGAGGGCGAGCCGGTCACCTACGACGGCCGCGTGTTCTACCCGATCAGCCTGCTCCGAGAGGACCGCAGGCAGCCGAAGGAAGGCAGGCCGTGAGCCAGCAGCAGACCATCACCGTGGCGGGACCCCGCGGTCCGATCAGCATCGGACCCGACCACGAGCCGTTCGTGATCGCGGAGATGTCCGGCAACCACAACGGCGACCTCGGCCGTGCTCTGGAGATCGTCCGGGCTGCCGCCGACACCGGCGCCCAGGCCGTGAAGATCCAGACCTACACCGCGGACACGATCACCCTCGACGTCGACTCCCCGATGTTCCGGCTCAGCGCGGACCACCCGTTGTGGCCGAACCGCCGGCTCTACGACCTCTACACCGAGGCGCACACCCCCTGGGACTGGCACGAGCCGATCTTCTCGCTGGCCAACGAGCTCGGCCTGATCGGCTTCAGCGCTCCGTTCGACCCGACCGCGGTGGACTTCCTGGTCGGCCTCGGCGTACCGCTGATGAAGCAGGCCTCCAGCGAGATCACCGACCTGCCGCTGCTGCGCACCATCGCCGGCACCGGGCTGCCGACGATCATCTCTACCGGTACCGCGACCCTCGGCGAGATCGACGCCGCGGTCCGGGCCGCCCGGGAGACGGGCAACAACGACCTGGTCGTGCTGGCCTGCACGGCGTCGTACCCGGCGCCGCCGGAGGCTTCGAACCTGCGCGGGATCCCGGTCCTGCGCGACGGCCTCGACGTCCAGGTCGGGCTCTCGGACCACACCCTGGGCATCGGCGCCTCGGTCGCGGCGGTCGCGCTCGGCGCCACCGTGATCGAGAAGCACCTGACCCTGGACCGCGCCGACGGCGGTGTCGATGCCGACTTCTCGCTGGACCCCGGAGAGTTCGCCTCGCTGGTCACCGAATCGCGGATCGCCTGGCAGGCGATGGGCGAGGCGCGGATCGGGCCGAAGCAGATCGAGGCCGAGGGGCTGCGCTTCCGGCGCTCCTTGTTCGTCTCTCGTGACGTCAGAGCCGGCGAGGTGGTCGGGCCTGACAACGTCCGCTCGGTGCGGCCGGCAGACGGCCTGCCGCCGGACTCGTTCCGCGAGATCGAGGGCCGGACGTTCCGGTCCGACGTGGCGATGGGGACGCCGATGTCCCTGGACCTGCTCTGAAGCGACCAGCCGTCGCCGGCGTGCGTCGGGCTGCTGCCTAGTCAGTCTCGGGCGGCACGACCTCGATGTCCGGGCCCGGCTCGTAGCCGGGCGGGATCAGGTCGGACTCGATCTCGAGCTTGTCCGGCTGCTCCTCGATCGGGTCGCCTGAGCGGTCGCGCCACTCACCCTCGGGGTACTGCTTCTCGTAGCGGCGCCGTTTCCACTGGCGGACCAGCTCGCGCAGCCAGAAGATCCGGCGCCCGACCCACATCTCGCGTGACGTGTTCAGCCGGGCCACCTGCCCGCGGGTGAAGCGGAGCGCGCGCTGCCGGCTCTGGACCAGCTGCAGCAGCCAGATGATGTGCTCGTCAGCCTGAGCAGCACGCTCGCCAAGGCCGTGCGCCACCTCGGCGAGTTCGGCGTAGGTCAGCAGCCCGAGCCCTGCCGGCTCGTCGTACGCGGGCTCGGTGCCGTCCGCACGCAGCCGGCCGTCGAGGACGAGCGCATCGGCGATCACCGGGGCCGTGTACTCGATGCCGGCGGCGGCGGCCATCGACTCAGCCACCTGGTACGCCGAGGCGGCCGGCGACCAGGGGTGCCGGGCACCGCGGGCCAGCAGCTCCAGGCTCACGTCGAGCAGACCACGCAGCAGTACGACGTCCCGCTCGGGCCTCAAGGAGGTCGTCCAACTGGGATCGATGATGGCGAATCCGGAGTCGGCGACCGCCAGGTCGTGCGGCAGGACGACGACTTTCTCGGCCGCGACCGTCGACGTCGACTCCGCACCGAGCCAGTCTCGGTAGCGGCGCACCAGGACCCCGACGTCGGCGATGTCGTGAGCCGAGCACGCAGCCGTCAGCGCGTCTGCCAGGGTCTCGCCCGGCGGCACCGCTCCGACCAGCGCACCGGTGTCCCGGCTCAGGTACTCGCTGAGGACGACGTCGGCCTGCGGCTCGAGCAGCTCGCGGGTCCAACCGGCCGCAGGCCGGGTAAGCCGGTACGCCGCAGCCGCAGGTTGGTCGGCGTGCTCGGCGATCAGGATCGCGGGGTCGCCAGACTCCGCTGCGGTGCCGCGACGCAGGTGCGCGACCGCCAGTGGAGCTGTGGGCGCGGCCAGGCCGGACCGGGCGAGATCACGCGCAGTACTGGCCAGGTCTTTCAGCGCCGGGGTCGAGGCATCGCCGACGTCGTAGGCGTGCGCCAGCGCCCGGAGCAGCACCGACTCCTCGCTCGCGCCGAGCAGGACGGCCGAGGAGGCAGCGACCAGCGGCGCGCTGCGCCGGCCATGGCAGTACCAGGTCTCGACCTGGGTCAGGCCGTGGGCACCGAGCCGCTCCAGGACGGCGGCAACAGTCGGCGCCGGGCCGTGCATCGCCAGACCGTCCGGCCAGGCTGCGTCGTGGTGACGGCTCGAGGAGTCGAGGGAGAGCAGCCGGTCGATGCCGACCGGGTTGCCGATCCCGACGTACAGCTCTCCGGCATCGCCGACCAGGGATACGAGGTCCGCCAGCACCGCATCCACCGAGGGCGTGCTGTCCTCAGCACTGTGCAGGCGGTCGGTGCCGGCCACCGCGACGACGGCGTCGTAGGACTTCCCGGTCCGCACCATCCGGTCCAGCGGTCCGCAGAACACGCCGACCTCGGCCGGCAGGGCGGCGCGCAGCTGCTGCGCATCGAGCCACGATCGGACCAGCACGTCGGCGGTCGCGAACTGACCGGCGACATCGAGCACGACCGCCGCCGTCGTCGGACCGGCGATCAGGACGCGGTCGCGGGCGCCGGCGAAGCCGTGCAGCAGATGCGGGGCAAGCAGGCCGCCGAAACCGCCGGCCTCGCCGTCGAGATCGGACCAGGTCAGCATCTCCGACCCGAGGAGAGTGATGCCGTCTGTGAAGGTCATGCAGGTACCGCCGCCTGGCTCTGTGGTCGGGTCCATCCGAAAAGGTCAAGGATCTCCGCCGGCTCCCGCACGTGCCGGATTCCCAGCTCGGCCTCGGCAAGCTGCCCCACGAAGTCGCGGGGGACGAATTCCTGGTGCAGCTCGGGCCAGTTGCGCTTCTGCCGCTCGAGCCCGCCGTAGACGAGGTTCTCGTTCTCCAGGATCATCGGGTCGCCGTACACGCCGACGTCGCAGCCGACCGAGGCGCCGTACAGGATCGCCGAGCCGAGCCTGTTGGAGACGACCCGCTCGTGCGCCCGGAGCTCGGCATGCTGCTTGCGCAGGAACTCGGGGTCGGTGCCCCGGTAGGCGAAACCGCGCATGCCGTGGGTGATCACCCGGCAGCCGGCTTCCTCGTAGACGCGGCGGATGGCTTCGTTGCGGTGCTCGACCCAGTACAGGCAGACGGTCAGAGGCCCGCTCTCGACCTCCTGGAGCTGGCGCAGCAGGTTCGCGTGGTCCCCCGCGACCTCCTGGCCCTCCCAGCCGTGGAAGGGGTAGAAGATCGTGCCTGACCGCTCCGGTTCGACGACCGCCTCCAGCGACGTCGCGCGGGCCGCCTGCTCCATCTCCAGCAGGTAGGCCCAGGCGGAGCCGATCACGTGGTAGTTGCGCCGGCCCATCGCCCAGCCGCGGCGCAGGACCGAGTCGGACCAGACGAACAGCTTGGTCCCGGGGACGAATTCCGTGCCGACGGCGAAGCCGTCGTGCAGGTTCCAGCCGTGCTGGAGGTAGCCGTCGATGATCACCGGGAACGGGATGTCGACGTACTCCGCGAACAAGTGCGCGTGCCCGTAGTAGTGGTTCGCTGTGTGCACCGCACCTCCTTCGCATCGCTGCCGGCGCGCCTTCCGGCACCGGTTATATCAGGTGAGGATCGCGGCGAACGCCTCAGCGACCCGGCTCCGACCGCCTCCGTCGACCCGTTCCCAGCCACCGGCGCGCAGGCCCGCGCGGAGCCCGGCGTCGGCGAGCGCCCGGGTGAGCACCGCTGTTGCAGGGCCTGGATCGGTGACCAGGTCCTCGAGCCTACCGAGGCCCAGGCCGAGGCCGGCAGCCAGCACCCGCTCGTAGGAGGTGGCCTGGTTGTCGGCGACGTAGACAAAGGCGCACGCTGCACCCAGGCACAGCAGCTCCCAGCTCGACGTACCGGCAGCGCTGATCACCAGATCGGCGGAGAGCACCTCCTCGGCGAGCCTGTCGGTCGGCGCGATCACCTCCAGGCTCTGGTCAGGTCCCGGCCTTGGTGCGACGTCCCACGGCTGTGGCGCCACGACCCGCAGCGCGAACGGCGCACCAGTGGCGATCAGGGCCCTGGTGAGCACAGGTCCGGCGCCGTATGCGTCGGTGCCGCCGAAGAACGCGAAGACCTGCGGCGGATCGCTCTCCTCGATGCGCGGACGGGACGGGCGCCGCGCCAGGATCTCGGTGCGCATCAGGGCGAACTCGAGACCGGCGAGCCTCGTGGTCCCGGCCGCGATCGGCCACGGGTCGCTCTCGGCGCCGATGTTCTGGTCCAGCAGGACATCGGCTGCCTTGCCTGCGGGATTGCCGTCGACGAAGGCCAGCGTCGGGTACGCCGCCCGTACGGCCTCGTACAGCGCTGGCGGCAGGAAGTAGCTGTCGATGATCGCCCCCGCCGCGCCCACCTCCGCGAGCAGGCGCAGATGCTCCTCGGTGCCGTGAGGCGCGGGCAGATGCTGGAGCCCGCGCGCACCGACCTGTGCGCGCGCGAAGGGCACCGAGGCGACGTCGGCAGCGACGATCACCGGGGTCCCGGTCGCGACCAGCTCCTCGGCGAGCGCAAGGCACCTCATCAGGTGCCCGACGCCGTACGCCGGGCCGACGTCGCAGAAGACCACGACCGGTCCGGTCCGCGGGTTGGGTGCAGGGCTCACATCAGAAACCTAGTGCCCCACCGGAGACCCCGATCACCTCGAGGTCGCTCGTCGTCCGGCGCCGGGGTGATCCCAGACACGCCACCCGGTACGAATCCACATCAGGAAAGGGCACGCCCGCACTGAGCAACGCCACCGCCCCGTCCGCGCACCTTCCTCAGAGGCAGCGGGACCGCACCCCGGGCTCGCGACACGGTATCGTCAGCCCGGCTGCCCCGGGGGCAGTGCACGCGCAACGGAAGGCTGACAGTGTCGATTCTCCAGGGATCCAGCATCCTCGTCACCGGTGGCACCGGTTCGTTCGGCAAGGCGTTCATCCGGTACGCCCTGGACAACCTGGACCCCAAGCGGCTGATCGTGTTCTCGCGTGACGAGCTCAAGCAGTTCGAGGTGCGCGCACTGTTCACCGACGACCCGCGACTGCGCTTCTTCATCGGCGACATCCGTGACCAGCAGCGGCTCTTCCGGGCGATGCACAATGTCGACTACGTCGTGCACGCGGCGGCGCTGAAGCAGGTCGACACCGGCGAGTACAACCCCTTCGAGTTCGTGAAGACCAATGTGCTGGGCTCCCAGAACGTGGTCGAGGCTGCGATCGACGCCGGCGTGAAGAAGGTCGTCGCACTCTCGACCGACAAGGCGTCGAGCCCGATCAACCTGTACGGCGCCACCAAGCTGACCGCCGACAAGATCTTCATCCTCGGCAACAACTACGCGGCGTCGTACCCGACCCGGTTCGCGGTCGTCCGGTACGGCAACGTCACCGGCTCGCGCGGCTCGATCATCCCGAAGTGGCGAGCGATGCATGCAGCCGGCGAGAAGCTGCCGATTACCGACCTGCGCTGCACCCGGTTCCTGATCACGCTGCCGCAGGCGGTGCAGATGGTCGTCGACACCTTCGAGCTGATGCAGGGCGGCGAACTGCTCGTCCCGCACATCCCGTCGCACAAGGTGGTCGACCTCGCGCACGCGGTCGCCCCCGGCGCCGAGTTCATCGACATCGGCCTGCGCCCGGGCGAGAAGCTGCACGAGGAGATGATCAGCCCCGAAGAGGGCCGCCGCGCGGTGATCATCGCCGACGGCAAGTACTACGTGATCGAGCCGGAGACCCCGCAATGGGGCTACCAGCCGATCACCGACGCCGTACCGGTGCCCGAGGGCTTCCACTGCGCCTCGGATAAGAACGACATCTGGTGGGGCGTGGACGACCTGCGCGAGGTCCTCGAGTCGGGCATCTGAGGCCGACATGCTCCCCTACGGCCGCCAGTCCATCTCCTCCGACGACATCGACGCGGTCGCCGCGATCCTGCGCGGCGACTGGCTGACCACCGGACCCAGCGTCACCGCCTTCGAGGAGGCGATCTCGGCGGTCACCGGCGGACACCGGGCGATCTCGGCCACGTCGGGGACCGCTGCGCTGCACATGGCGTACGCCGCCGCCGGGGTCGGGACGGGCGACCAGGTCATCACCACCCCGATGACGTTCGTGGCGACGGCGTCCTGCGCCTCGATCCTCGGCGCGGAGATCGTCTTCGCCGATGTCGAGGAGGACACCGCACTGCTCGACCCGGCCGCGGTCGAGGCGGCGCTGACCGGGCGCACCAAGGTGATCGCCGCCGTCGACTATGCAGGCCATCCCGCCGACTACGACGCCCTGCAGCCGCTGGCCGACCGGGTCGGTGCCGTGACCCTGGACGACGCGGCGCACTCGGTCGGCGGGACCTACCGGGGCCGGCCGGTCGGTGACCTCGCGGACCTGACCACGTTGTCCTTCTTCCCGACCAAGAACCTGACCACCGGCGAGGGCGGCGCAGTGGTCGCCAAGGACGCTGCGATCGCCCAGCGTGCGCACGAGTTCCACTTCATCGGCCTGGTCCGCGACCCCGACCGCTTCGAGATCGTCGACGAGGGCCCGTGGCACCAGGAGGTGCACGAGTTCGGGATCAACTACCGGCTCACCGACCTCGCCTGCGCCCTCGGGCTCTCCCAGCTCTCCCGGCTCGCCGCCTTCAAGCAGCGGCGTACCGAGATCACCGCGCGCTACAACGCTGCACTCGCCGGTATCGACGGCATCCGGGTGCCGGTGCAGCGTTCCGACGTCGACCCGGCGTGGCACCTTTACCCGGTGCGGATCACCGACGGCCGTCGACGCGAGGTCTTCGAGAAGATGCGAGCGCAGAGCATCGGCGTCCAGGTCAACTACATCCCGGTCTACTGGCATCCGGTCTATGCGCGCCTCGGCTATCAGCGCGGGATGTGCCCCAACGCGGAGGCCTTCTACGCCGAGGAGCTCTCGCTGCCGCTCTACCCCGACCTGACCGATGGCCAGGTCGATCACGTCATCGAGACCCTGCTCGCTGTGGTGGGCTGAGGGCGTGAACGACGTGGGCGTGCGAGTCGTCATCCAATCGCGGCTCAGCTCCTCCCGGCTGCCCGGCAAGGCCCTGCTCAGCGTCGCCGGCACACCGATGGTGGCCCTAGCCGCGGCGCGGGCCGGGAACACCGGCCATCCGGTGGTGGTCGCGACCAGCACCGCCCCCGATGACGACCTCGTCGCGGACGCGGCCCGACGCTCCGGCGCACGCGTGGTCCGCGGCTCGCTGACCGATCCGCTCGACCGGTTCGTCCAGGCGACGGCCGACCTCGACGAGCGCGACGTCGTCGTCCGCCTGACTGCGGACAACGTCTTGCCAGACGGAGCGTTGATCACCTTCCTGGTCGACGGCCTCCTCGGTGCCGGGCTCGCCTATGCGCGCCTCGGCGGCGACGACCCCGCTGTCCCGTACGGCGTCTCCGCCGAAGCCTTCACCGTCGCGGCGCTGCGCGAGGCAGACCGCCACTCCGAGGACGCCGCCGACCGCGAGCATGTGACGCCGCGGATCCGGGCCTTGCATGGTGACAGCCGGCTCGACGTGCCCGGCCTCGAACCAGGTTGGGCAGGCTTGCGCTGCACGGTCGACACCTACGACGATTTCGTCGCCCTCGGCCAGTTGCTCGCCGACGTGGAGGACCCGGTAGCGGTGACCTGGCAGGAGCTCTGCAACCGCCTCATGCTCGTCTCGCCGGCCCCGCGTCCGCGTCAGATCCGCCGACCGAACCTGCTGGACCAAGGCGCCCTCGTGCTCGGGACCGTGCAGCTCGGTGCCGCCTACGGCGCAGCCAACACGGCAGGTCAGCCGAGTGCGGCTGAGGCCGAGGAGATCCTGCACGCCGCCGCAGCCGCGGGCATCACCCACCTTGACACCGCACGGGGATACGGGACGTCTGAGACGAGGATCGGCAGCGCCCTGCGTCGCGGGCTCAGCGAGCGGGTCGGGGTGATCACCAAGGTCGCGCCACTCGACGGCCTGCTCGATCCGGCGGAGGACTCCGCGACGGCAGCGCGGCTGGCCGTGCGGGCCTCCGTGGCGGAGAGCCTGCGCGCACTGGGCGTCGACAGCGTCGATGCGCTGCTGCTCCACCGCGCCGGCGACTGGCACCGGCCGGGCGTCCGGGAAGCGCTGGCGGACATCCGCGACACCGGCACCGCAACCGCCGTAGGCGTCTCCGTGGGAGATCCGGACGAGCTGCTCGCCGTCCTGCAGGACGAGTTGTGCAGTTACGTCCAACTGCCCTTCAACCTGCTCGACCGGCGCTGGCTGGACAGCCGTGTCCAGCAGGCGCTGGCAGCGCGCCCCGAGGTCGTAGTAACGGCCCGCAGCGCCTACCTCCAGGGCCTGCTCGTTGCGCCGGCGCCCGCACGCTGGCCGGACGTCGACGACGACCCGGCCTCGATCCGAGCGGCGATCCTCAGCCTGGTCGCCGAGCTCGGCCGCGCATCGGCGGCGGACCTGTGCCTGGCCTATGTGCTTGGCCAGCCGTGGATCACCTCCGCAGTCGTCGGCGCCGAGACGGCCGACCAGATCCGCCAGACGACGACACTGGCTGCCCGCAGCCCGCTCGGGAGCGACGAGACCGCCCGCGTCCATGAGACGGTCGGGGCAGGGTCGGAGACGCTGGTCGACCCCAGCCGATGGAGGTGGAGCGATGAAGCCCGGTGACCTGTTCGACCTCACCGGGACCGTCGCGGTCGTTACCGGCGCCTCGGGCCGCCTCGGCCCGGCAGCGGTCGAGGCACTCGCCGGCGCCGGCGCGCACGTGATCGCGGTCGGCCGCTCGCAGGACCGGCTCGCGTCCGCCCTGTCGGGGATCGATGGCGCTGTCACGCTCGCGCCGTGCGACATCACCTCGACCGCCTGGCCCGACCTGCTCGCCGCCGTTCCAGCCGACCACGGCCGTCTCGACATCCTGGTCAACAATGCGCACGTCGGCCGCGGCGGCTCGCTGCGTACGGCGCGGAGCGAGGACTGGACCGAGGCGTTCGACCTCGCGGTGACGGCGACCGCCAACGGCATCAACGCCGCCCGCGAGGCGCTGATCGCCTCCGCCGACTCCGGCGGTCCCGGAGCCGTGGTGAACATTTCCTCGATGTACGGCGTCCAGGCTCCCGACCTGAGCATCTACGACACCGAAGAAGGCCGGAATCCCCCGTTCTACGGAGCGGCGAAGGCAGCGTTGATCCAACTCACCCGGTACGCCGCGGCCGAGCTCGCACCGCAGGGCGTGCGGGTCAACGCCGTCGTACTCGGACCCTTCCCCGGCGAGCGCACCGAAGACAACGGAGTGCTCCTGGACCGGATCGCGGGCCGGACGCTGCTGGGCCGGGTCGGCACACCCGAGGAGATCCGAGGCGCGATCCTCTACCTCGCTTCGCGAGCCTCGTCGTTCACTACCGGCTCGGTGCTCACCGTCGACGGCGGCTGGACCGCGCACTGAGGTCGCGCAGGCGCCTCAGGCTTGCAGCTTGTCCTCGACCACGCGCAGCCGCTCCTCGAACACCGTCGCAGCACTGATCCGCGCCCGCACCCGCGCATGCTCGGCCCGGACCTCCTCGACGAGGCTGCGGGCCTCGGCGCGATCGGTGTCGGTGCCCGGGGCAGGCGCCGCCTCGATCCGCTCGCCGAGATCGGCGATCCGGACCTCGAGCGCAGCCACCTGCGGGGAGAGCCTGATGAGCTCGCGCTCCAGGTCGCCGACCCGGCGCCGGAGGTCGTCGACGCCCGCGAGTGCACCTCGTGCGGCCCGCAGCTTCTTGATCATCGGCTCATCCGTCCTGTCCTCGAGGCGCTCATCGCAGGAGCTCCATCCTGCCATCCGCGGCCCAGTGGCTGAGCAGCACCGATTCCGCGCGGATCCGATGCTCGGGGCCGACGGCGACCGAGTCGCCGAACTGATGCGACCACCGGGTCTGATCGGGATCATCGATGAACGACAGCCCGGTGACCAGGAGCGCTGCCTCGGGCCAGAGCGTGGCAGCCAGCCAGACCGCTGTCGTCCCGGTCGTCGGCGCAAGCCGCTCCTCGCGCCACGGGATGCCTAAGGTCTCGTTGAGCGGGATGGCGACGGCCCGGTTCGGTGCCGGCGTGAACCCGAGGTCGGCGGGCCAGGACTGCGGCCACATCTCCGGCCTGCCGTACATCCGCATCGGCTCGAGCAGCACGTAGAGACGCTCGCGGTAGCCGTCGAACAGGTCGGGCGTCGCGACGACCAGTCGGCTCCACAAGACGATGTCGCAGCGACGGCCCTGGCCGTGACGACCGTCCTTCTCCGGGTGGTCCAGAACGAAGCTGTTGACCCGGATGACCACGTCGCAGGCATCGATGGCCGCGGCGCGCTCGGCCGACTCCTCGAGCGGCGCGTTGCCGACCACGGCTACGCGGCGTACCGGTAGCCGGCGGGCGTAGCCGTCGGCGAGGGCACGGAGGGCTGCGAGCGGATCGGAGCTCACGTCCGCGGTGCTTCCTCTCCGCCCCAGCGGTTGATGCTGCGGGTCAGCCGCGAGGCGACCCGCGCGCGGAATGGGCGGGACAGGTACGCCTCGGCCTCGAGGCTCTCGAGCTCCGCCTCGATCTCCTCGAACCGCTCCAGCTGCCGGATCCACGCTTTGAGCGCCGCGTCGAGGAGCATCGCGTCGTTGCCAAGGTCCGGGGCGTCAGGGCTGGCCGGTGACACCGGCAGGACCAGGTCGTCCAGGCTGCCTACCAGATCGAACTCCTCGCTGCGGCTCTCGAGCTCGGCGACGTCGGCCTGGGCGCGCTCGAGGAACCACGGGGCGAGGTCCGCCGGGATCGCGATCGGGTACCGGTCAGGCGAGGTGGCGAGCGCCGGCAGGATGACGTTGCGCCGGACGGCGACGATGTACCGCCGGCGCAAGGGGAACCGGTCTCCCAGGCGGTCGTTCAGGCGGCGCAGCAGCTCGGTCTCGACGAGGCCCAGCGACTCGTTCTCACGCCCGCTCGGCAGCTCCACCGAGGCCGGGTCGACGCCGATGATGCCGGCGAAGCGGTGCCAGAGCACCTCGGGATCGGCGGAGCGCGGGGGGACGGTGAGCAGGTGGAAGTTGCCCTGCGGCACGAACGGGCCCCACCGGTCCAAGGCCTTCACCGGGCTCTGGTCCTGCCAGTACGACGCCCCCGGGGTGCGCTGGATGCGCCGCAAGAACGCATCCAGGCTCTCGGCGCTGCGCGCGCGGACGGCGTGCTGCCACATCGCCGGGACCTGGCGGCCAGGATCGCGGGTTGCGTAGATGATGTGCACCTCGGTCCGCGGATCGAGCGCACCGAGGAACTTCTCGATCCGGTGCGGCGGCGTCGCGCAGAACAATTCCTCGCTGATCAGGCAGGTGCCCTCGATGCGGTTGATCGCCTCGACGAGCTTGTCGCCGTCGGCCAGGTCCAGGTCGGCCCGCCACACCGAATCGCGCACATCGGCGGCCGCGGAGAGGATCTTGCGCGGACGCAGGAACGGCGGGAACACGCCCTGGTCAGACAACGACGCCAGGTTGTTCCAGATCACCTGCTGCAGGTAGCTGGTGCCGGTCTTCGGTGCTCCCACGTGGAGCATCAGCACCTCGGCCATCCCCAGAGGCTAGCGGAGCCGGCGCCTGAGGCCGACCCTGACCCCGGTACCGCCGTGCAGCAGCAACTGGACCCGTCGGTCGCCGGTGGCGGCCTCGAGCGGCAGCAGGTCGACGAGGTTGGACGACGGCCGGACCGGCACCTCCTCGCCGTCGGAGGAGAACAGCAGCTCGTAGGGACCGGTGGGAAGCATCGCGTCGGCGTTCGTCCTGAGCGGCACCGTCCAGAACCCGGGGCTCCCCGGCTCTGCCTCGACCTCGAGGCCGCCACCGATCAATCGCACCCGGTCGACGGCCCGGTCGACAGTCAGGCGCACCTGCCCGCCTTCGACCGCGAACCGGGTCAAGGTCGAGGGTGCGGGCTGAGCCCGCTCGGCTATCTCGTCCGGGTGGCCGGCCGTGGCGGTCCCGGGCTCGAGCGTCGCGAGCAGCGCAACCCGGCCGTGCCGGACCTGCAGCTGGCCGAGCAGTCCGGGGCGGACCTCGATCGCAGGCCGAGCCGCGGAGCCCTGGGCAATCAGGTGCCGGACGCGGGCAACCCTGCGTACCTCCCGGTCCGACCAGTCGAGCTCGATCTCCCAGGCCCCGGGAGTCAGGTCGCCAGCAGGCACGATCAGGGTCAGCAGGCCGCCGTCCTGATCGTGGCCACTGCCGCCCAGCCAGTGCGTCACGCCGGGGTCGCTGTCGAGCCGGACCACCAGCGGCAGGGCACGATCGCCACCGACCAGGCGCCCCGCGACGACTCTGTGCGGACCGGTGTCGAGATGCCGCACTCCCGCCAGGACCTCGATCCGCGTCGCGCCCTCCTCGACCAGGAACCGCCGGGCGGCAGCGACCAGCGCACTCTCCTCCTCGCCGACCTCAAGCGCATCATCGGGGAGGTCGACGCCGAGATCGGCGAGGACCCGCCCGTCCCGCACCCGCGTGGGGAAGTCAGCCTCGCCGAGCCGCCGGGCAACCAGGCTCTCGACATCGTCGCGGCGACCGTCAGCCGCAAGCAACGCCATCGTGCGCAGGACGACCGGCAGCGAGTCCAGCTGGCCGGCTGCGACATCGCGGACGGCCCGGCAGTGCTCACCGAGCTGCTGCCACTGCTCGTCACTGGCGAGGTGCGCGTGCTCGAGGAAGATCTCGATCCCGAGCAGCCCGCCGAGCGCGCGCTGCTCGACGGCGGGCGGTAGATCGGCGAGCGCGAGCTGGGTGACCCGGTCCCGCTCGATCACGGCGGGAAGGTCGTCGAAGGGATCGCGATCCGACTCCGCAGGGCCGGTCGTGGCGCCGCGCGCGTCGGCGTACGCGCGGAACGGCGTCATGGTGCAGCCGTAGCGCAGCACCGCCAGCGCGGTCTGCATGCCGTCGAGGTCGTCATCGGCGGCAGCGCCGACCAGTCGCTCGCGCGGGACGAGCAGGCGTCCGAGGTAGGGCAGCCGGGCGAGGTCGGGACGGAGTTCGAGGTCCCCGGCCAGGTCACCCGGCACGACGGTCCCGTTGTCCAAGCCATCATGCAGCCAGAGCGTCTCGCCCTCGGTGAGCGTCGGTACCAGGTCGGCGACCGCGGCGTCGGGATACCGGTCGCCCGGCGAGGCGACCAGCACATGACTGCCCTGGCTGTGCTCCACGCCGAGCGCCCGGGCGGCCGAGACCGAGTCGGCAGTCAGGAACCGCGCCCGGGAGTCGTCTTGGGCTGCAGCACGGGCAGCCTCGGCGCCGCCGTCGAAGCTGACGACGAGGATCTCGAGCTCGGCGGAAGCCTGGTTGCGCACCGACGTCAGGGTGTCGCGCACGCGGCCCGGATCCGTCCCGGCCGCGAGCACGACGATGCTCAGCGCGGGGCGCCCGGACCGTAGCCTCCGGGCGCCGCGCGCGAGCTGTCGACGGAGCAGAGGCCTCAGATGAGTCCCTTGTCCTTCAGGTAGGCCTCAGCGACGTCGGACGGCTTCTCGCGGTCGCTGTCCACCTTGGCGATCAGGCCGGTCAGGTCCTCGGTGGTCAGCACCGAGGACAGCTTGTTGAGCGCTGCGGCGGCCTTGGGGTTCTTCTTCAGCCATGCGGCGTTGCAGACCGGGACGAGGTTCTCGGCGTTCTGCCACTTCTTGTCATCAGTCAGCACGACCAGGCCAAGCGAGTCCAGCGTCGCATCGGTCGTGGCGACCTCCGCGATCTGGACCTCGCCCTTGGACAGCGCGCTCTTCGCGGCGGCGCTGTCGAAGTCGAGCGGCACCACCTTGGACACGTTGATGCCGTAGACCGACTTCAGACCGAGCTTGCACTCCGGACGGGTCGGGCAGTCCGACGGCGCCGCGAGCTTGTAGGAGCCGCCGAGCTTGCCGAGGTCGCTCAGCGTGGTCAGGTTGTGCTCGGTCGCGAACTTCTTGGTCACCGCGAACGCGTTGGCATCCTGCGCTGCGGCCGGCTGCAGCGGCTCGAGCCCGTACTTCGCTCCGAGGGTCTTGAGCTGCGCCAGCGTCGCGACCGGGTCCGAGGAGGCGACCAGCGGCGCGTTGTCGCCGTTGGCACGACGGTTGAGGTCCTCGGTCATCGAGGACAGGTAGTCCGCAGCGACCTGCACGTCGCCCTTCTCCATCGGCCCGATGTAGACGTCGCGGCCGCCGAGGGTCTTGACGGTCGCCTTGTAGCCGGCCTTGTCGAGCAGGTCGGAGTAGATGGCCGTCATCACGTTGCCCTCGGTGAAGTCCTGGCCGACGATCGTGACGTCCTTGCTGCCGCTGCTGCCGCCCAGCTTGTTGCTGCTGCCGCACGCAGCCGTGAGGGCGAGGGGGACGGCCACGAGGACCACCATCACCCTTCTGGAGAGTGTCATGTTCATTGGTGCTCCGCCTTCTGTGTCCCGCGGGTGCCCGCGCGTGTCCGGTGGGCTCGTCTGTTTCTGCCCGCTCATGACTGTAGTGCGCCGGACCGACAGTGTCGCGGCAGCTGATGCCAGGGAGCCCGGGCGGCGCTACCGGACGGCGCGGGCGACTGGGTCCACGATCCGCTGCAGCAGAGCCATCGCGATCTCGAGGAGGAGCGCGATCCCGCCGACGATCAGGGCCCCGGAGATGACCTCAGGCTGGCTGTTGGTGTTGTAGCCCTCGGTGATGATCTGGCCGAGCCCGGGACCGGCTACCAGTGCCGCGATCGTCGCGGTGGCCCACACCTGGACCACGGCAAGCCGCAGCCCGGTGGTGATCAGCGCCGTGGCCAGCGGCAGCTCCACGCGCAGGAGCACCTGCCACGGGGACATGCCCATCCCGCGCGCGGCCTCGACGGTGTCAGGGTCCACCTCGACCACGCCGGTATAGGCGTTGGTGATGATCGCCGGGAGCGCGAACAGTCCCAGTGTGATCAGCGTTGCCAGCCCGGCCCGGCCGAACGGCCCGAAGTCGGCACTGCCGATGGCGCCGAGCGAGAGCAGCGAGAGCAGCGCCACGATCGGGATCGCCCGGCCGATGTTGGACAGGTTGACCGCCAGGGTGCCGCCACGGTGCTGGTGGCCCAGGTACAGCGCGACGGGCAGCCCCACCAACGCAGCGCCCGCGACCGCGACCAAGGTGAGCAGAGTGTGCTGGGCAAGCAGCACACCGATGCCGTCAGAGCCCTTCCAGTGCGCCGAGTCGGTCAGCCATGTCCAGACGCCGCTCATCGGGCCACCGCCCGCCTGGTCCACGGCGTCAGCGCCCTTTGGATGCCGACCAGCACCAGGTCCAGGGCGACCGCGAGCAGCACGCACAGCACGCTGGTGGCCAGTACCTGGGCCTTGAACTGGGTGCCGTTGGCCTGGATCAGCAGAGTGCCGAGGCCGCCGTACCCGACAATGGAGCCGACCGTGGTCAGCGCGACCGCCGAGACGGTGGCCACCCGCAGGCCGGCCATGATCGCCGGCAGCGCCAGCGGCAGCTCGACGGCGAAGAGCATCCGCCGGTTGGTGTAGCCCATCCCGACGGCGGACTCCTTGACGTCCTCGGGCACGGCATGGAGGCCGTCGATCATGTTCCGCACGAGCACCGTGAGCGAGTACAAGGCCAGCCCGATCACGACGGTCGTCTCTGACAGGCCGGTCCACGGGACCAGGAGCGAGAACAGCGCCAACGACGGGATCGTGTAGACCGCAGTGGTCGCGCCGACCACTCCCCACTCGAGCTTTCGGTACCGTCGTGCCAGAAGCGCCAGCGGAAACGCGATCACCAGCCCGAGCAGGACCGAGACGACCACGATCTTCAGGTGCTGGCCCAGGGCACTGGTCAGGTCGCTGTGGAACCTGGAGAAGTACTTCCCGCAGACCCACTCGTTGCGGGTCAGACAATTCTGAGCAGCACCGGGAGCCAGGAGCGAGATCACACGATGGACGTTAGCCCAACCGCAGCCCCGGCAGGGTCAGCGCAGCAGCCGCCAACGGAGCCCATGATCCGGCTCGAAGGCGTCGGGAAGACCTACCCCGACGGCACGGTAGCCGTCCACGAGCTCGACCTCGACGTGCCGCGGGGAGCGCTGGTGTGCCTGGTCGGGCCGTCGGGGTGCGGCAAGTCCACGACGCTGAAGATGGTCAACCGGCTGATCGAGCCGACCACCGGCCGGATCGTGCTCGACGGCCAGGACGTCACGAACGCCGACCCGGTGCAGCTGCGTCGCGGCATCGGCTACGTCATCCAACAGGTGGGCCTGTTCCCGCACCAGCGGATCATCAACAACGTGATGACCGTGCCGCTGCTGTACGGCGAGAGCAAGGCGCATGCGCGGGCCCGAGCCGAGGAGCTGATGTCGTTGGTCGGCCTGGAACCGTCGGTCTTTGCCAAGCGCTACCCGCACCAACTCTCCGGTGGCCAGCGCCAGCGGGTCGGCGTCGCCCGCGCCCTGGCCGCTGACCCGCCGGTGCTGCTGATGGACGAGCCGTTCGGCGCCGTCGACCCGATCGTGCGAGCCCGGCTGCAAGACGAGTTCCACCGGCTGCAGCGCGAGCTCGGCAAGACCGTGCTGCTGGTCACCCACGACATCGACGAGGCAACCAAGATGGGCGACCGGGTGGCGGTCTTCGCCGCCGGCGGCCGGCTGGCCCAGTACGACACCCCCGCCGTCGTGCTCGGTGCACCAGCCGATGACTTCGTCGCCGAGTTCGTCGGTCAGGCCCGTGGACTGCGCCGGCTCGCAGTCACCGCCATCGACCCTGCCCACCTCGAGCCGCTCGAGGGCGTCAACGCCGCCGACCTCGGCGGGACGGTGGAGGTGACCGCGACCTTGGAGGAGGCGATGGCCCTGCTGATGCGCGAGGACAAGGCGATGATCGGGGTCACCGACGGGGCCCGGTTCCTGGGCGTGCTGACACCCAACGGCATCCACGCGATGCTGCGCACCGACATCAACCGCTGAGCAGCTGCGACCAGCTCAGGCGAGCTTGGCGTCCATGCTCTCGACGGATGCGTGCTTGCCGGCAGCCTGGGCGACCTTCTCGTCGAAGGCCACCAGGTCTTCGACCTCCTGCTCGGCCCGGAGCAGGTCGATCGATCGCTCAAGCTCAGCGACCCGGACGAGCGTCGCGGCGTACGACGACTCGGCACTCTCTGCGCGCATGCCGATCTCCGCGGCCCGGCGCTGGGAGGCCACGAGCTCGCCCTGCAGCTCGTGCATGGTGACCGTCGAGGAGGCCAGCCGCTCGGTCATCGCGGTGGTGAACTCGGCATGCTCGGCAGCCCGCTCGGAGAACAGCGACCGGTAGGCGCTCGCCGTTGCGGCGCGGTCCGCGGCCTGCTCACGACGTGACTGCAGAACCTCGGTCCAGACGATCCGCAGGGCGGCCCAGCCGAGGACGAGTGCGGTCACCGATCCGGCGCTGAGCCAGGCCGGGGACTGGGTAGGGAGCGTTGCCAAGACGGCGACCGTGGCCACCGCGAGCAGCGAGACCGCGACAGTGACGCGGACGCTGCGTTGCCGACGACGAGCTGAGCGGGATCGGACCATGCTGTCAGGGTAGGTCGCCGGACTCCGCGGGCGGCACACGACACGCGTGCTCCAGTAGCAGGCCCGCAGCGAGCCCGGCGGCGGCGCCGAAGGCAGCGAGCAGCGCTCGCAGGAGCAGCTTGTTGGCGTTGTCGGCATCCACGCCGAGGTTGGAGATCGCCGAGCCGAGGCCGCCGCCGAAGACCAGCGCGCCCATCCGCGCGATCGTCTTGCCCAGCACCAGCCGGGAGAGGCCCTGTTGCGGGGTCAGCCGGTGCCGCTCGTCGCGCACCGTGCGCCACGTCAGGTAGGCGATGCCAGCGGTCGCCGCTGCCACGAACCAGACGGCCAGCACCGCGAGCCACGAGATCGACGGCGTCGCCCAGCCCTCGCGGATCGCGAGGCCGCGGGCGCCCCAGCCGACGAACAGGCTCAGCACACCGAGCACGACCAGCGGGCCGGGTCCGGTCGGCGTGATCCTGCCCGAGCCAGGAGGATCCTCCTGGGTCACTGCACCTCGAGCTCGAGGTCGTCACGGCGTACGACGCCGTCGAGCCCGACCTTCTCCAGCAGGTCGGCGACGGTGCCGTATCCGGGGATCTCGGCGTCCGACTCCAGCTCGTGCCACGGCGCGAGCACGAACGCCCGCTCGGCTGCCCGCGGGTGCGGCAGCTGCAGGTCGTCGTCGTCCGCGTGCCGGTCGCCGACCACGATCAGGTCGACATCGAGGGTCCGCGGGGCATTGGTCTCGCTGCGCTCGCGCCCGTACGCCGCCTCGACCGCGAGCGCCCGCTCCAGCAGAGTGCGCGCGGAGAGCGTGGTGTCCAGCGTCAGCACCGCGTTGAGGAACGGCTCGGAGTCGTCCGGGGCGCCGAGCGGCTCAGTCTCGTAGACGCTCGAGACGCCGGTGACCCAGACCTCGGGAGTGTCAGCGAGGGCGTCGACGGCGCCTTGGAGCGCGAACATCCGGTCCCCGAGGTTGGAGCCGAGGGAGATGACGACGCGGCGGATCGGGTGCATGTCACCGGTCAGGGTGTCGGTGTCGATCACTGCGGGGTTCGGGGACTCGGTCATGGTCGGCTCCGTGAGATGGTCAGGGCGACGTCGGAGAACGTCGCCGCAATCGGGGCGTTCGGCTTGTGGACGGTGACGTCCACCCGGTCTACCTGCTCATAAGCGAGGCAGACGTCGGCGATGCGCTGGGCCAGGGTTTCGATCAGGTCGACGGGGTCGTTCTCCACTGCTGTCTTCACGGCCTCGACCAGATCGCCGTAGTGCACGGTCTGGGTGAGGTCGTCGCCGGCTGCTGCGGCCCGGGTATCCATCCCGAGCACCAGGTCGATCACGAAGATCTGCCCGTCCCGACGCTCGAAGTCGAACACACCGTGGTGTGCGTAGATCTCGATGCCGCGCACCGCCAACTGGTCACTCATTCCGCCACGACCCTACCCGTGGGCGCTGCGGGCACAAACCCGCGCCCGTGCCAACCGGCGACCACCTTCAGCGCGTCGACGCTGCCACGGACCTCATGCACCCGGACCGCCCAGACACCGGCGAGGCCGGCGAGCGTGGTCAGGGCGACGTTCGCGTCCTCGCGGTCCAGCACGTCGCGCGGCGTCCCGTCCGGAGCGGCCAGCAACGTGCCGAGGAAGGACTTGCGGCTCGAGCCCACCAGGATCGGGAGGCCCAGCGCGTCCAGCGCGTCGAGGTGGGCGAGCAGGTCCCAGTTGTGG
>DASRRQ010000040.1:0-40841 GCA_035695505.1 Marmoricola sp. | reverse complement strand
GAGCTCTCGTAGATCGTGCGGATCCGCTCCGCCGGATCGTCGACGTCGGTGGCCATGTTCACCGTCATCGAGCTGACCTGGTTGCCGACATGTCCCGCGGTGTCCTCGGTCCGGGTCGAGACCGGGATCTGCGCGATCAGCGGCTTGGCCGGGATCCCCTCGCGGTCCGCGAAGTACAGCCGGAGCGCGCCGGAGACCAGCGCCAGCACCACGTCGTTGAGCTTGACGTCGTAGGCCACCTTCAGCGCCTTGACCCGCTCGAGCTCGACCCGGGCGCCCGTGATCCGCCGATGCGGGCTCAGGGTGGCGTTGAACCGGGTCGACGGGGCAGAGAAGAACGCTGGTGGCTTGTTCTTGTAGTTGCGCACCGCGATCTGCTGGCGGGCGGTCTGGCTCAGGATGCCGACCACCCTGGCCGGGGTCCGCACGGCCAGGTTGACCCAGCCTTCGGCCAGCGACCGGATCGGGTGCGGAGCGGTGGAGCCGATTCCGTGCACCACGACGTCGGACGGCGGCCTCGGCTGGGGGGTGATGTCGAGCAGGATCTCGCCTAGCCCGGCACCGGAGACGCCGTCGACGATCGAGTGGTGCATCTTCGTCAGCGTGGCGACCCGGCCATGCTCGAGGCCCTCGATGACCCAGAGCTCCCACAGCGGCCGGTTGCGGTCGAGCTTGTAGGACATCAGCCGGCTGATCAGCTCGTCGAGCTCCTTGCGGGTGCCCGGTTGCGGGATCCCGATCCGGCGGATGTGGAAGTCAGGGTCGAGCGTGTCGTCCTCGACGAACCAGGGCCGCTCGAGCCCGAACGGCGCCTCGACGACCTTCCAGCGCAGTTGCGGCATCTGCGGCAGGCGCTCGATCACGATCCGGCGCACCTCGGCGAAGCTGAACCCCGGCGCGTCCTCGGTGTCGTGGATGGCGACGGCGCCGATATGCATGTGCCACGCCGGGGTCTCGCCGTACCAGAAGGCAGCATCGATGCCGCTCATCCGCTTCATGAGCGCACTCTAGGGCCGGGCAAGCCCGATGTCCCGGGCTCGCCGAGTCGACGGGTCGGCCGTTACTGGGTGCCGGCGCTGCCGTGCGCGAGCGCCTCGAGGACCGCGTTGTTGAACGCCGGGATGTCGTCGGGGTTGCGGCTGGTGATCAGGTTGCCGTCGGTGACGACCTCCTTGTCCACCCAGGTGGCGCCGGCGTTGCGCAGGTCGGTCTGCAGGCTCGGCCAGGACGTCAGTGTCCTGCCCGCCACGACGTCGGCTTCGGCGAGGGTCCACGGGGCGTGGCAGATCGCCGCGACCGGCTTGCCGCTGGCGAAGAATGCCCGGACGAAGGCGAGCGCATCGTCGTCCTGGCGAAGCTGGTCGGGGTTCGCGACGCCACCGGGAAGGACGAGGGCGTCGAAGTCGTCGACCGAGGCGTCGCCGACCACCTGGTCGACCCGGCGCTTCTCGGCCTTGTCGAGGTGGTCGAAGGTCTGGACCTCGCCCGACGTGGTGCTCAGGAGGCTGGCCTCGGCGCCGGCATCGGTCACCGCCGCCCAGGGCTCGGTCAGCTCGACACGCTCGACGCCCTCGGGCGCGGTCAGAAAGGCGACTCGCTTGCCGGACAGGGACGGGGACTCGTTCTGCAGAAGATCGGTCATAAGAGCCCAGTTCCCGAGGGCGGCAGGGTCATGCGCGGACGGTTCGGACAGCGCGCTGGAGCATGGAAGAATGCAGGTTCGACGTACGCCGAGCCCGAGAGTGCCCCTTGCCACCGAAATCGACCCTGCCCCAGCCGGGCAAGACCGACCCCGCGATCATCAGGAACTTCTGCATCATCGCGCACATCGACCACGGCAAGTCCACCCTGGCCGACCGGATGCTGCAGCTGACCGGTGTTGTCGACGAGCGGGCCGCCCGGGCGCAGTACCTCGACCGGATGGACATCGAGCGCGAGCGCGGCATCACGATCAAGAGCCAGGCCGTCCGGCTGCCGTGGACGGTCAAGCCGGGCAACGACGCCGGCGCCGAGCCTGATGACTACGTGCTGAACATGATCGACACGCCGGGGCACGTCGACTTCACCTACGAGGTGTCCCGCTCGCTGGAGGCCTGCGAGACCGCCGTCCTGCTGGTCGACGCCGCGCAGGGGATCGAGGCGCAGACGCTGGCGAACCTCTACCTGGCCCTCGGCGCCGACCTGCACGTCATCCCCGTGCTGAACAAGATCGACCTGCCGTCGGCCAACGTCGAGAAGTACTCCGCCGAGCTCGCCCACATCATCGGCTGCGAGCCCGAGGACGTCCTGCACGTCAGCGCGAAGACCGGCTTCGGCGTGGAGAACCTGCTCGACGAGATCGTGAAGCAGACCCCGGCGCCCGTCGGTGACCCGGATGCTCCGCCGCGAGCGCTGATCTTCGACTCCGTCTACGACACCTACCGCGGCGTGGTGACCTACGTCCGAGTCGTCGACGGCAAGCTGTCGCACCGCGACCGGATCAAGATGATGTCGACCGGTGCGGTCCACGAGATGCTCGAGGTCGGCGTGATCAGCCCCGAGCCGATGAAGGCCGGTGACCTCGGTGTCGGCGAGGTCGGCTACCTGATCACCGGCGTCAAGGACGTCCGGCAGTCGCGGGTCGGCGACACCGTGACCAGCCAGCACAACGGTGCTCAGGAGGCGCTCGGCGGCTACGCGCACCCGAACCCGATGGTCTACTCGGGCCTGTACCCGATCGACGGCGACGACTACCCGACGCTGCGCGACGCACTGGAGAAGCTGCAGCTCAACGACGCTGCGCTCGCTTACGAGCCGGAGACGTCGGGCGCCCTGGGGTTCGGGTTCCGCTGCGGGTTCCTGGGCCTGCTGCACATGGAGATCACCCGGGAGCGGCTCGAGCGCGAGTTCAATCTCGACCTGATCTCCACCACGCCGAACGTGGTCTACCACGTGACCATGGACGACGGCTCGCGGATCGAGGTGACCAACCCGAGCGAGTACCCCGACGGCAAGATCAAGGAGGTGCTCGAGCCGGTGGTCAAGGCGACCGTGCTGGCACCGAGCGACTACATCGGCGTGATCATGGAGCTCTGCCAGACCAAGCGCGGCACGCTGCTCGGGATGGACTACCTCTCTGAGGACCGTGTCGAGATGCGCTACACCCTGCCGATGGGCGAGATCGCCTTCGACTTCTTCGACCAGCTCAAATCGCGGACCAAGGGCTACGCATCGCTGAACTACGAGTTCGACGGCGAGCAGCCCGGAGACCTCGTGAAGGTCGACATCCTCCTGCAGGGCGAGGCTGTGGATGCCTTCAGTGCGATCGTGCACAAGGACGCGGCCTACGGCTACGGCGTGATGCTCGCCGGCAAGCTGCGCGAGCTGATCCCGCGGCAGCAGTTCGAGGTGCCCATCCAGGCCGCGATCGGCGCCCGGGTGATCGCCCGGGAGACGATCCGCGCGATCCGCAAGGACGTCCTGGCCAAGTGCTACGGCGGTGATATCACCCGCAAGCGCAAGCTGCTGGAGAAGCAGAAGGAGGGCAAGAAGCGGATGAAGATGGTCGGCCGCGTCGAGGTCCCTCAGGAAGCCTTCATCGCAGCGCTCTCCACGACGGCGGGCGCGGCGGAGAAGCCGAAGAAGTGACGCTGGTCCGCGCGGTCGCCGACGACGAGTGGCCCGTCGTCGGCTGGCTCTGGCAGGCGTTCAAGCACGACCTCGCGCCGATCGTGAGCGGCTTCCCGTACGCCGACGGGCGCTATCAGCATGCGGTACTTGACGGCTATCCCGGCGCGGGGAGGACCGGCTACCTGGCCTGGGAGCCGCACCCGAACACCGGCGAGCAGGCCCCGGTGGCGTTCGCCCTGGTCGACGGCCTCGACGACGAGGTGCGAGACATGGCCGCGTTCTTCGTAGTGCCGGCGAGCCGCCGCGTCGGGACCGGCCGGGACTTCGCCGCGGAGGTGATCGCCCGGCACCCGGGCCCGTGGCAGATCGCGTTCCAGCACGAGAACGCGGCCGCCGGTGCCTTCTGGCGGGTCGTGGCCAATGACGCGTTCGGGGAGCGTTGGACCCAGGATCGCCGCGAGGCGCCCGGCAAGCCGGAGGTGCCGGCCGACCACTGGATCCTCGGCGAGACCGCCTAGCTCGCGAGCGCTTGCAGCACCTCGTCGCGGACGCAGCTCGCGGCCGCAATCAGTCCGGCTGCCGCAGCGTTGAGGACCGACGCCATCGGCATCTGCAGTTCTGCTGTCGTCGCGAGGTCGCCCGCGGCGTACACACCGGCCTGGCTGGTGCGCCCGAACCCATCGACGGCGACGCACCCGGTGGGGAGCAGGTCCAGCCCAAGCTGCTCGGCGAACGGGGCCGACTGCTCGTACGTCGAGGCGACCATGAACCCGCGGGCCTCGATCTCGGTGCCGTCGGCGTTGGTTACCACCACGCCGTCACCGGAGGCACGGATGCCCGCGACGTCGTCGACGACCACGGTCTCGGCTGCGATCGGTGCCAGCATCAGCTCCATTGCCTGCGCATGGTCGCTGCCCTGGACCACGACCCGGCCGCCGGCGTACTCGTGGCCGTGGCAGAAGGGGCAGTGCGCAGCGCCGTGCCCGAACACCTCGGCCAGCCCTGGTACGTCGGGCAGCAGGTCGCGGACGCCGGTGGCCAGGATCAGCCGACGGGACGTGACCACGCTGCCGTCGGCGAGGGTCACAGCAACGTCGCCCTCGGAGCCAGCCACCTCGGTCGCAGCGACGTCGCGGATCTCGATGTCGGCGTACGCGGCGATCTCGGCGCGTGCTGCTGCCCGGAGGTCGGCCGGGTCGGTCCCGTCACGGGTCACGAAGTTGTGCATCGCGTCCGCCGGGTCGTTGCGGTAGCGGCCGGAATCGAGCACGAGGGCCCTGCGATGCATCCGTCCGAGGGTCAGTGCGGCCTGCAGGCCGGCAGGGCCGGCACCGATCACTATCACGTCGTACATGGTTTCTCCTTGGTCGGACTTGCCTGGGATCCCAGCGTGTGACTTCATGTTGGGATGAAGTCAAATGAGTGGAGCGTCGGCCAGGTTGCCGAGCGGTTCGACCTGCCGACCAACGTGCTCCGGCACTGGGAATCGGTCGGGCTGCTGACTCCGGGGCGCGACTCGGCAGATCGGCGGCGCTACGGGCGCGACGACGTTGTCCGCGTCGCGGTGATCCAGCGCAGCAAGGCGGCCGGGATGACCCTCGACCAGATCCGCATCCTGATGGACTCCGAGGCACGAGGACGGCACGAGGTGCTCGAAGCGCACATCGCCGACCTGGACCGACGGATGGAGGAGATGCGCCAGTCCCGCGAGATGGCGCAGCACGCGTTCTCGTGCGAGCAGCACGACGTCACCTCATGCCCGGGGTTCCGGTCACACGTCGAGGACCTGCTGACCGGCTTCTGACTACTAGGCTGTGCGCTTCGCTGCCGAGGAGATCGATGTCCCAGGATTCCACCGCGTTACCGCCGGGCGTCCTCGCCATGGCCGCTCGCGGTCCGGACTGGACAGCGTGGGTCGACCGTCTGCCGGCGACGGTGACGGGCCTGCTCGCCGAGTGGGAATTGCGCCAGGACGGTGAGTCGCTGCACGGCGCCACTGCGGTGATCGTCCCGGTGGTTACCCGGACCGGCCTGATGGCCGTCCTCAAGGTCGGGTTCCCTGATGAGGAGTCCGCACTGGAGCACCTCGCGCTGACGCGCTGGGACGGCAACGGCGCGGTGCGGATGCTGCGCGCCGACCCGCACCGGCGGGCACTGCTGCTCGAGCACCTGCGGGGGAGTGCAAGCCTTCTCGATGCGTGGGACATCGAGGCGTGCAGCGTCGTGGGCGAGTTGTACGGGCGGCTGCACGTGCCGGCGCCGCCGCAGTTCCGCCGGCTCTCGGCCGCCCTCGTCGGGCCGCTGACGCAGCTGCGGGCCCTCGAGCGGAGCGCTCCGCTGCCGCGGCGACTGGTCGAGCAGGCGGTCTCGCTGGCCGCTGACTTCGTCAAGGACGACGCCACCGACGGCACCTTGGTCCACACCGACCTGCACTACGCCAACGTGCTGTCCGGTGGCCGAGCCGACTGGCTTGCCATCGACCCGAAGCCGTTGTCCGGCGACCCGCACTACGAGCTGGCCCCGATGCTGTGGAACCGGGCCGACGAGCTCGCAGGTGACCTGCGCAACGGTGTGCGGCGGCGGTTCCACGCGCTCGTCGACGCCTCGGGACTCGACGAGGACAGGGCCCGGGACTGGGTCGTCGTACGGATGATGGCCAACGCCCTCGGCCCGTTCATCGACGCAGGGTCGGCCCAGCCCGAGATCAGCGACGACGACTGGCTGACCCTGTGCATCGCCATCGCGAAGGCAGTCCAGGACTAGACGGGTGCCCGGCCTGCCCGACCGCTCAGTCCGGCAGGGTGGCGAGTCGGCTGCGCAGGTGCGCCTTCTCCGCCTCGTTGCCTGACAACCCGATCGCCAGCTCGTACGCCGCGTGCGACTCCTCATACCGACCGAGCCGCCGGAGCAGCTCGGCGCGGGTGACCTGCCACGGGCCATAGCCGGCGAGGTCGAGTCGGTCGACGGTGCTCAAGGCCACGTCCGGGCCGTCGAGCTCGGCGACCGCGACGGCCCGGTTGAGCTGGACGATCGGCGAAGGCTGGACGGCGAGCAGCTGATCGTAGAGCTGGACGATCTGCGACCAGTCGGTCATCGAGGCGTCTAGGGCATCGGTGTGCACGGCGTTGATGGCGGCCTGCAGCTGGTAGGAGCCCGGCCGGTTCGTCGCGAGGCAGCGGCGTACGAGCTGGTGGCCCTCGTCGATCAGGTCCGCGTCCCAGTGCGACCTGTCCTGCTCGTCGAGCGTGACCAGGACGCCGTTGGAGATCCGAGCGTCGCGACGGGCCTCGGTGAGCAGCATCAGCGCGAGCAACCCGTCGAGCTCGGGGTCGCTGAGCAGCGTGGTGAGCTGCCGCGTCAACCGGATCGCCTCCGCGGACAGGTCGACCCGCAGGCCGGCTCCCTCGGTAGCGAGGTAGCCCTCGTTGAAGATCAGGTAGAGCACCACCATCACGCCGGTCAGCCGCTCGACGAGGTCGGCCTCGCCAGGCACCCGGAACGGGATGTTCGCGGCCTTGATCTTCTGCTTCGACCGGGTGATCCGCTGCGCCATCGTGGTCTCGGGGACCAGGAAGGCGCTGGCGATCTCGGCCACGGTGAGGCCGCCGAGGAGCCGCAGGGTCAGCGCGACCCTGTTCTCCAGTGCTAGCGCGGGGTGGCAGCAGGTGAAGACCAGCCGGAGCCGGTCGTCGGCGACCGGGCCGGTGGGCTCGGGGCTGTCGGGTTGCTGGGCGTCGGAGAGCATCTGGGCCTCCTGGTGCTTGGCGTCTCGCTTGCCCTCGCGCCGGATCCGGTCGATCGCCTTGTTGCCGGCCGTCGTGGTCAGCCACCCGCCCGGGTTGGGCGGGATGCCGTCGGCAGGCCAGCGCTCGAGCGCGCTCACCCACGCCTCGGCGACAGCGTCCTCGGCGAGGTCGATGTCGCCGAGGCGGCGGATCAGCGTCGCCACGACCCGTCCGTGCTCGGCACGGACGATCTCGGAGATCTGCTCCTGGATCGGCTCAGCGAGGTCCACGAGACGTCAGGCCAGGCCCTGGAACGGTCGGACCTCCACGCGGCCCCGGCACGCCTGCGAGCCGCGGGCCGCGATCGCCAGCGCCTCATCAAGGTCGGCCGCCTCGACGACCCAGAAACCGCCCAGCTGCTCCTTGGCCTCGGAGTACGGGCCGTCGGTGATCACGTTCTTGCCGGTCGAGTTGTCCACGACCGTGGCGACGGCCGGCGGCTCCAGCCCGCCCGCGAACACCCAGTGGCCGGAGGCCTTGATCTCCTCGTTGAAGACCCCGGTGTCGGCGTACGACTGCTGGACCTCCTCCTCGGTCATGTCCTGCGGGATCCATTCGTCGGTAACGCCCAGGTCGTGCATCACGGACAGCAGGTAGTGGGTCATGACGTGCTCCTCAGATCGATGTGCGGGGCATCTACCCCATCTTGTCGTGAACACCACGAACGGGTCAGGCGCGGTACGACAGCCCGCGACAGGAATTGATCCCACCAATTGCGGGTCGCGCCTGGGAGACTGGTGCCGTGGCAACCGTGGTCTCCGTCAACATAGGCATGCCGAAGGCCGTCCCGTACGAGACGACGTCGCTCCCGACGACCGGCATCGAGAAGCGGCCGGTCACCGGGCCGGTACGGATCACGTTCGCCGGGGTCGAGGGCAATGCTGTGGCGGACACCCGCAACCATGGTGACGAGTACATGCGCGTCTACGCCTACTCGGTCGAGGACTACGCGTGGTGGCAGGCACAGCTCGGCCGACCGCTGGAGCCAGGGCATTTCGCAGAGCAGCTCACCACCGAGGGCATCGATCTCAATGCCGCGCTCGTCGGGGAGGTCTGGCGCGTCGGCTCGGCGCTGTTGCAGATCGCCCACGTCCGCATCCCGTGCGTCACGTTCAAGGGCTGGATGGGCTACAGCGGGTACGACGCGACGGCGTGGGTCAAGCGCTTCGTGCTCGCCGGTCGGCCGGGACCTTACTTCCGAGTTCTCGAGGAGGGCGTGGTCGCGGCAGGCGATTCGATCGCGGTCGTCGAGCGTCCACAGACCGACGTCACGGTCGCGGAGTTGTTTGCCGCGGTGACCATCCGACCGCAGCTGCTGCCGCGCCTGCTCGACGTACCGGGGCTCAAGCCGTGGATCTACGAACGGGCCGCCGGCCGGGGTTGAGGCGGGTTAGCGCGGGTTAACTAGGCGGCGTGCTCGGGGGTGATCTAGGTTACGTACAGCCCTGGAAACCACGGAACAGAAGCGAGAGCCCCATGTCGCCCGTCAGTCGTGACACCTCCTTCATCGAGAAGCGCTCGCCGAACCTGGCCGTGCAGTTCCGCGAGCGGGTGAGCAAGAGCCCCGGTGCCGAGGCGTTCCGAGTGCCTGCCGCCGACGACCAGCCGTGGGTGTCCTACACCTGGAAGCAGACCGGCGACCGGGTCGAGAAGCTCGCGGCCGGTCTGCTGTCGCTGGGCATCGAGTCTGAGCAGCGCGTCGGCATCGCTGCCGGGACGCGGCTGGAGTGGATCGAAGCGGACCTCGCCGTCCTCTGCGCCGGCGCTGCCACGACGACCGTCTACCCCTCCACGATGGCCTCCGACGTGGCCTACATCCTGGCCGACTCGGGCTCGCGCATCGTCTTCGCCGAGAACGACGAGCAGGTCCAGAAGCTGCGCGACCATCAGTCCGACCTGCCGGACCTGTTCAAGATCGTGGTCTTCGAGGGCACCACCGACGGCGAGCGGACGATCAGCCTCGACGACCTCGCGGCGCTGGGGGAGAAGCACCTCGCCGAGCACCCGGACGCGGTCGACCAGGCGGTCGCGGGCATCAAGCCCGAGCAGCTGGCGACGCTGATCTACACCTCGGGCACCACCGGCAAGCCGAAAGGCGTCCGGCTGACGCACTCCTCGTGGACCTATGAGGGCGCGGTCGTGCAGAGCCAGAAGATCCTCGACGAGAACGACCTGCAGTTCCTGTGGCTGCCGATGGCGCACTCGTTCGGCAAGGTGCTGCTCTCCGCCCAGCTGGCATGCGGGTTCGCTACCGCTATCGACGGCCGCGTCGACCGGATCATTGACAACGTCGGCATCGTCCGGCCGACCTTCATGGGGGCTGCTCCGCGGATCTTCGAGAAGGCCTACGCCCGGATCATCACCATGCAGGAGTCCGAGGGCGGCGCCAAGGAGAAGATCTTCAACCAGGCCTTCGCGGTCGGCAAGAAGGTCGACGCGCTGACGTTCGCAGGCAAGCCGGTGCCGCTGACGCTCAAGCTGCAGCACGCGCTCTTCGACCGCCTGGTCTTCTCCAAGATCCGGGCCCGCTTCGGTGGCCGGGTGCGGTTCTTCCTGTCCGGCTCGGCGGCGCTGAACCGCGACATCGCCGAGTGGTTCCACGCGGCCGGCCTGTTGATCCTCGAGGGCTACGGTCTGACCGAGACCTCAGCCGGTGCGTTCGTGAACAGCCCGGACGACTACAAGATCGGCACTGTCGGACCGGTGTTCCCTGGCGGCCAGGTCAAGCTCGGCGACGGCGACGAGATCCTGATCAAGGGCCCGAACATCATGGACGGCTATCACAACCTGCCCGAGGAGACCGCGAAGACGCTGACCGAGGACGGCTGGCTGCACACCGGCGACAAGGGCTCGATCGACGCCGACGGCTTCCTGACCATCACCGGCCGGATCAAGGAGCTCTTCAAGACCTCCGGCGGCAAGTACGTCGCACCGCCGGCGATCGAAGCCAAGATGAAGGCGATCTGCCCCTACGTCAGCCAGTTCATGGTCTTCGGTAACGAGCGGAACTACTGCATCGCGCTGGTCACCCTGGACCCCGACGCGATGAGGGACTGGGCCAAGGACAACGGCCAGGCCGGGGCGTCGTACGCCGACCTGGTGGCCTCGGACGCCGTCAAGGCGATGGTCACCAAGTACGTCGACGAGCTCAACGGCCAGCTGAACCGCTGGGAGACGGTCAAGAAGTTCGAGCTCCTCGACCACGACCTCACCATCGAGTCTGGCGAGCTGACGCCGTCGATGAAGGTCAAGCGGAATGTCGTCGAGGAGAACAACAAGACCCTGATCGACGCGCTGTACTCCTAGGAGGAAGACCGGGCTAGCCTCCTGGGATGCCCTCGACCCTGCCTGACGGCGAACCCGTGCCGGTCGACGGGTCGCTGCCCGCCTCGGCGCTCGCTGAGCTCGGCATCAGGAGCCTCGGGGTCTACCTGCACGTCCCGTTCTGCGCGGTGCGGTGTGGCTACTGCGACTTCAACACCTACACCGCGACGGAGCTCGGCGGCGGCGGATCGCAGGCGTCGTACGCCGCAACGGCGTGCGCCGAGGTCGACCTGCTCGCCGGAATCCTCCCGGGTGCCCCAGCAGTCGAGACCGTGTTCTTCGGCGGCGGTACGCCGACCCTGCTGCCCAGTGCTGACCTGGTCGCCATGCTCGGGTCGGTGCGGGATGCCTTCGGGCTGAGCCCCGACGCCGAGATCACCGCCGAGGCGAACCCGGACAGCGTGACGCCAGACTCGCTCGCCGAGCTGGTCGCGGGCGGGTTTACCCGGATCTCGTTCGGGATGCAGTCGGCGGTGCCGTCGGTGCTGGCGATCCTCGACCGCACGCACGACGTGGAGCGGGTCCCGCAGGCGGTGACGTGGGCACGTGAGGCCGGGTTCGACCAGGTCAGCCTCGATCTGATCTACGGGACACCGGGGGAGTCGGTCGCCGATTGGCAGCGCTCGGTCGAGGCCGCGCTGGCCTGCCAGCCCGACCATGTGTCGGCGTACTCGCTGATCGTCGAAGACGGGACCGCGCTCGCGCGCCGGGTCCGCTCCGGCGCAGTGCCTGCTCCGGATGACGACGATCTGGCCGAGAAGTACCTCCTCGTCGACGACCTGCTCGCGGACGCCGGGTTCGGCTGGTACGAGGTCTCCAACTGGGCGCGGGGAGCGGGCGCCCGCTGCCGGCACAACGAGCTCTACTGGACCTCGCAGAACTGGCTCGGCGTCGGTCCCGGCGCGCACGCGCACGTCGGCGGTGTCCGCTGGTGGAACGTCAAGCACCCGACCGCGTACGCCGAGCGGCTCGCCGCTGGTGCCTCGCCGGCGCTGGCCCGCGAGCTGCTCGACGAGGAGACCCGGCGGGTCGAGCGCGTGCTGCTCGAACTCCGACTGGTCGGCGGCCTGCCGCTCGACGTGCTCACCGCGCCCGCGCTCGCCGAGGTACCGGTGGCTGACGGGCTCGCTGAGATCGAGGGCGGCCGGCTGGTGCTGACCCGCCGCGGCCGGCTGCTCGCAGACGGGGTCGTGCGCGACCTGCTCTAGCGCGACCGGGCGCAGATGTCTCAGCCACCCCCGCCGACCGGGCGCAGATGTCTCAGCGATTCACGCCGACCGGGCGCAGATGTCTCAGGCGCCCGAACATCTGTGCCCGTTCACCGGCTTGGGGCGTGACATCTGTGCCCGCTCGGCAGGACTAGGGGCCGGTGACGAAGTCGATGAGCTCTTCCACGCGACCCAGCAGCGCCGGCTCGAGGTCGGCATACGAGGTCACCTTGGACAGGATGTGCTTCCACGCCCGCGCGATGTCAGCCTGGTCGCGGTGCGGCCAGCCGAACGCCTGGCACACGCCCTTCTTCCACTCCAGGTTGCGCGGGATCGTGGGCCAGGCGTCCTTGCCGAGGCGCTCGGGCTTCACCGCTGCCCAGACGTCGATGTAGGGGTGGCCGACGATCAGCACGTGCTTGCCGACCGCAGACTTCATCACGGACTGGGCGATCCGGCTCTCCTTGGAGCCCGCCACGAGGTGGTCGACCAGCACGCCGACCTTGCGCTCCGGGCCTGGGCCGAAGTCGCGCAGGTGCTCGGAGAGGTCGTCGATCCCGTCGAGGTACTCCACGACAATGCCCTCGATCCGCAGGTCGGCTCCCCAGACCTTCTCGACGAGCTCGGCATCGTGCCGACCTTCGACGAAGATCCGGCTCGCCCTCGCGACCCGTGCCTTGGCGCCCGCCACGGCCACCGACCCCGAGGCAGTCCGCGTCGGAGCCGCAGGCCCCTTGCGAACCGGCGCAACCAGGATCACCGGGACGCCGTCGAGCAGGAAGCCCGGGCCGAGCGGGAAGGTCCGCCGCTTGCTGCGCCGGTCCTCGAGGATCACCGTGCCGAGGTCGCGCTCGACCTTCACGATCTCGCCGCAGAAGTCCGTCTGAACCTCTTCGACGACCAGGCCGAGGTCAGCGCTCACCTCCACCGACCGCCCGTTCTTGGGCTTGCGCCAGTCGCCGCTGAGGACGTCGGATCCATATCGGTCGAAGGTCACCGCCCAACGCTAGGCAGGTCTTCTTCCATTGCCCGGAAGGCTCGCCTAGCGTCTGCCGCATGACGCGAAAATCTTGGGGAGTCTTCGTTGCGGTTCTGATCCTCGTGGGGGCGCCGGGCCTGCTGGCGCCGGCCGGAGCCGTCGATCCCGCACCACCGGTCAACCAGATCGCGCCCACGGTCAGCGGTACGCCGCGCGTCGGCGCCGTGCTCTCGGCGACGCCGGGGACCTGGTCGCCGACCCCGACGTCGTACTCCTACTCCTGGCTGCGCGATGGCGTCGTGATCCCGGGCGCCCACGCCGCGACGTACCGGCCGGTCGGCGCCGACCGCCAGCACCACCTCGCCGTGAGCGTGCTCGCGAGAGGCGAGACCACCCCGGCGGTGCAGGCGGCGACGTCCACGCCGACGTCGGCGATCGGCTACGGCGTCTTCTCGGTCATCAAGGCTCCGAGCGTCGCCGGCGTACGCCGCTGGGGCCGCACGCTGACGGCGTCATCTGGCTCGTACAGCCCGACTCCGACCACCGTGACCTACCAGTGGCTCCGCGACGGCGCGGCGATCAAGGGCGCGACCAAGGCGACGTACGCCGCCACGGCGACCGACTTCGGGACACATCTCTCCGTCCGGGTGACCCTCCGCCATGACGACTACCTCGCCGGCACGGCGCTGTCCCCGAGTACCGGGCTGATCGGCCACCGGGTCGGCGTACGGAAGAGCTTCACGTACAGCATCGGCACTCGCGGCCGCATCACGGCGAACCTGAAGGTCTTCGCCCGGATCGCGGCGCAGGTCTACGCCAATCCGCGCGGCTGGCGCTCGGCGGGTTATGAGTTCCGCCAGGTCGCGCACGGAGGCGACTTCACGCTGGTGCTGAGCAACGCCCGTCAGATGCCGAGCTTCGGCTACCCGTGCGACAGCACCTGGAGCTGCCGCGTCGGTCGCAACGTGATCATCAACCAGACCCGCTGGCTGCACGCCTCGCCGGCCTGGAACGCAGCCCACCAGCCCCGGCTGGAGTACCGCACCATGGTGATCGACCACGAGACCGGCCACTGGCTCGGCCACCACCATCTGACCTGCCCGGGCAAGGGCCAGCTGGCGCCGCTGATGATGCAGCAGTCCAAGGGCCTCCACGGCTGCCGCTTCAACCCCTACCCCCTGCCCTCGGAGCGCTGGACCAATCGTTGAGTTCGGGTTTGGAGCCGGTTGAGTTCGGGTTGTGGTAGCGGATGGTGACCACAACCCCGAACTCGTTGCACCCCAAGCCCCAACTCAACGAGTCTGGGAATATCTCCTTGCATCGTGAGCGTTCGCGATATATCGTGAACATATCGAGAAGCCCGGCGTCATTCGGGACGCCGCCTCGATCCGAAACAAGGAGAACGATGATGAGAAGCAACAACACCAACCAGTGGGGCCCCGAGTTCGGCGCCCAGTTCGAAGGCATCCGCCGTCAGCGCCGCGGTGATGAGGAGGGTCGTCCGGGTCGGGGAGGCCGTGGTCGTCACGACCACGGCGCCGGCTGGGGCGGGCCGATGGGCGGCCCGCCGCCGTGGATCGGACAGATGTTCGGTCCGCAGTGGGGCGGCGGCCCCGGCGGCGGTCGTGGAGGCCGTCGGTCCCGGGTACGCCGCGGCGACGTCCGGCCGGCGATCCTCGCGGTCCTGGGGGAGGCCTCGGAGCCGCTGAACGGGTACCAGGTCATCCAGCAGATCGCCGAGCGCACCGACGGCGTCTGGAAGCCGAGCCCTGGCTCGGTCTACCCGACCATCGCCCAGCTCGTCGACGAGGCCCTTGTCGAGGACGCTCCGGGCGGCCGCAAGACGCTGCAGCTCTCCGATACCGGTCGGGCCTATCTGACCGACAACGCCGAGGAGATCGCAGCGGTCTGGCAGTCCTTCGAGGACGACGGCACCGATGACCACGCGGACCTCCGCCAGGTCATCAAGCAGACCGTCGGAGCGATCGTCCAGGTCGCTACAGCCGGTACGCCGGCCCAGCAGGCCAAGGCGGTCGACATCTTGGCCGACACCCGCCGCAAGCTCTACGGGCTGCTCGCCGAGGGCCCCGACGCCGCCGAGGACGAGTGATGACAACGCTCGGTGGCTTCGGCACCTGGGCGGACCTCCGCCTTTCCGATCGGGACCGGGCCCGGGCGCGTAAGCGCCTGATCCGGGAGCGTGGCCGCGGGCGGATCGACGTCGAGGAGCTTGAGGAGCGGCTGGACGTCGTCGTCACGGCTCGGACCCAGGGCGACCTGGCGCAGGTCTTCGCGGACCTGACCCCGGTGCCGTCGGCGTTCGGGTCGCTGCCAGGCCGGCCCTTCGCGGGCCGGGCGTTCCGCCGCCGCCTCCGACTGCCGTTGGGCCCGCTGCTGCTCGTGGCCGTCGTGGTCGCGATCACCGGGCACCTGCCGTGGCTGGTCGTCGGACTGTTCGCGGCCGCGATCGTCCTGACCGCTCCGCTGCGCCTGGGACGACGGTGGGGCCACCGTGCGCGTTGGGCCTGCTGACTCAGATCAGCGGGAGCTGGCGCCGTACGCGGGGGAGCTGTTCATAACCCCGGCGTACGGCGTCAGCCATGCTTTCGGCTGGATACGGCCAGTCGCCCATCTCCAGCGCCTGCTCCAGTGGTACGCCGCGACCGGCCAGGTCGCGGATCGTCTCGGCCACCACGCCGAGCGCTGCCCGCTGCTCGCTGACGTAGTCGGCGTCGACCGGAGCCCCGTGCCCCGGCACGATCCGGGTGTCGGGCCCGGTCAGGCTGAGGACGAGGTCGAGGCTGGCGGGCCAGTCCATCGGGTAGCAGTCGGGCCCGAGGCCGGGCACCGCTGACCGCTCGGTCGACTCCTCGACGAGGTCGCCCGCTAGCAGCACATCGACGTCCGGGATCCGGACCACGAGGTCTCCGTCGGTGTGCCCCCGGCCGGGGTGCACCAGTTCGAGCATCCGGTCGCCGAGGTCGAGCGCGAGCGCCGAGGAGAAGGTGCGGGCCGGTACTGCCGGCTCGGACGCGATCAGGTCGGCCATCCGCGGCTCGGCTTCGACCTCTTCGGCTGCCTGAGTCTTGATGTCCGCCACGTGCGCGAGCAGTGCGGCAGCTGCCTTCTCGTGCGCGATCAGCTCGGCCCCGTGCGCGGCGAGGATCGCGTTGCCCAGCGTGTGGTCGAAGTGCACATGGGTGTTGATCGCTGCGAGGAGTGGGGCGGTCGAGATGCGGCGTACGGCGTCCAGCACGTCGCGACCCAGCACTGCCGAGGCGTTGGTGTCGACGACGACCAGCCCGCGCTCGCCGGCCACGAGGGTGACGTTGACGTCGAACCACGGGTACCGCGCCACCCAGATGCGGTCGGCGATCTCGGTGAACTCGGTCATAGCAGAACCCAACCACCGCAGGTCGGGGGAGTCGAAACCGCCCGCCTAGTAGACTTGGCACTCGTACTGCAGGAGTGCCAGCCGACCGTGAAGGGGGACACCGTGGTCGAGGACCGCAAGATGGCCGTCCTCCGCGCGATCGTGGAGGACTACGTCGCCACCCAGGAGCCGGTCGGCAGCAAGACGCTCGTCGAACGGCACCAGCTCGGCGTCTCGCCGGCGACGGTGCGCAACGACATGGCGGCGCTGGAGGAAGAGGGTCTGATCGCGCAGCCGCACACCAGCGCCGGTCGGATCCCGACCGACAAGGGCTACCGGTTCTTCGTGGACCGGCTGACCACGCTGAAGGCGATGTCGGCGGCTGAACGTCGTGCGATCTCCGGCTTCCTCGAGGGCGCCCACGACCTCGACGACGTCGTTCAGCGCAGTGTCCGGTTGCTCGCCCAGCTGACCCAGCAGGTCGCGATCGTCCAGTACCCGACACTGTCGCGCTCCACTGTCCGACACGTCGAGCTGGTCGCGCTGAGCACGACCCGGGCACTGGTCGTGCTGATCCTCTCGACCGGCCGCGTCGAGCAGCGGGTCGTGGAGGTGCCGGTCGAGCTGACCGACGAGCTCCTCGGCGAGCTGCGCCTCAAGATCAACAGCGCCGCGGCGGGTGAGCGGATCTCCGAGGCCGCTGCGGCCCTCGCAGCCCTCCCCGAGCAGGCCGCTCACGACGCCGTCGGCACCTACGGCGTGATCGTCGCGAGCCTGGTCGAGGCGATGTCCGACCACCGCTCCGACGAGCGGGTCGTGGTCGGCGGCACCGCCAACCTGGCCCGGTTCGGCGACAATTTCGACTCCGCGATCAAGCCGATGCTCGAGGCGCTGGAGGAGCACGTGGTGCTGCTCAAGCTCCTCGGCCACGCGACGTCGTCCTCGCATGTGGCCGTCCGCATCGGCCACGAGGGACCCATCGACGAGCTGTTCTCGACCTCCGTCGTGGCCACCGGGTACGGCGCGTCGGACGACAGCCTCTCCGCCCTCGGCGTGGTCGGCCCGACCCGGATGGACTACCCGGGCTCGATGGCGGCCGTCCGCGCCGTTGCCAGCTATGTCTCCTCGATCCTCGATGAAGCCTGAGAAAGAAACGTGAGCCTCGACCCCTACGCAACTCTCGGAGTTGACCGCGACGCCGACGCCGACGCCCTGAAGAAGGCGTATCGCCGGCTTGCCCGCGAGTACCACCCGGACGTGAACCCGGACCCGGGCGCCCAGGAGAAGTTCAAGGAGGTCTCGGCGGCGTACGAGATCCTCTCCGACCCGGAGAAGCGCCGGGTCTACGACCTCGGCGGAGACCCGTTCGGCGGCGGCGGGCCTGGCGGCTTCGGCCAGGGCCAGGGCTTCTCGTTCACCGACATCATGGACGCCTTCTTCGGTGGCCAGCAGCAGGGCACCCGCGGTCCGCGTTCGCGCCAGCGCCGCGGCCAGGACGCCTTGGTGCGGATCGATCTGGAGCTGGCCGAGGCGGCCTTCGGGACGACCCGCGAGCTCAAGGTCGACACGGCGGTCGTCTGCTCGACGTGCCATGGGTCCGGTGCGGCCGAAGGTTCCAGCCCGATCACCTGCGAGACCTGCCACGGCCGCGGTGAGGTCCAGCACGTGCAGCGCTCGTTCCTCGGCGAGATCCGGACGCTGCGGCCATGCGCCGCCTGCCGTGGATACGGCGAGATCATCCCGGACCCCTGCCGCGAGTGCGCCGGCGACGGCCGGGTCCGCTCGCGCCGTGCGATCACCGCCAAGATCCCGGCCGGCGTCGACACCGGCACCCGCGTCCAGCTCACCGGCGAGGGCGAGGTCGGCCCCGGCGGCGGCAGCCCCGGTGACCTGTACGTCGAAGTGCACGTCGCGCCGCACAAGACCTACACCCGTGAGGGCCTCAACCTGCATTGCACGATGGCGGTACCGATGACCGCTGCGGCGCTCGGCACGTCGATCCAGCTGCCTCTGCTCGAGGGCGATCTGGACACCGAGGAGATCGACGTCGAGCGCGAGGTCACAATCGACGTGAAGCCCGGCACCCAGTCCGGCACCCAGAACGTCCTGCGCGGACGCGGGGTGCCGAGCCTGCGTAGCCAGGCCCGCGGTGATGTGGTCGTGACGATCGAGGTCGAGACCCCGAGCAAGCTGGATGATCGGCAGGAGGCGCTGCTGCGCGAGCTTGCGGCGCTGCGCGACGAGGAGTCGCCCGACGGACGCATCCAGGCGGCCCACAAGGGGCTGTTCGGCCGGATGCGCGACGCCTTCAACCAGCACTGAGCAGGCGCGATGACCCTGCCCGTGTTCCTCTCCGACGCGGTCACCGGCGTGGCCGTAGGCAGGTCGTTCGTCCTCGACGGCGATGAGGGCAGGCATGCCGCGACGGTGAAGCGGATCCGGGTCGGCGAGCAGATCGTCGTCGCCGACGGCGCCGGTACGTCGGCCGCCTGCTCGGTAACCGAGGCGGCGAAGTCGTCGCTGACCCTGGTGGTCCAGGACGTCGCGTTCCGCGAACGCTCGCTGCCGCTGGTGACGGTCGTGCAGGCGCTGCCGAAGGGCGACCGCGGCGAGCTCGCCGTCGAGGTGCTTACCGAGGTCGATGTCGATCGGATCGTGCCCTGGGCCGCATCGCGGTCGGTCGCAGTCTGGAAGGGCGAGCGGGCCGCGAAAGGCTTGGCGAAATGGCGGGCGACTGCTCGCGAGGCGACCAAGCAGGCCCGCAGGCCATGGCTGCCGGAGGTGGGCGAGCTCGCGACGACTGCGGAGGTCCTCGCCTTGATCAACGCTGCCGACGTCGCACTGGTGCTGCACGAGGACGCAACGTTGCCGCTGGCTTCAGTGGATCTCGACGGGGCGCAATCGATCCTGGTGATCGTCGGGCCCGAGGGCGGGATCAGCGACGACGAGCTCGAGACGTTCGCCGGCGCGAAGATCGTGCGGCTGGGGGAGTCGGTCCTGCGGACGTCGACCGCTGGGGTCGCGGCGGTGGCGGCGCTGCTGGCGAGGACGCCTCGCTGGCGGTGAGCCTGCGCGCCGGTCGTTTCGACGGGCTCAACGAGCGGAGGTCGAGTCTGCAGCGAGCCTCCCTCCGCTGATTGAGCCTGTCGAAATCACCCAGGAGTAGCGAGCAAGGCCTCGACCCGCGCGACGTCGACGTTGATCGCCCGCTGCTGGGCCTTTGTGGGGGTGGCGAACGGTTCGACGACCACTCGATCATCGGTGACCCGCCACAGCCCGGCCAGTAGGCCGTCGAGGAACAAGGTCGCTCCGTTGCCGCCGTTCGGGCCCATCCATTTCTTCCTCGCAGCCTCGGGAGCGATCCGCTCGCGGTCGGCATGGGAGAGGAAGATGCTGTCGTACTTGCCGAGCAGGACCGCCGGCAAGTCGAGGCCGTCGTCGGCGAGTGGTGCGCCCGGGGCGTCGTACAGGGTGCGGCCGGTCTCGTCGGTGATCGTCTCCAGGCGCCCGGCCTTCGCCATCGCGGTGAACACCGGGCCGAGCCGGGTGACCATGGACCACTTCGTCATGTCGGCGGGCGTGGCCGGCCCGTACGCCGTGAGGTAGCGCAGCACCAATAACTCGACGTCAGTGTCGGCGAACGGCTGGCCGAGGTAGCTGTCGGCGTACGCGTAGACGACACCGCCACTCCGCTTCCACAGGCCGCGTGGCGGGACCTGCACGAGCGGCAGCCGCTCGCGGGCGACCTGTCGCAGTGCGTCCCCCGGTACGCCGGGATAAGCCGCGGCCAGCGCCTCGCCGATCTCGGTGTGCGTCCGCGGGCCGTCGGCGAGCAGCGGGCGGACCACCACATCGAGATCGGTGGCAGACAGATGGTTCGCCGGACGCGCGGCGGGGTTGGTCGCGCTGACCCGATCCAGCGCAGGCTGCACCCACCCGCGCAACCGCAGCGCATCGTCAGCCTTGAGCACGTGGACGGTTCCGCGCAAGGTGAAGAAACGGACCAGTGCACGGCTCTCGAGCAGCGAGGACAGATCGCCGGGCGCGAAGCCGTCGACGCGCGCCGACAGCGATAGATAGGGCGGCAGGCTGTCCTGCGCTTGCAGCCCGATCAGATGCTCGACCACTGCAGCGACACCCTCGACCGGACGCTGGCCAGGCACCAGCCCCTGGCGCAGCCAGAGTGTTCGGGTCAGGGAGCGGGTCCGGATCACTCGATGATGATGGCAGCCAGCGTCGTCGCCCTATGCTCGGCTTCATGAGCCGACCCAGCGAACCCGACTGCATCTTCTGCCGGATCGTGGCGGGTGAGATCCCCGCGGACGTCGTCCACGAGAGCGCGACCACCTTCGCGTTCCGCGACGCAACCCCGCAGGCTCCCACCCACGTGCTGGTGATCCCGCGCAGCCACTACCCGAACGCCGCCGCCTTGGCGCAGGGAGAGCCGGCGACCGCGGCGGACCTCTTCGATGCGGCTCGGGAGATCGCGGCAGCCGAGGGGCTCGAGAACGGGTACCGGCTCGTGTTCAACACCGGAGCTGACGCCCACCAGACCGTCTTCCATGTGCACATGCACCTGCTTGGCGGCCGTTCGCTCGGCTGGCCTCCCGGCTGATCCGACCCGTTCGAGACGCCGCTGCGAAACATCACGAGCCGTCTGTGCCGCCGGTCTGGAGCCAACCGAGGCGCCCGCAGAGCCGCCCGGAAGGCAGGTGCTCGGAACACCGCGCTCCCGTAGCATGTTGTGCGAGAAACAACGCCAACCAGAAGGGCTGCCCGCTCGGGCACGTATGAGTGAGACGAACAAGGGTCGACACGAGACCGGGGACCGTCCCGAGACGATGCACACCGTCGTCGTGCCGAACAGCATCAATATGGTCGCGCTCCTCGGTGCCGGTGACGAGCACCTTGCCCTGATCGAACAGGCCCTCGAGGCGGACGTGCACGTCCGCGGCAACAAGATCACCCTGCGCGGCGAGCCCGGCGAGGTCGCGCTGGCCGAGCGGATGCTCGACGAGCTCGTGACGATCATCCGCACCGGCCAGGGCGTCACCGCCGAGACCGTCGAGCGCGTGATCGGCATGCTCCGCGCCGAGACCAACGAGCGCCCCGCCGACGTACTCTCGCTCAACATCCTGTCCAACCGCGGGCGGACGATCCGCCCCAAGACGCTGAACCAGAAGCGGTACGTCGACGCCATCGACCGGCACACGATCGTCTTCGGGATCGGCCCGGCCGGCACCGGCAAGACCTACCTCGCGATGGCGAAGGCGGTCCAGGCGCTACAGGCCAAGAAGGTCAACCGGATCATCCTGACCCGCCCGGCTGTGGAGTCCGGAGAGCGGCTCGGCTTCCTGCCGGGCACCCTGGGCGAGAAGATCGACCCCTACATGCGCCCGCTGTACGACGCGCTGCACGACATGATCGACCCGGAGACGATCCCGAAGCTGCTTGCCGCAGGGACCATCGAGGTCGCCCCCCTTGCCTACATGCGGGGAAGAACGCTCAATGACGCGTTCGTCATCCTCGACGAGGCCCAGAACACCACGCCCGAGCAGATGAAGATGTTCCTGACCCGGCTCGGGTTCGGCTCCCGGATCGTGGTCACCGGCGACGTCACCCAGACCGACCTGCCCAACGGCGCGAAATCCGGCCTACGGGTCGTCGAGGGGATCCTCGACGACATCGACGACATCTCGTTCAACCGGCTCACCGCTAGCGACGTCGTCCGGCACCGCCTCGTCGGCAAGATCGTGGCCGCGTACGACGACTTCGACGCCGAGCGTGAAGCCGCCGACGCCCGCCGGACCACGGTCTCGGCCAAGGACCGGCTGCGAGGCACCGAGTGACGATCGAGGTCCTTAACGAGTCCGGCATGGACGTCCCCGACGTACGCCGCACCCAGCAGCTTGCGGCGTTCGTGCTCTCCGAGATGCGGGTGCACCCGCAGGCGGAGCTGTGCGTGACTGCGGTCGATGAGGACACCATCGCCGAGCTCAACGCGCAGTGGATGGAGAAGGACGGCCCGACCGACGTGCTCGCCTTCCCGATGGACGAGCTGCGCCCGGGCAAGATCAACGAGGAACCCGAGGAGGGCGTCCTCGGCGACCTGGTGCTCTGCCCGTCGGTCGCGACCAGGCAGGCCGAGGAGGCCGCGGCTGGCGGCCAGCGCGGCTACACCGTCACTGACGAGCTCGACCTGCTCACCGTGCACGGCATCCTGCACCTGCTCGGCTACGACCATGCCGAACCAGAGGAGCACGCTGAGATGTTCGGCTTGCAGGCGCGGCTGCTCGCGTCCTGGCAGGGCGTCCTCGCCGAGACCGCCCGGAAGTGAGCACCAGTAGTGACGGCCCACGATGAGGGCTGACAGTCCCGGCCTCCTGCTGGGCGTCGTCGGGCTGGTGCTGATCGCCGGTCTGCTGAGTGCCGCTGAGGCCTCGCTGGCCGGGTTCTCCCGAGCACGCGCCGAGGGCCTGGTCGCCGACGGGACTCCGGGCGCCAAGCGGGTGCTGCGGATCCTCGACGATACGGCCCGCTACCTGAACACGACGTTGTTCCTGCGGCTTCTGGCCGAGACCACGGCGGTCGTCCTGGTCACCCTTGCTGTCGAGCGGTCAGTCGGCCATGGCCGGCTCGCCACCGTCGCGGTCTCGGTCGCGGTGATGCTGCTGGTGTCGTTCGTGGTGATCGGCGTCGGCCCGCGCACGCTGGGCCGTCAGCACGCCGAGCCGATCGCGCTGGGGTCCGCTGCGATCATCATCGCGCTGACCAGCGTGCTCGGCCCGATCCCGCACCTGCTGATCCTGGTCGGCAACGCGCTTACCCCGGGCAAGGGCTTTTCCGAGGGCCCGTTCGGCTCCGAGGCTGAGCTGCGCGAGATGGTCGACTTCGCCGAGGCAAGCAGCCTGATCGAGTCCGACGAGCGCGCGATGATCCACTCGGTCTTCGAGCTCGGCGACACCATCGTCCGCGAGGTGATGGTGCCGCGTACCGACGTCGTGTTCATCGAGCGCCAGAAGACCCTGCGCCAGGCGATGTCGCTGTTCCTGCGCAGCGGGTTCTCCCGGGTGCCGGTCGTGGGGGAGGACCTCGACGACATCGTCGGGTTCGCCTACCTCAAGGACGTCAGCAGGCGGGTCTTCGACCGTAAGGACGCCGAGAGCACCGAGCACATCGAATCGGTGATGCGCTCGGTCCTGTGGGTCCCCGACTCCAAGCCGGCCGACGACCTGCTCCGCGAGATGCAGGCGTCGCGGAAGCACGTCGCGATCGTCGTCGACGAGTACGGCGGCACTGCCGGCCTGGTGACCATCGAGGACATCCTCGAGGAGATCGTCGGAGAGATCACCGACGAGTTCGATTCCGGCGAGGCGCCGTACGAGACATTGCCGGACGGGTCGACCCGGGTGTCGTCGCGGTTCCCGGTCGACGACCTGATCGAGGCAGTCGGCGTCGAGATCGAGGACGACGAGATCGACTCGGTCGGCGGGCTGATGGCCAAGCACCTCGGCAAGGTGCCGATCCCGGGCTCGGTCGTGGAGTTCAACGGCCTGGTCTTCCACGCCGAGGAGGCCAAGGGCCGGCGCAACAAGATCGGCACCGTGCTGATCACGAAGGTCGTCCCGGATCTCGTCGACGAGGACGAGGAGTCCTCGGCTGCCAGCCGCTAGAGAGCGGCTCCGTCGTCGCGCTTCTCACCCGTGCCGTAGGGACGAACGACATCGAGGGGTACGGCGGGAGAGCTGGCTCCGCCGTCGAACGACTCGACCGCGCGGACGGCGTACTCGAGGAACGAGTCCTCGCCGACGGTGTTGATCTTGAAGAACATCGCCTCGCTGCCGCCGGCGGCGCTCGCTGAGACCGCGAGCTGGTCGCCGACTGCGAGGACGCTCACCCCGAGGCTGACCCGGTTGCCGCCGAACGCGCTGTACCGCTCGTAGGTGCGGACCACCATCCGGGCGCCGGCGACCGAGACATCGCTGGTGTCCTCGAGCTTCGCGGTCACGCTGCCCTTGACGACCACCTCGTCGAGGTGGTCGACGAACGCCGTCAGGTCGCCGATGAGGGTCCGCTCGAAGTGCGCCATCCTCCGACCCTAGGTCCTCGGCGCCTAGAATCGCCGCCGTGACGGACCACGAACAGCTTCAGTTGCAGCCCGAGGACGGCAAGCTCGTCGTGTTGGCCAAGGCGACCCGCGCCCGGACCGGCGCGGCCGAGGGTGCCGCGCTGCGTGACCTCGACGGCCGCACGTACGCGGCAGCGACCGTGGATCTGCCGTCGTTGCAGCTCTCCGCGCTAGGTGTCTGCATCGCGATGGCGGTCGCCAGCGGCGCGAAGGGCGCCGAGGCGGTCGTGGTTCTCGGCGCGTCGAACCCTTCCCCGAGCGACCTCGACGCTCTCCGTGACTTCGCCGGAACCGATGTCCCGGCGTACTACGGAGCCCCGAACGGGACGGTCACCAGCACGGTTTCTAGTTGACCGCTCAATGAACACAGTTGCGGAGGCGGCCTCCGGTAGCGATATCGTGCAGGGGTGGGCTTGATCGGGACTTCGCGACATGAAACTGCCGTCGACAGGCTGCGGGCCTCGTATGCGCGGATCGCACCGCAACAGACGGTCAGACTGGCGAAAGCGACCTCGAACCTCTTTCGGCAGCGCGCCGCCACTGACGCCCCTGGGCTCGACGTCGGCGGCCTCGGCGGGGTCATCTCGATCGACGTCCGGGCGCAGACCGCCGACGTCCAGGGGATGTGCACGTATGAGGACCTGGTGGCCGAGACGCTCAAGCTCGGCTTCATCCCCTACGTCGTCCCGCAGCTGAAGACGATCACGCTCGGCGGCGCGGTCACCGGCCTGGGCATCGAGTCGACGTCGTTCCGCAATGGCCTGCCGCACGAGTCGGTCGTCGAGATGGACATCTTCACCGGCTCCGGCGAGGTGATCACGGCCGCGCCGACCGGCGAGAACACCGACCTCTACGCGACGTTCCCGAACTCCTACGGATCGCTCGGCTACGCCACCCGGCTGCGGATCAAGCTCGAGAAGGTGCCGGCGTACGCCGCGCTGCGGCACGTGCGCTTCCACGAGAGCGACAAGCTCGCCGCCGCGATCGCGGAGATCACCGAGTCCGGCGAGTGGCAGGGCCAGCGTGTCGACGGGATGGACGGTGTCGCGTTCGAGCCGGGGGAGTACTACCTGACCCTGGCCCGCTGGACCGACGAGGGCTCGGTCGCCCAGTGCAGTGACTACACGGGCCAGCAGATCTATTTCCGGTCGATCCAGGAACGCACCACCGATCTGCTTACCGTGCACGACTACCTGTGGCGCTGGGACACCGACTGGTTCTGGTGCTCGGGCGCGTTCGGTGCTCAGAACCCGACCATCCGGCGGTTCTGGCCGCGGCGTTGGAAGCGCTCGGACGCCTATATGAAGCTGCTCGCCCTGGACCTGAGATTCGGCATCGCCGACAAGCTCGACGCCCGTGCCGGCCGGCCCGAGCGCGAGCGGGTCATCCAGGACATCGAGGTCCCCGTCGAGCGGCTCGGGGACTTCCTGGACTGGTTCGACGAGGAGATCGGGATGCGCCCGGTGTGGCTGTGCCCGCTGCAGGCGAGCCGCGAGTGGCCGACGTACCCGCTGGTGCCGACCAAGACCTACGTCAACGCCGGGTTCTGGGGGACGGTGCACGTAGGCCCGGATCGGGTGAACGCCCCGAAGAACCGCGCGGTGGAGACCAAGGTGCACGAGCTCGACGGCCACAAGTCGCTGTACTCCGACTCGTTCTACGACCGCGAGACCTTCGACAACCTCTACGACGGCGCCAACCTGGCCGCCGTGAAGAAGCGCTACGACCCTGACAACCGATTGATCAGCCTGTACGAGAAAGCGGTGACCCGCCGATGAGCATCCTCGCCCCCACCACCACGATCGCCGACGCGTTCAGCGCGCTCCTCATCGGCGACATCCCCTTCCGGTTCACCGCGTACGACGGGAGCAGTGCTGGACCTGCGGACGCTCCGTACGGGCTGCACCTGAAGAACGAGCGCGGCCTGTCCTACCTGGTCACCGCGCCGGGCGACCTCGGCCTGGCCCGCGCCTACGTGATGGGCGACCTCGAGATCATCGGTGCGCACCAGGGCGATCCGTACGAGGCCCTGATGCACGTCAAGGGCAGCAAGACGGGTCTGAAGTTCCGGACCCCGTCGCCGATCGAGGCGATCGCGCTGGTCCGCGCGGTCGGCATCACCAACCTGATCCCGCCGCCGGTCCCCGAGCAGGAGCACCTGCCCCGCTGGCGCCGGCTGATGGAGGGCCTGCTGCACTCGCCTGAGCGCGACGCCGAGGTGATCCACCACCACTACGACGTCTCCAACCGGTTCTACGAGATGGTCCTCGGGCCTTCGATGACCTACACCTGCGCGTGCTACCCGGACGCGGACGCGACCTTGGAAGAGGCCCAGTTCCACAAGTACGACCTGGTCTGCAAGAAGCTCGACCTTCAGCCCGGCCAGCGGTTGCTCGATCTCGGCTGCGGCTGGGGCGGCATGGTCCGGCACGCGGTGCAGCACTACGGCGTCACGGCGCTCGGCGTGACCCTGTCCGCGGAGCAGGCCTCGTGGGCGCAGCAGCGGATCAAGGAGGAAGGGCTCGACGACCGGGCGGAGGTCCGCCACCTCGACTACCGCGACGTCACCGAGACCGGATTCGACGCGATCAGCTCGATCGGCCTGACCGAGCACATCGGCCTGGCCAACTACCCGGCGTACTTCGCCTTCGTGCGCGACCACCTCAAGTCCGAAGGGCGGATGCTCAACCACTGCATCACCCGGGCTGACAACAAGAAGACCAGCACCGGCGCGTTCATCGACCGCTACGTCTTCCCCGACGGGGAGCTGACCGGCTCGGGGACGATCATCACCGAGATCCAGGACTCCGGCATGGAGGTGCACCACGAGGAGAACCTCCGGATGCACTACGCAGCGACCCTGGCCGGCTGGAACAAGAACCTGGTCGACAACTGGGACGAGTGCGTCTCCGAGGTCGGCGAGGGCACCGCGCGGGTCTGGGGCCTGTACATGGCGGGATCGCGGATGGGCTTCGTCACCAACGAGATCCAGCTGCACCAGGTCCTGGCGACCAAGACGACCGCTGACGGTGAGAGCGGCTACGCATTGCGCCCGACCTTCGGCGTCTGAGCAGGGGACCGTGCTTCCGGACCTGTGAGGTTCCGGAAATTCGTGCCAGACAGCGGATCGTGACGCACCATGGTCCGGTGCATGTACGTTCTCGGGTTCTGTTGACTCTGACCATCGCCGCGCTCGGCCTCGGCCTGCTCGCGCCTGCCCAGGCGCGGCCTGCCCCGATCGGGCAGGACCCGATCGTGCCGGGGCAGGTCTACACCGGCGACTTCCCCGACCCGTCGGTGATCCGCGTCGGTCCGGAGTACTACGCGTACTCGACGACCAGCAACGGCCTCAACGTGCCGTCGCTGAGCTCGACGGACCTCAAGACCTGGCACGCCCGCGCGGGCACGACGACCGACCCGACGGGTGATGCGCTGCCGCGGACACCGGTCTGGTCAGCGGGCACCGAGCGCAAGGACGGCCGCTTCACCGCGACCACCTGGGCGCCGACGGTGACGCGACTGGGTGCGGGCCGCTATGTGATGGCCTACGCGACCCAGGTGGCCGGCTCGCCCGGTCAGCGCATGTGCATCTCCCTGGCGACCTCGACCACGCCGACCGGGCCTTTCGTCGACAACTCGACGGCGCCGATCCTGTGCCCCGAGCGAGGCGCGATCGATCCGCAGGTGTTCATCGCGCCGACCGGCCGCCCGTGGCTGATCTGGAAGATCGACCACATGCCAGCGCGGCTGTATGCGAGCCGGATGAATGCTGCGGGGACCGCGCTCTCCGCCACCGTCCACCACTACCTGCTGGCCGCGGTCAAGCAGCCGTGGGAGGGCTCGATCATCGAGAACCCGGCGATGATCCGCTACAAAGGCCGGTACTACCTGTTCTACTCGGCGAACTCCTATGCCTCGACTCGCTACGCGATTGGGTACCTGATCTGCAAGAACTGGTACAGCAAATGCGTCCGGCCGCGGAAGCAGCCGCTGCTCTCGACGGTGCACTCCACGGCCGGACCGGGTGGCCCGATGCCGTTCACGGATCCTCAGGGGAACCTCCGGCTGGCGTACGCGGCCTGGACGACGGGGGCGGTTGGCTACCCGTCCTCGTTGGCCTGCCGGACCAAGACCAGCGGCTGCGGCCAGCGCCGGCTCAACATCGCCACCCTCGGTGTGACGCCGCGCACCGGGCTGCTCAAGGTCGTCCGCTGGCACTAGCTCGACAGGCTCACCGATAGCCTTACCCGATGAGCGCCCGACCCGAAGCACGAGCCTTGACCGGCATGGTCTCGGCCCGCGACATCCTCGGGGACCACTTGATCCGGGTAACGCTCGAGACGGCTGAGGGCTTCGTGAGCACCGGCGTACCGGACGAGTGGGTGGCGCTGACGGTGCCGGGGCAGTTCCAGACCCGCTACTACACGGTGCGCTCCTTCACCAGCACGTCGCTCGTGCTCGACGTCGTCATCCACGACGAGGGCCTGGTGACCCAGTGGGCGCAGACTGACTGCGTCGGCGACGTCGTCGGGATCTCACTGCCCAAGGGATCCTTCGAGCTCCCCGGCGACGCGACCTGGCTGGTGCTCGTCGGAGACCTGACCGGGCTGCCGGCGATGGCGCGGATCGGCGATTGGGCAGGCGAGCAGCACGCTGGTCTGCCGGTCACGGCGTACGTCGAGACGCCCGACCATCCGCTCACCGACTACACCGACCTGCTGATCACCTGGGTCGACGCTCCCGCCCCCGAGCAGAGCGGGCTGGCGGACCTGGTCCGCGGGCTGGAGTGGCCCGAGGGCCCCGGGTACTTCTGGATGGCCGGCGAGTCGGCGCAGATGCGCGATATCCGGAGGTTCGTCCGCCACGACGTAGGGATGGCGTCGACGGCGTACGACGTGATGGGCTACTGGAGCGCGAGCCGTGGCCGCCAGCGCCGGGCCGTCGACCCCGGGCCGATCTATGCCGCGGGCAGAGCGGCCGGCAAGACCGATGAACAGATCTGGGACGACTACGACAAGGCGCGGGGCAATGACTGAGGACGCTTACAAGAGTGGGTTCGCGTGCTTCGTGGGTCGCCCGAACGCTGGGAAGTCGACGCTGACCAACGCCCTGGTCGGCTCCAAGGTCGTGATCACCTCCTCAAAACCGCAGACGACCCGGACCGTCGTACGGGGGATCGTGCATCGTGACGACGCCCAGCTCGTGCTCGTCGACACCCCCGGCCTGCACCGCCCGCGGACGCTGCTGGGCGAGCGGCTCAACGACCTGGTGAAGGCGACCTGGTCCGAGGTCGACGTGGTGGCAGTGTGCTTCCCGGCGAACGAGAAGCCCGGCCCGGGCGACCGCTTCATCGTCAACGAGCTGGCGAAGGTGCGGAAGTCGGTGAAGTTCGCGATCGCCACCAAGACCGATCTGGTCACCTCCGAGCAACTCGGCGAGCACCTGCTCGCGATCGCCCGTCTGGGGGAGGAGACCGGCACCGAGTGGGCCCAGATCGTGCCGGTCTCGGCCAAGTCGGGTGACCAGGTCCAGCTGCTCGCCGATCTGCTCGTCGAACAACTGCCGGTCGGCCCGCAGCTCTACCCCGACGGCGACCTCAGCGATGCACCCGAGGAGGCGATCGTCGCGGAGCTGATCCGTGAGGCCTCGCTTGAGGGCGTCCGGGATGAGCTGCCGCACTCGATCGCGGTCGTCGTGGAGGAGATGGGGCTCAAGGAGGATCGGCCGGCTGACAAGCCGCTGCTCTATATCCACGCCAACCTGTACGTCGAGCGCGACTCCCAGAAGGGCATCATCATCGGCCACAAGGGAGCCCGCCTGAAGGAGGTCGGGATGGCTGCGCGCCTGCAGATCGAAGCCATCCTCGGCACCCCGGTCTACCTCGACCTGCGCGTGAAGATCGCCAAGGACTGGCAGCGGGACCCGCGCCAACTGCGCAAGCTCGGTTTCTAATACGCCGACCCGGCTCTCAAGTGCGCAGCGAGTACGCCGACCCGGCTCTCAAGTGCACCTTCGCACGCCCGAGTCCGGCGCTGAGGCGTGAAATCGCCTGAGCTGATCTGCCGAACAGATCCTCACGGCGGAAGACGTCAACAATCCAGCCGGCTTCGTCACGAAGCCAGGCACGGCGTTCGCTGTCGTGCGCTTGCTCGGCCGCCCCGTGGAACTGCTCACCGTCGTACTCGGCGGCATAGCGAGATTCCGGCGCGCCGAGGTCGAGGAACGCGCGCTGCCCGGTGCGCCCGTTGGTCACGGGCACCTGGGTCTCCGGCCGCGCGCTGAGCCCGGCGGAGTACCAGCGCAGACGCAGGACTGACTCCCCGAAGGACTCCGACCCCGAATCGGCGAGCGGCGCGAACGCCCGCAACTGACGTACGCCGCGGTAGCCCTTGAAGCGCCCGACCTCGTCGATCAGGCTGTCCCTGCTGAAGAGGCCGAGCCGCAACATGGCGTCGAGCCCGGCGAACGAGGAATCACGATGCAGCAGCCGGCCCAAGTCGCATGCAGTCCGGATCGGCGTGGTGACGCGAATGCCCTGGACCACGACGACATCGCGATCGAGAAGAGATCGTTCCCCGCTAGCTGTCAGTGTGTTGCGCAGGCGGTTCCCCGGAATGTGGAACACGCTCACCCGAGGCACGACCAGATGGCTGTTCGGCGCCAGAACCATCGTCGCGCCGTGAAGCCAGCCCGCCGTACGGTCGGTCACGACGCATCCGTCCGGTACGACGAGGCGCAGGCAGGCGACTCTGAGATCGATGCAGTCGATCAGCGTGCTTGCATGGAAGGCGCCGACGATCGGGCGCACCAGGAGGCTGGCGTCGACGATCCGGGTCAGGCGTCGGTTGTCGAGTCCGGCGCTATGCGCCATCGCCGTACTGAACGGTCGGCTCAGATCGAGTCCGGAGTTGATCAGGCAGTCCGCAGGGTCGAATCGCGTCATGCTCCGAGAATGCGAATCGTCTCGGCTTTGTGCTTTCCTACGTCGCTCTCCTGGGTGCAAGCCGTGGCTGTCAGTGGGTGTGGACGTCACGTGGCGCATTTCAAAGCCGGGTCGGTGATGCCCGGTGCACTTCAAAGCCGGGTCAGCGGCCTTGCGCGCACTCGAAAGCCGGGTCGGCGGGAGGGGCTGACAAATGTCATGGGCGGAAGGTGACGGGCGGTCGATGCGCTGAGCGGCTCGGCAGGGCAGGCTTGAGGCATGACGAACCCCCTTGCAGCAGTCAGCCTCTCGGGCGTGACCAAGGACTTCGGCGACGTGCACGCCGTCCGTGGCATCGACCTGACGATCGAGCCCGGCGAGGTGGTGGCCTTCCTCGGCCCCAACGGCGCCGGCAAGACGACCACGATCGACATGATCCTCGGTCTGTCCTCGCCGACCACCGGCACGGCGACGGTCCTCGGCCTCGACCCGCGGGAGGCGATCGCCCGAGGCCTGGTGTCCGCAGTGATGCAGTCCGGCGGACTCCTCAAGGACCTCACGGTCCGCGAGACGGTCGAGTACACCGCCAGTCTCTTCGCGGACACACGTCCCGTCGATGAGGTCCTCGCCACGGCCGGCATCGCGGGCATCGCGGACCGGCTGGTGCAGAAGTGCTCGGGCGGTGAGCAGCAGCGGCTGCGCTTCGCGATGGCGCTGCTCTCCGACCCGGCGCTGCTGCTGCTCGACGAGCCGACGACCGGCATGGACGTCGAGGGTCGCCGGGCGTTCTGGGCCTCGATCCGGACCGACGCCGCTCGCGGCCGGACGGTCCTCTTCGCGACGCACTACCTCGAAGAGGCCGACCAGTACGCCGACCGGATCGTGCTGGTCAGCCACGGCAAGATCGTCGCCGACGGCAGCGGCTCGGAGATCAAGTCCCTCGCTTCAGGGCGCACGGTCCGCGCAACCATGGCTGACGTCAACACCGACGCACTGGCCGCCCTCGGCGGTGTGGACAGCGTGGAGGTTCGGGGCGAGAGCGTCTACGTGCACACCAAGGACAGCGACACGGTCGCGCGCTACCTGCTGACCCAGACATCGGCGCGCGATCTCGAGATCACCGCCAAGGGCCTCGAGGAGGCCTTCCTCAACCTGACCGGCGACCACGCAGAAGGAGCAGTCCAGTGAGCACGCCAGGGATCAATGCAGCGATCGACCCGACCACCCGCACGGTGCCGCCGATGGGCGGCTTCAACCTGACCATGCTCGGCATCGAATTCCGTCGGCTGCTGCGCAACAAGCGCACGATGATCTTCACGCTGGTGATGCCGGTGCTGCTGTACCTGATCATCGGCGCGAACACCAAGTACCAGAACCAGAGCGAGGGTTCGGGCAACACCTCGGCGTACATCCTGATCAGCATGGCTGCCTACGGCGCCGTGCTCGCCGCCACCAGCGGCGGCGCGATGGTCGCCAACGAGCGCGCCCTCGGCTGGTCGCGTCAGCTGCGTCTAACGCCGCTCTCGCCGATCGCCTACATCTTCACCAAGGCGATGGTCTCGATGCTGCTCGGCCTGTCGTCGGTCGTGGCGGTCAATATCGTCGGAGTGATCAGCAACAAGGCGCAGATGCCGACGCACGTGTGGATCGAAGCGGCGCTGATCGCCTGGCTCGGATCGGTGGTCTTCAGCGCCTTCGGCCTCTTCATGGGCTACCTGCTGCCGAGCGAGAACGTGATGCAGGTCCTCGGCCCGGTCCTGGCTGGCCTGGCGGCACTCGGCGGTCTCTGGTTCCCGATCGACCCCAGCACCGGCCTAGGCCACATCTCTGCCTGCACTCCTATCTACGGGCTGGCCTACCTGGCCCGCTGGCCGCTCTACGGTGGCGCCCCGCACCTGGCCTGGATCGCCAACCTGGTCTTCTGGCTGGTCGTCTTCGTTGCCGGTGCAGCCTGGCGGATGAGCAAGGACACGGCCCGGGTCTGACCCGGCAGCACTACCGTGAGCATCGTGTCTGCCACCCCCATCGAACCGGACCTCACGGGAGGCCCGCGTCGGTGGGGGTGGATCTTCGCCCTCGTCTGGCTCTTCTACCTGCTGAACCCGCTCAGCGCGGCCTGGGACAAGCGAGGCAGCGTCTCCGGCTGGGTCGGCATCGTGGCGACGCTCGTGTTTGCCGTGATCTATGCGACCGCGTTCCTGATGCTGCGCTGGAACCGGGCTCCGGGGACCAGGTTCCAGGCGACGGCGAACCTGCGGCTGGGAGCGAGCGTCGTCCTGGTCCAGATCGCCCTGGCGATCATCATCTGCGCCTCGGTAGGACAACAGGGCACGGCCACCTCGGTCTACATCGCTGTCCTGACCGTCATCTGCCTGCCGACGATGTGGGCGTGGGTCACTGCGTTCGCGGTCGCCGGCGGTGCGTACGCCGCCTCGCTCACGATCTCGGGCTGGACGCAGGATCGGGGCATCCTCTTCGGCACCCTGGTCGCGGCCCTCGCCGTGTGGGGGATCGGCCAGTCGATCAATCGCAACATCGAGGTGCTCGCGGTCCGCGAGGAGAACGCACAGTTGGCGCTGGACGACGAGCGCAACCGGTTCGCGCGGGATCTGCACGACATCCTGGGCCACTCGCTGACGGTGATCACGGTGAAGGCCGAGCTGGCCCAGAAGCTGATCGGCGTCGACCTCGACCGCGCCAAGTCGGAGATCGCCGACCTCGAGCGGCTCTCCCGCGAAGCTCTGGCCGACGTACGCCGTGCGGTCGAGGGGTACCGCGAGATGACACTGCCCGGCGAGCTGGCGCGCGCCCGGATGGCGTTGCAGGCTGCCGAGATCGAGGCGGACCTGCCCAACAGCACCGACGACGTACCGGGGGAGGTGCGCGACCTGTTCGCCTGGACGATCCGCGAAGGGGTCACGAACGTGATCCGGCACAGCAATGCGCGCAGTTGCACGGTGCGGCTGACGCCGAGCAGCGTCGAGGTTGCCGACGACGGTCGCGGCCCGTCATCCTCGACGCCCGGCAACGGCCTGATCGGCCTGCGCGAGCGCGCAGCCGCAGTCGGGGCGACGGTGATCACCGCGGCCCTGGAGCCGGGCTTCTCGCTGAAGGTGGTCGGCTCATGAGCGCGCCGATCCGGATCCTGCTCGCCGACGACCAGGCTCTGGTCCGTGGCGCGCTCTCGGCCCTGCTCGACCTCGAGCCAGACCTCCAGGTCGTCGTCGAGGTCGGTTCCGGCGATGCCGTCCTGCCTGCGATCCGCGAGCACCAGCCGGACGTCGCGCTGCTCGACGTGGAGATGCCTGGGATGGACGGGATCACGGCGGCGGGACTGGTGCGCGACGAGTTCCCCGGCGTACGGGTGCTGATCGTGACCACCTTCGGCCGGCCCGGGTTCCTGCGCCGCGCGCTGCAGGCCGGGGTCTCCGGCTTCGTCGTCAAGGACACGCCGGCTGCCGCGCTCGCCGACGCCGTACGCCGGGTCCACGCGGGCCTGCGCGTCGTCGACCCGGCCCTGGCCACTGACAGCCTGATCGCCGGGGAGTCGCCGTTGACCGCCCGCGAGACCGAGGTACTGCAGGCGGCGCAGGGCGGGGCGTCGGTCGCCGCGATCGCCGCGAAGCTGTTCCTCTCCGAGGGCACCGTCCGCAACCACCTCTCCAGCGCGATCGGCAAGACCGGAGCCGGCAACCGGGCTGAAGCGGTCAGGAACGCCACCGAGAATGGCTGGCTGTAGCAGTCGATAGGGTCGCCTCGTGACCTGGGACGACCTCTACGACGCCGCTTCCCGCGAGCGCCTCGTCGAGGAGCCGGTCAAGCGGGTCCCGGCGCCGGCGCGCACCCCGTTCGAACGGGACCGGGCGCGGGTCGTGCACTCGGCATCGTTGCGCCGGCTCGCCGCCAAGACCCAGGTGCTCGGGCCGCAGGTCGACGACTTCATCCGCAACCGCCTCACCCACAGCCTCGAGGTCGCGCAAGTGGCCCGGGACATCGCGCACCCGCTGGGCTGCCACCCCGATCTCGCGGAGACCGCGGCGCTCGCCCACGACCTCGGCCACCCGCCGTTCGGCCACAACGGCGAGCACGCGCTGGACCGGCTCGCAGCTGACTGCGGGGGCTTCGAGGGCAACGCCCAGACGCTGCGGATCCTGACCCGGCTCGAGGCCAAGTCGGTGGATGCCGACGGCCGGTCGATCGGGCTGAACCTGACCCGCGCGACCCTGGACGCCTGCACGAAGTACCCGTGGGCGCGTGGCGCCGGACCGCGGGTCACCGGCAAGTTCGGGGTGTACGACGACGACCTGCCGGTCTTCGACTGGCTGCGCACCGGCATCGACGGTCCACGCAGATGCATCGAGGCGCAGGTCATGGACTTCGCCGACGACGTCGCCTACTCCGTCCACGACCTCGAGGACGGGATCGTGGGCGGCCACATCGACCTCGGCGTCCTCGACTCGGCGTCCGAGATCAGCGGTGTGTGGGAGACGGTCCGGGACTGGTACCTGCCTGAGGTGCCGGATACCGACCTGGAGGCAGCATTGGGCCGGGTCCGCGCGGTCGGCGCCTGGCCTGGCGCCTACGACGGCACCCGACGACATCTGGCCGCCTTGAAGAACCTGACCAGCGACCTGATCGGCGTGTTCTGCGGCAGCGTGCACACCGCCACGACGGCGGCGTACGGCGAGGGGCCGCTGGTCCGCCATCAGGCCGACCTAGTCGTGCCGCAGGAGACCGAGCACGAGATCGCGGTGCTCAAGGGCATCGCGGCGCATTACGTGATGCGCTCGGTAGAGCGGCTCGGGCTGATGGACCGGCAGCGGTCGCTGATCGACGACCTCTTCGGCGCGCTGGTCGCCTCGGAGGGAGAGGTGCTGGACCCGGCGCTGCGCGAGGACTACGCGCAGGCCGATGACGACGCCGGGCGCACCCGGGTCGTCATCGACCAGATCGCGTCCCTGACCGACGCCAGCGCTGTGATCTGGCATCAGCGCCATTGCGGGTGACTCAGGGAGTCGCGCGCTGGTACGGGTTGGAGATCCCGTCGATCGTGTCGCGTGCAGCGTGCTCGCCGACCACGACCTTGTCGACCAAGGCTGCCCCGTGCTCCTTGGTGAACTCAGCCGCCTGGCCCGCAGCGTCCTGCACGTGCGGGTCGTCCTTGATGCGGAGCGCCACCTTGCGGATCTGCTCGTACCGTTCGCGGCCGGCCTTCGCCCCGAGCACGTAGCCAGCCGCGAACGACGTCCCGACGAGTGCCTTCTTGATCATCACGCCACCTCAGCCGAGCAGCTTGCGCGCCAGGACGAGCAGGCCCAGGGTGACGATCGCGCCGATCACCAGGCCCTTCTTGCCGTCCTTGGTCGACGCGGCTTCGAGCAGGTCGCTGGCACCGGACTCCGCGCGGTTGCGCAGGTCCTCGGTGTCGAGCTTGTCGGCGAGGGCACGCAGGTCGGAAGCGTCGAACTTGCCGGCCAGGGCACCGACAGTCTCGGCGATCTTGTCGCGCTGTTCGGCGATCTGGGCGCCGATGTCTGCGGTCGTGGTGTTCACGAGGCGACTCCCTTCGAGGGTCGTTTTGAGGCTGTTACCCAGATCCGCCCGCCCCACACTCCGCCGCCCGCTCGGCGTCTCGCGGCGCAGTGTCCGGCCCAGCACATAGACTCGCCCTCGTGGCAGGCCGGATCAGGGAAGAGGACATCGCGACCGTTCGCGAGAAGGCCCGGATCGACGACGTCATCGGCACCTACGTCACCCTGCGCAACGCCGGCGGCGGCAACATGAAGGGCCTCTGCCCGTTCCATGACGAGAAGTCGCCGTCGTTCAATGTGACACCGAGCCGGGGCATGTTCCACTGCCTCGCCGGCGAGACCGAGGTTCTGACCTGGGAGGGCCCCCGTCCGATCCGCGAGCTGGCGGGTGGAACCCATCGGATCCTGGGGGCTCGTGCCGATTGGATCGATGCGCCGTTCAAGTCTTACGGTGTTCAGCCGCTGCTGAAGATCACGATGACGCGGAACCGGCAGGTGAAGGAGATCTTCGCGACCGATCAACATCGGTGGTTCGTGCGGTCAGAGAGCAAGAGCCGGAGCCGTCGCGAGGTCGTGACCAAGGACCTGAAGACCGGCGACAGGCTGGCCTACACGTACCCGCGCAACAGCACGAAGCGGACGACGCCGTCGCCGTTCGGGATCGCGCACGGATTCACGTTCGGGGACGGGACGCGAAATGGGACCGGAACCATGGCCCTCATCTGCCCGCCGAAAGACGAGGCGATGCTCAAGTGGTTCCCGAACAGCGTCACGAGCGCGTCGGGGGACAACCTCCTGGTCCACCACCTACCGCGATTCTTCAAGGACGTCCCCAGCCTCGACGAGTCGCACCCGTACCTCCTCGGTTGGCTTGCCGGGTACTTCGCTGCTGACGGCTGCGTGGCAGCCGACGGCACGGTCATCTTGAACTCAGCAGATCGTTCGCATCTGGAGTTCGTTCGGACCTTGTGCTCCCGACTCGGGATCGCTACCTACGGCATTACGACGCAGCGTCGCATGGGCATCCACGGAGTCGAGAGTGATCTCCATCGGGTTCACCTGGTCAACGCCGACCTCAGCTTCGATTTCTTCCTGATCGACGAGCACCGCAGACGTTTCGAGGAGACGGAGAAGAAGTTTGCTCGGCTGGGATGGGTCGTCCAGTCCATCGAGACCACCGACCGCGTCGAGGAGGTCTTCTGCGCTGAGGTCGAGGATGGGCACGCCTTCACGCTCGCCGACAACATCCTGACCGGCAACTGCTTCGGCTGCGGCGTTGGTGGCGACGTCATCAAGTTCGTGATGGACATGGACGGTCTGTCGTTCTCCGAGACCGTCGAGCGGCTCGCCGACAAGGCTGGGGTCGAGCTGCGCTACGAAGACGGACCCGGGCCGGCGCGCAACACCGGCGGGCCGCAACGGCCGCGTCTGGTCGAGGCGCACAAGCTCGCGGCGGCGTACTACGTCGAGCAGCTGGGGTCGGCGGATGCGATGCAGGCGCGCCAGTTCCTCGACACCCGCGGCTTCGACAAGGACGCCGCCGAGCATTTCGGGGTCGGCTTCTCGCCTCGCAGCGGCGAGGACCTGACCAAGTACCTGCGCGGCATGGGCTTCACCGACGACGAGCTCGTCACCTCCGGGCTGTCCGGCCGGAGCGACCGCGGACTCTACGACCGGTTCCGGGGTCGCCTGATGTGGCCGATCCGCGACGCCAGCGGCGACGTGGTGGGTTTTGGAGCCCGCCGGATCTTCGACGACGACCGGATCGCCGCGAAGTACCTGAACACCTCCGAGACGCCGATCTACAAGAAGAGCCAGGTGCTCTACGGCATCGACCTGGCGCGGCGCGAGATCGCGCGGGCGAGCCAGGCGGTCATCGTCGAGGGCTACACCGATGTGATGGCCTGCCACCTGGCCGGGGTCAAGACGGCCGTGGCTACCTGCGGCACGGCGTTCGGCGACGACCACTCTCGGGTGATCCGCCGGCTGCTGCAGGACCACGACGAGTTCCGTGGCGAGGTCATCTTCACCTTCGACGGCGACGAGGCCGGCCAGAAGGCAGCACTGCGCGCCTTCGAGGGCGATCAGAACTTCGCGGGGCAGACGTACGTCGCGGTCGAGCCGTCCGGCCTGGACCCGTGCGACCTCCGCCTCGAGCAGGGCGACGAGGCGGTCCGCGAGCTGGTCGCCCGCCGGGTGCCGCTGTACCGGTTCGTGCTCGCCAACGTGGTCGCGCGCTACGACCTCGACCGCGCCGACGGCCGGATCGACGCACTCCGCGAGGCGGCCAAGCTGGTGACGGCCATCCGAGACCGTTCCAAGGTCGATGCCTTCGCCCGTGAGGTGGCCGGCATGCTCGGCATCGACCCTACCGACGTACAGCGCGAGGTGCGCCGGGCCGCGAACCGCAGCCAGCATTCGCCTCAGCACGCTGGCCCGGGAGCGCCTCCGGCCCAGCCCGCCGCTGACCCCCAGAACGCCTTGCCCGACCCCCGCGACCCGCGCTACTCCCTCGAGCGCGAGACCCTCAAGCTGGTCGTGCAGGTGCCCGACGCGATCGCACCTGCGCTGGCCGACGTCAGCGCGGACGACTTCACGCACCCGGCGTACCGGGCGGTGTGGGCGGTGGTGACCCTGGCCGGCGGCGTCGCTGCTGCCGACAGCCTGTGGGCCTCGCGCCTGCAGGCAAACACCGCCGACGAGCGGGTGCAGTCGCTACTGAGCGCGCTGAGTGTCGAGGCCGTCCACTCCGCGAAGGAGCCCGACGCGCCGTACGCCGCGCAGCACGTGCACCGATTGCGCGAGCTCACCGTGATGCGGCGGATCGCCGACCTGAAGTCCAAGCTGCAGCGCACCAACCCGGTCGACGACGCGACCGAGTACAACCGGATGTTCGGCGAGCTCGTCGCCCTTGAGCAGCACCGCCGCGCGCTGCGCGAGCTCGCGCTGGACTCGTCGTCGTGAAGCTCTTCAGTCGAGCCGAGCGTGCCCCCGAGGTCGTGCTCGAGGCGGCGGCGCTGGCCAAGGGCGAGAAGGTGCTCGCGTTCGCCCAGGACGGCAGCTGCTGGCTGCTCGGGACCCGGCTCGCTCTGCACGTCGTCGATCCGGGGTCCGACCCGGTCCGGCTGCCGTGGGAGACGGTCCAGGCGGCCGACTGGTCGAAGGACGCAGGCACGCTGAGTGTCAGCGAGGTCGGCTCGTACGGCGAGCAGCGGGCGGCGTATGTGTTCGCACCGGAAGCCCCCGGCCTCCTGCTCCAGCTGATCCGGGAGCGGGTCACCGCGAGCGTGGTGCTGCAGCGTGGCTACCTCGTCACCGCGAAGACCGGCTTCAAGGTGATCGGCCGGCGCTCTCCTGACGGCGGTCCGATCGCCTGGATGTATGAGTACGACGCCGGGATCGATCCCGATGCGCCCGAGGTCGTCGCCGCGGCGACCGAGGCTCTTGCGCGTGCCCGCGCCGACGTCGGGGAGTGACGGGCCCTCCGATTAGCGGGTCCCCGGCACTGCTTGCTAATCTTCTCCAGCGCGATCCCCTGTAGCTCAATTGGCAGAGCATTCGACTGTTAATCGGAGGGTTGTTGGTTCGAGTCCAACCGGGGGAGCACAGCGAAAAGGGCCCCTCACCTGCAGATATGCAGGTGAGGGGCCCTTACTCGTTGGGGCGTATCCCCGCGGTGAAAGCCATCTGGTGAGCCGTTCGCGCCGAGAGGCCAAAAGGTACTTTGACCTGCACGTATGTGGCCGAGCGACCTTGATGCGTCGGCGCATATCGACATTGCGGACATCGAGCGCGCGCACGCGTGCATATGCGCGGACGCAACTGTTAATCGGAGGGTTGTTGGTTCGAGTCCGACCGGGGGAGCCAAAAGGCGGCCTGACCTGCGGAGATAGATTCCGGGGGTGAGGCCGTTTGGCTTAGGTGAGCGTTTTTGTGAACGCTTTTGCCCTCGGAGCCACGCTCAGAGGTGCTTGGCAAGGTC
>DASRRQ010000039.1:0-58816 GCA_035695505.1 Marmoricola sp. | reverse complement strand
GCCGGGGAGGCAGTACGCCGGCTGCGCCGCTGGGCGCACGTCCCGATCGGCGAGGCCCTGCTCGACCAGCGCAACCTGGCCGGGATCGGCAACGTCTACCGCGCCGAGATCTGCTTCGTCTCCGGCGTCGACCCGTTCACCCGCGTCGACGCCGTACCGGATCTGCCCCGGATGGTCGGGCTGGCTCACCGGATGCTCGAGGCGCACCGCGACCGGCACAGCCGGATCACCACCGGCGACCGCCGCCCCGGCCGCCGCCTCTGGGTCTACCGCCGCCAGGGCCCGTGCCTGCGCTGCAGCACGCCGATCCGCGTCAGCGAGCTCGGCCCCGAAGGCCAGGAGCGCACCGTGTGGTGGTGCCCGTCGTGCCAGCCCGCCGCCTCCCCCCACGAATTGAGATAGTCCCTAGCGAGTTGCATCCTTTTTGTCCTGAAAGGCATGCAACTCGCTAGGGACTATCCCGATTTGGGCCTGAAGGGATCGACCCCCGGCGCGGCACAATGACCCCATGGAAGCGGACGATCTGGCGTCCGCCGACGACCTGTGGTGGTCCTGGGCGGTCCTGACGGCTGGCGATCGCCTGCCCGAAGGCGCCCGCGCCTCGCTGGATGCCGACGAGCACGTGCTGACCTACGAGTACGGACGGTCCTGGGCGAGCATGCAGCGGATCGGCGGCGGTCGCGCCGTGCTCTGGGGCATCGCAGACGGGTCAGCCAAGGACGCGATCAGCCAGCACCTCGATGTCCTCGACGGAGCCCCGGACTGGGCCAGCTCGAACGCCGTCTACCGCTCGATCCGCTCGACGAAACCGGGCTTCCTGGCCTGGTACTCCCGCGACGGCTGGGACACCAGCACGACCGGTATGTTCGACGGCGTCATCGACCTGCTCACGCCGTTGCTGCGGGCCGACCCGCAGCTGGCCGCCGAGGCCCGCGGCGGCCTCGCCACCGGCTCGCTGCTCGAGGCTGCGCACGGGGTCGCCCACGTCGCCGTACAGGGCGCAATCCGCAACCGGCTCAAGGCCCAGATCCACCGGCAGATGCGCGACACCGGCGAGCGCGACCGCGGTCTTCCCGAGCGCCCGACGCTGCTCGCGCGGTGGCTGCGGATCAGTGAACCGGGGATCAGCTTCGAGCACACCGTGCTGGTCGAGGAGGGCGAGCTGGTCTCGCTCGGCGACGCCCCCTGGCTCCCCGAAGCGCACCAGGCGAGCCTGAACAACGTCCTGCGCGAACTGCACCTGCTCGAGGCTGGCGAGGACTCGGGAGCCTGGCTGGCGGCGCAGGTCCGCGTCGCCGTCGGCCGGATCACGGTTGCACGCGCCTTCGACAGCCTGCCGCCGTGGTACTCCGGTAAGGGACCGACCCTGCGCGGCCTCGCCTGGGAGATGCAGCAGCGTACGGCGACGTGGCGCCCCACCTGGGCGACGCTGCTGCCCTAGGACGCCTCAGCCGAGCCAGAACATCGCGAAGAACAGCGTCGGACCGACCAGCCTGATCGCGAGCGGGTCGCAGGCTCGGACCTGGCCGTTGCTGAACCAATACCGGCGATGGCCTCGTGGCGAACCGAAAAGCGGCGCGCTCATCCTGCTCCGCTCCCGAGCAGCAGGCTGGCCAGACCCGCGAACAGCCAGATCGGTGCTCCCGTCACGGCGGAGAACAGCAGCAGCGCAGCAGCAGTTCTCGGGCCACGCCGGCGGATTCGCACCGCCACGATGCTGCACCACAACGCCGGTACGGTGACTGGCAGGAACGCCAGGCCTACAACGAACCAGAAGCCTTCGAGACCATCCCCGTCGGCGCCGGCGGCCTTCATCGCGTGGCCGCCGATGACGATCCCGACACACGAGGCGACAACAGAGACCGCGGACGCCACGACGAGCCCGCTGTCGTAAAGACGCAGCCAGCCGATCGTGCGGATGCGGCTTCTGAGTGTCTTGTCCATGCCTCTACGGTCGCGGTCGGCCAGCGCGGGCGGCATCCGTACAGGTACTCAGTTTCGGTGGGCGCGAGGCTCACCACGTCTCGACCGTCAGCTCGTGCCTCGCTGCTCGACGAGCGGAGGCTCGGTTCCGCGCGCACGCCACCACGTCTCGACCGTCCGGGGCCCTGCGAGGCCTCAGAGCAGGCGGCGCTCGTTAGCCCACCGGGTGAGCTCATGACGCGAGCTCAGTTGGAGCTTGCGCAGGACCGAGCCCATGTGGGTCTCGACGGTCTTGATCGAGATGAAGAGCTCGCCGGCGACCTCCTTGTAGGAGTAGCCGCGGGCGATCAGGCGCATCACCTCGCGCTCGCGCTCGGTGAGCCGGTCGAGGTCCTCGTCGACGGCGGCCACCTCGATGGTGCCTGCGAAGGCGTCGAGGACGAAGCCGGCCAGCCGCGGCGAGAACACCGCGTCCCCGGCTGCGACCCGGCCGATCGCGTCGATCAGCTCCTCGCCGGTGATCGACTTGGTGACATAGCCGCGCGCACCGGAGCGGATGGTGCCGATCACGTCCTCGGCGGCATCTGAGACGCTGAGCGCCAGGAACTTCGTGCCCGGCGCCTTGACCGCCGTACGCCGGATCACCTCGGCACCGCCGCCTCCCGGCAGGTGTACGTCGAGCAGGACCACATCGGGTCTCCCGGCGAGGACGGCAGCGACGGCCTCGTCGACATCGGCGGCTTCGGCCAGCACCTCGACGGCATCCCCCAGCTCCGCCCGTACGCCGGCCCGGAACATCGCGTGGTCGTCGACGATGACCACGCTGTGCCTCGTTGCCCCGCTCGCCATCAGACTCCCCTTCCGATCGGCTGGGCCAGCCGGACCTCGGTGCCCGTGCCCGGTGTGCTCCGGACCTCCGCGGAGCCGCCGTGGCGCCGCATCCGCTCGACGATGCTGTCACGGACGCCGTGCCGATCGGCGGCGACAGCCTCGGGGTCGAAGCCGGTGCCGCGGTCGCGGACGAAGACTTCGACCTCCGTAGTACCGGCCTCGGCGTACACGTCGACCTTCGCGGCACCGGAGTGCCGAGCCGCATTGACGACCGCCTCGCGGGTCGCGAGCACGAGTGGACGCAGGTCCTCGACCACCGGCAGGTCGCCCACGCAGACCACCTCGACCGGCACGCCGTAGGTGTCCTCGACCTCGCCGCCAAGAGCCCGCAGCGCCGCAGCGAGCGTCGTCGCGTCGCCGCGGCCGGAGTCGAAGAGCCAGGATCGCAGGTCGCGCTCCTGGGCGCGCGCGAGCCGGGCGACGGCCGCCGGGTCGCTTGCCGACTTCTGGATGAGGGTCAGCGTCTGCAGCACCGAGTCGTGCAGGTGCGCGGCCACATCGGCACGCTCCTGGGAGCGGATCCGCTCGGCACGCTCCTCGGCCAGGTCCGAGGTCAGCCGGATCAGCCAAGGCCCGGCGATCACCACGATGCCGAGGAGCCCGAGGCCGGTAGCGATCAGCACATCGCGGGCGGCGCTGAGGCCGCTGCCCCCGACCGTCACCAGAACGATCGCGGAGACCAGCATCACGGCTCCGACGACCAGCCGCAGGTACGGCGCAGCGCCGCCCTCGCCGACGATCACCCGGACCACATTGATCCGGCCAGTCGAGTCGACCCACCGCTCGCGCTGAGCATCGTCGGCCTGCCGCCACAGCACCGCGATGCCGCCGAAGGCCAGCACCACCGGCACCAGGAAGCCGCCGCGACCGGAGATCATCGCCACCAGCGCGGCGATGCCCAGCCCGATCACGGCGATCGCGACCAGCGGCCCGTAGTCGGCGAGCCTCAGTATCCGAGGCGGCCGCTTGCCCTGTCGGTCGGCAGCTTCGAGCCCGGGAGCGGAGGGGTCGAAGTGCCGGCGTACAGGGAGCACCATCCAGAGGCCGGCGTAGAACATCACGCCGAACCCGCCCAGCACCGTCGCGCCGACGAACCCGATCCGCACCCACATCACCGGCAGCCGCACGTGCTCGGCTAGGCCGGTCGCAACGCCGCCGAGCATCCCCGCCTCGGGATCCCGGAACGCGCGCGCCGGCGCGCCCCTGGGGGCCGGGCCGGCGCCGGGGACCGGGCCAGGAGGAGGACTGCTCACGGGTCCATCGTGGCATCCGCCGCCGACGCGGGCATCGGGCGCGACCCCGGACCGCACCCTGAGCCCGTTCGCCGGAGAATCAGGGTCGTCCCCGATGGTGGGCGCGGCGCCGAGCGACCACGATGGAGACATGAACGACACCTCCTTCAGCCCGCCGCCCGGCGCCGACCAGGCACCCGGTCCGGGCGGCTACCAGCCACCGGAGCCGCCACGCCAGGACCTGGACCGGCTGCGCCGCAGTACGACGGACCGTTACCTAGCTGGTGTCGCCGGCGGCATCGGCCGCCACTTCGGCATCGACCCGACGATCATCCGGGTCCTGCTCGCCGTCCTGACCCTCTTCGGTGGCGCCGGCGTCGTGATCTACGGCGTCTGCTGGATCTTCGTGCCCGAGGACGGCAGCAACCGCGCCGTCCTCCAGGTCAACGGCGAGCCGCGCAAGATCCTGCTCCTCGCCGCAGCCGGTGTCGCGTTCCTGCTGGCAATGGGCGATGCGTTCAGCGGGTTCAACGCCGGCTGGCCGATCGCCAGCGTCGCCGTCGTGATCGGCATCGTGCTGATCGCCCGCGACCGCCGCGTCGACCACCGTCGGGCGAGCGCGGGCTGGGTGGCGCCGAGCTCTGCCGGATACGCCGGTCCGTACGCCGCCGCCGCCGCAACCGACCCGGCCGCCGCGAGCGCCACCGCCACGCCACAGGGCTGGACGACCGAGCGCACCGTGTACGAGCCCACGACGCCTTTGTGGCAAGCACCGCGGCCCATCCAGGATCCGCCACCGTGGACGCGGCCGCCGCTCATCCCGCCCCGTCCGAAGCGCACCGGGATCATCTGGTTCTGGCCGACGCTGGCGTTGATCTTGATCAGCGTGCTAGCTCTGGCCGGCGGTCCGAACCACGTCGCAGCCGGCGTCTACCCAGCCGTTGCGCTCGGGATCACCGGCGCGATGCTGCTGATCGGCTCCTTCGCCGGCCGACCCGGCGGACTCGTCCTGATCGGCCTGGTCTCGGCGCTGGTCCTCGCCTTCGCCACGGTCGTCGGCACGTTCCATCTCGACGGCCGCAATATCGAGGCGACACCAAAGGTCGCGGCCGACGTGCAGAGCAGCTATCGCGCTCCGCTGGGCCGGATCGACGTCGACCTGACGAAGGTCAGCGACCCCGCCGCACTTGCGGGACGGGTGATCACGATGCGTCTTAACGCCGGCCAGGTCATGGTCACCGTGCCGCGCTCGATGAACGTCATCGTGCACGCGAAGCTCGGCTTCGCAGGCGGTATCGACCTCCCCGGGTACGACAGCGGCGGCGTGCAGGACAAGACCGTGCGCCGCCTGGTCGGGACCCCGACCACTACCGCAGCCCCCCTCGTGCTGGACCTCAACGTCCGCGCCGGGCAGATCGATGTGGAGCAGCAATGAGCGAGATGAACCAGTCGAACGAGCCGCGGACGATGAGCGTCCCGCACCTCGTGATGGGTCTGATCTTCGTCGGCATCGCCGGCGTGTGGCTGATCACCGATGCGGGGGACACGCACGTGCACCGGCTCGGCGCCGGCATCGCGGTGGTGCTGATCGGGGCCGGCGTCATCGGGCTGCTCGCCAGCCTGGCCGCTGCGCGACGTACGAAGGCGCAGCGGTTCGCAGCGCCCATGTACGCCGCGGCCGCCGAGGCGCCCGCGGCCGCGGAGACCTCCGATGACCCACCAGCAGAAGACCAGACCGACGACACCACCGTCGACCCCACCCAGATCATCGACCCGGACGGGGGCCCCCGATGAGCAACGAGCAGCAGCAGCCGCCCCCACCACCGCCGTACCAGGGCCCGTACCAGCAGGGGCCCTACCACCAGGGCCCGGACCAGTTCCAAGCCCGCCAGCTCACCCGGACCCCCAACGATCAGATGGTCGCCGGCGTTTGCGGCGGCCTCGCCCGCTACCTCGGCATCGACCCGACACTGGTCCGGGTCGCCGCGGTCGTGGCGCTGGTCTTCGGCCTGCCGGCCACGCTCATCGCGTACGCCGTCGCCTGGGCGATCATGCCGGTCGCGGGCTGAGGCGACTCTCAGGTCACCACGCCTCGACAGACCCGACGAACGGCTAGCGCGTCAGGGACCGCTCGATGACCTGGTTGGCGGCACGCTGGAAGCCGCTGACCACCGCCTCGAGAGTGAGCTGGCGCAGGCTCGACATGGTCTGCTCGAAGCGGGCCTTGTCGGCCTCGGTCTTCGGGCTCTCCAGGTACGGCGCCAGCACCCGGTCCTTGAGCACCTCGGTGAGCTCGTCGGCTAGGGCGTCCATGTGCTTGTTGATCGCGATGCCGGCCTCGATCAGAGAGTCCAGCGGGATGTCGAGGTCGAGTGATTTCACTCCGACCTCGAAGGCCGGCAGAACCTCGTACTTGCCGTCCTCCTCCTCGCGGACCGACATCGTGCCGATCAGCCGCTGGAGCATCTCGTCGTCGAGCCGCCGGCCGACACGCGCCTCGAGCTGGCGGCGGGTCACCCGCTCGTGGCCGCCGGACTTCCACGACGTCAGCATCGCGCGCTGGACGGCGAGGTCTTCGACCGAGGCGTCCACGGGGATCCGCGCGAGGTACTTCTCGATTGCGGCAAGCGTGAAGCCATGGTCCTGGAGCGCGCGGATCAGCTCGAGGCGGGCCCGGTGCTGTGCGGAGTAGTAGGCCATCCGGCCGCGGCGCATCGGCGGCGGCAGCAGCCCTAGCCCGGCGTAATACCGCGTCGTGCGCACGGTCATGCCGGTGATCGCGGCGAGCTCGTCGACAGTGAATTGCTCGTCGGCCTGCGTACTCACGACGTCCCCTGCCTGCTTGACGATGACACCGTGCCCCGGCGCTCGCCGAACTGGCACGGTCGGACTGTAACAGTAGATTTGGCAGTCTCGGTGGCGACGCAGCGCGCTGCCCGGGGTCGGTCCCGAGCGACCTGTATCGTGACAGTATTGCTGTAACAGTTGCCTTGTCACTATTGCCGCGGCCCCGGTTCCGGACCGGATCCGTCCCGGGCGCGGCCCCCGAACCGAGAGGGACGACCAGCCGCCATGCGCGACATCTTCACCGCTGAGCACGAGGACTTCCGTCAGACCGTCCGCACCTTCTTCGACAAAGAGGTCGTGCCCTACCACGACCAGTGGGAGAAGGACGGCATCGTCCCCCGCGAGCTGTGGACCAAGGCCGGCGAGACCGGGCTGCTCTGCTTCGACGTGGCCGAGGAGTACGGCGGCGCCGGGATCGACGACTTCCGCTTCAACGTGATCGTCTCCGAGGAGCAGACCCGTGCCGGCGCGAACGGCCCGGGCTTCTCGGTGCACTCCGACATCATCGTCCCGTACCTCTCCGCCATCGCGAACGAGGAGCAGAAGCAGCGCTGGCTGCCCGGCTGCGTCTCCGGCGAGGTCATCACCGCCATCGCGATGACCGAGCCGGGCGCGGGCAGCGACCTGCAAGGCGTGCGGACCGGCGCCGTCGACAAGGGCGACCACTACATCCTCAACGGCTCGAAGACGTTCATCTCCAACGGCATCAATGCCGATCTGGTGATCGTCGTCGCGAAGACCAACCCCGAGGCCGGCCACCTCGGCTTCAGCCTGCTAGTCGTCGAGGCCGGCATGGAGGGCTTCGAGCGCGGCCGCAACCTCGACAAGATCGGTCTGCACGCCCAAGACACCGCCGAGCTCTCGTTCAGCGACGTCGTCGTGCCGAAGACGAACCTGCTCGGCGAGGAGGGCCAGGGCTTCATCTACCTGATGCAGAACCTGCCCCAGGAGCGGCTGATCATCGCCGCCCAGGCCGCCGCCGCGTGCAGCCACGTCGTCGACTTGTGCCTGGACTACGCCAAGACGCGTGAGGCGTTCGGCAAGCCGATCGGCAAGTTCCAGAACACCCGCTTCACCATCGCCGAGATGGCCACCGAGGCCCGGGTCACCCAGACCTTCGTCGACGACTGCCTCCGCAAGCACCTCGACGGCAAACTCGACACCACCGATGCCTCGATGGCCAAGTGGTGGGCGACCGAGACGCAGAACAAGCTGGTCAACCAGGGCGTCCAGCTGCACGGCGGCTACGGCTACATGCTGGAGTACCCGATCGCCAAGGCGTACCTCGACAGCCGGATCTCGACCATCTACGGCGGCACGACCGAGATCCAGAAGGAGATCATCGGCCGCTCGCTCGGCCTGTGATCGCCCGAGACTAAGGAACCCGATGGACTTCAACCTTCCCGAGTCGGCGATCGCGGTCCGCGACGGCGTCGCAGCCGTCGCCGCGAAGTACGACCACGCGTACTGGTCGGCGTGCGAGGAGGAGCACCGCTTCCCCGATGAGGTTTTCCGCGACCTCGGCCAGGGCGGCTGGCTCGGCCTCTGCATCCCCGAGGAGTACGGCGGTGGCGGGCAGGGCCTTCTCGAGCTCGCGGTCGCCAACGACACCCTCTGCGCCTCGGGCGGCACCCAGGGCACGTTCATCTACGTGACCACCCCAGGCTTCGGCGCGATGACGCTGGTCCGGCACGGCACCGACGAGCAGAAGCAGCGGATCCTGCCGGGGCTGGCCGCCGGCGACATCCAGTTCAGCTTCGCGTTGACCGAGCCGGATGCCGGCAGCAACGCGATCGAGATCAAGACGGCCGCGCGACGCGACGGAGACGACTTCCTGCTGAAGGGCCAGAAGGTCTGGATCTCCAACGTAGAGCGAGCCGACTGGATGGTCGCCGTCACCCGGACCATCCCCGCCGCCGAGGCCAAGGAGGCCGGCGGGAACCGGACCCACGGCTTCACCCTGTTCCTCGTCGACGTGAAGGAGGCGCTCGCCGCCGGCACGCTGTCCTACACGCCGATCCCGAAGATGGGCAGCAACATCCTGAACTCCTCGCAGGTGTTCTTCGACGACGTCCGGGTGCCGGCCGAGAACGTGCTCGGCGAGGTCGACAAGGGCTTCGGCGTGCTCTGGGACGTGCTCAATCCGGAGCGGATCCTGGCGGCCGCCGGTGGCGTGGGGTCGGCGGACGCCGCGCTCGACGTCGCCGCGAAGTACGCCCGTGAGCGCGAGGTCTTCGGGCGCCCGATCGGCGCCAACCAGGCGATCCAGTTCCCGCTCGCCCAGATCAAGGCGAAGACCGAGCTGGCCCGGCTCATGACCTACAAGGCGGCGTGGCTCTTCGACAACGGCCAGATGTGCGGCAACGAGGCGAACGTCGCCAAGCTCACCGGCGCGCAGGTCGCCTGGGAGGCAGCGGACCAGGCCTTCCAGACCCTCGGCGGGATGGCGTACTCCAAGGAGTACCCGGTCGAGCGGATGTTCCGCGACGCCCGGATCGGCAAGAACATCCCCGTCTCCGAGCAACTCGTCCTTGCGCACATCGGTACCTCGATGCTCGGCTTGCCGAAAAGCTACTAGCCCCAAGTCGTACAGAACCTCATCAGGTTTCGACAGGCTCAACCAGCGGTGGTGAACTCACCAGCGCATCTCACCCCGGTGGTTGAGCCCGTCGAAACCCTCCGACCCACAGGAGAACCCATGACCGACGTACTCGCCGAGCGCTCCGAGATCGACGCGCTGATCAAGGGGCGCACGATCGCCTCCGCGTTCGCCGAGACGGTCGCGGCGCAGGGTGACAACCCGGCGTACTCCGACAAGATCGGTGTCGACCCCGCCGAGTGGCGCACGCTGAGCTGGCGCGAGCTGCGCGAGCAGGGCCTCGATCTGGCTGCGGCACTGGTCGAGCTCGGCGTCCAGCCCGGCGACCGGGTCGCGATGATGGCCCGCAACCGGATCGAGCACGTCCTGGCCGACATCGGGGCCATGCACGCCGGCGCCGTCGCGATGTCGATCTACAACACCCTCTCCCCCAGCCAGGTCGCCTACGTCGCCGGGCACTCCACCCCGGCCGTGGTGATCCTGGAGACCGCCGACCACCTGGCGCGCTGGTCCGACGCCCTGGCCGCCGGCTCGGTCACACAGGTCGTCGTGATCGACGCCGAGGCACCCGCGGGTGCGCTGACCTGGGTCGAGCTCGTCGCGAAGGGCCGGGCCACGCGTGCGGCGCACGAAGCCGAGGTCGAGCGCCGCTGGCAGGCGATCACCCCCGAGGACCCGGTCACGATCCTCTACACCTCGGGCACCACCGGGAACCCGAAGGGCGTGGTGATCACCCACCGCAACGTCGTCTTCGAGGTCGAGAGCACCGACCGGACCAACAAGCTCGAGGGCGAGAACATCGGCGTCTCCTACCTGCCCTACGCGCACATCGCGGAGCGGGTGCTGGGCATCTACCTGCCCCAGATCCAGGGCGCCCATCTTTACTTGATCGGCGACCCCGGCCAGTTGGTCGGCGCACTCGGCCAGGTCCGGCCGACCCGCTTCTTCGGCGTTCCGCGGGTCTGGGAGAAGATCCAGACCGGCATCGGCGGCCTGCTCGCGATGGAGACCGACGAGGCCAAGAAGGCCGCCGTCGCCGACGCGATGGCCGTCGGGCTGGAGTACGTCGAGTCGCTGCAGTACGGCAGCACCACCAGTCCCGAGCTGCAGGCCCGGTTCGACGCAGTGGATGCAGCCGTCCTGACCCCGATGAAGGCGATGCTCGGTCTGGAGCGGGTGACCTGGGCCGGCAGTGCCTCGGCCCCGATGCCGCTAGAGACCGCGCGCTTCTTCGCCGGGCTCGGCTTCTCGATCTACGACATCTACGGAATGACCGAGACCTGTGGGTCGGTCACCGCCTGCGGGCCGGACGCGTTCCGACTCGGGACCGTCGGGCGCGCCCAACCCGGCATCGAGGTCTCGCTCGCCGAGGACGGCGAGATCCTCACCCGCGGACCGGTCACCACCACGGGCTATCACAAGAACCCCGAGGCAACCGGCGAGCTGATCGACGCCGAGGGCTGGCTGCACACCGGCGACATCGGCGAGATCGACGCGGACGGCTTCTTGAAGGTGGTCGACCGGAAGAAGGAAATGATCATCACGTCGGCCGGCAAGAACATCGCGCCGTCCAATATCGAGAACTACCTCAAGGAGAGCCCGCTGGTGGGCCACGCTCTCGCCTTCGGCGAGGGCAAACCGTACGTCGTAGCGATCCTGACCCTGGACCCGGACGTCGCGCCGATCGTCGCCGGCAAGCTCGGCATCACCGGCGACGAGGCGGCCGACCTCACCAGACTGTCGGAGAACCCGGCCATCCTCGGCATCGTCGGCCAGGCGGTCGAGGCTGCCAACGAGCGGCTCTCCCGGCCTGAGCAGGTCAAGAAATGGACGCTGCTGCCGGTCGAGTGGACCGCCGAGTCGGCCGAGCTGACCCCGACGCTGAAGCTCAAGCGCCGCGTAGTGCACACCAACTACGCCGACGAGATCATCGCGCTCTACGAGAGCTGAGTGGCGCAATCACGGCCTTCGACAGCGCGCGATCTGCCATGATCGGTGCACTCGGGATCCGCTGACTGTCCGCACCGAAGGATCCGTGATGAGCCGCTCCTCCCTCCTGCGCCGTGCGCTTCCCGCCGCACTCCTCGTCCTGGTCGCCGGCTCGGGCGTCGCCTTCGCCGACGAGGGTCCGACCTCGACCGACGGCACCAACGTCACGCTGACGCTGGCAACTGGGACGATCACCGACACCGACGGAGACGGCACCACCGACCCGGGCGACACGATCGACTTCTCGATCACGGTGACCAACATCGGCGGCCTGGACATCAAGATCGACAGCCTCGTCACCCCTCTGCTCACCAGCGCCGAGATCGACGTGACCTGCCCGTCGGACTGGATCAGCCCGAACGCGACCGTGACCTGCACCCTGAGCGCGCCGTACACAGTGACGGAGGCTGACGGGGCGGCGGGCGCGGTCACGCTGGCCGGCACGGTGCATACGCACATCGACGACAACGTCAACGACTACACCTCGTCGGCCAGCCTCAGCCTCGCGGCCGGGCCGGGCCCGGTGCCAAGCTCCACGCCGCTTCCGCCGACCCCCGTCGCTACGCTGCCGGATACTGGCGCCTGAGGCCTCGGATCAGCGGGCGATCGCGCGACCGGGAAGCCGGTTGAGCCCGAGGATCGCCACCTCAGGGAAGTCGCTGATCAGACCGTCGATGCCAGCAGCGAAGAGCAACTCAGCCTCGCCTGCTGCGTCGCCGTGACCGTGCGGGTTGGTGCCGATCTGCAGGTCGACCGGCAGGTGCTGATTCTCGGCCCGGTGCGTCCAGACCAGGACGTCCAGGTCGCGGTCGTGCGCCATCCCCACCAGGTTCGAGGGGCCGTCGACCCGGCCATCCGCATCACGCCTCAGCACCGCTTTGCGGCGTACGCCGATCGCACCGGCGTACTCGGCGACGCGGGCAACATCCTTGGTCGCCGGGCTCTTCTCGAACAGGCGCACCATCCGCGGCGCCGCCAGGTCGAGCAGCGCAGCCTCGGCGAAGCTGAGCCAGGTCAGGTCCGCGCCGACGAGGTCGCGCAGCAGGTCGGGGAGCCAGATGCCCTGGGTTCGCAGGAACTCAGGCGACTTGATCTCGACGTGGATGCCGAGGTGCCGTCCGGCCCGCAGCGACTCCCGGTCGCGCAACTCGATCACCTCGGCGAGCGTCGGGATCGGGTAGGTGAAGTTGTGGGTAGCGCTGGCTGCGCGCTTGTTGGGCCACCGCTCCCGGGTGCTCAGCTCGCGCAGCTCGGCGAGGGTGAAGTCGTGGACGAACCAGCCGGTGACCGGTTCGCCGTTCATCTCGATGGTCCGGCGCAGGTGCGCGAACTGCGGCAACGAGGCGACGTCGGTGGTCCGGGTGATCTCGACATCGTGGCGGCAGACCAGGGCGCCGTCCTTGGTGGCGATGACGTCGAGCTCGACCGAGTCGGCGCCTAGCCGGTAGGCCAGCTCGAAGGCGGCGAGGGTGTTCTCCGGGCGGTGGCCGCTCGCGCCCCGGTGCCCGATCACGATCGGTTGGTCGTCAGGTCCGGTCATCCGCGGTGCCATGGATCCAGGATCAGCACACCGGGTGGACTGCAGGTGTCGACGAGGTCAACCGCCGCTTTACGGTGGGTGGCATGTCACCCGGCGTGCACACTCTCGGCAGCCTCACCACCCTCCCGGCCCTGGACCGACCGGATCTCCTCGGCGCTCCAGTCGCGGCACTGCTGCGGGACTGGCCGTACGCCGACCAGGTCGGCGTCGTCGCGATCGACGCGGCGCTCTCGGAGACCTCGGCAACGGTGGACGTCTACGGCGTACCGCTGGACGCCGGCGCGAACTGCGTCGTCATCGCCGGAAAGCGCGAGGGCGTCGAGAAGATCGCGGCCTGCGTGGTCCGCGGCGACACCCGTGCCGACGTGAACAACCGGGTCAAGCGGCTGCTCGACGTCCGCAAGTGCTCGTTCCTCGACCATGACCGCGCGGTCACCGAGACGGGGATGGAGTACGGCGGGATCACCCCGATCGGCACTCCCGCCGACTGGCGGCTGCTGGTCGACGCGCGGGTGATCAGCACGCCGGTCGTCCTGGTCGGTGCCGGCATCCGCGGCGCCAAGATCATCCTGCCCGGGCACCTGCTCGGCGAGCTGCCGGGCGCCGAGGTCGTCGAGGACCTCGCGCGCTGACGCAGGATGTCCGGCGCGGCCCTCCTGGAGGAGTAAATCGTTCGCCCTGAGCACCCGGGCTTCGTAACGTAGGGCTGGTGCGCACGCTCCCCCTGGAACACCCCGGTCAAGCCGATGCGCGCACCCCGTGGCGGTTCCTGGGCTGGGTCCTGCGCGGCCAGTGGCGGACCGTCGCCATGGGGATGGTCTTCGGTGTCACCTGGATGACCTGCTCGGCCGTGGTGCCGGCGGTGATCGGCAAGGCGATCGATGCCGGCGTGACCGGCCGCGACCCCCACGAGCTGGAGAAGTGGGCCGCGATCCTGTTCGGGATCGGCGTGCTGCAGTCGACCAGCGGCATCATGCGGCACCGGTTCGCGGTCACCAACTGGCTGACCGCGGCGTACCGGGTCGTGCAGCTGGTGACCCGCCAAGCCACCCACCTCGGCGCCACCCTGTCCAAGCGGGTCGCCACCGGCGAGGTGGTCGCGATCGGCACCAACGACCTCTCCCACGTCGGCAACGCGATGGACGTGCTCGCTCGAGCCATGGGCTCGTTGGTCTCGTTCGTGGTGGTCGCCGTGATCCTGCTGCAGACCTCGGTCACGCTCGGCCTGGTCGTGCTCCTCGGCGTGCCGCTGCTGCTGCTCTGCCTGGGCCCGCTGCTCAGCCCACTGCAGAAGCGCAACCTGGAGCAGCGCGAGATGATGGGCCACCTGGCCAACGTCGCGACCGACATCGTCAGCGGCCTGCGGGTGCTGCGCGGGATCGGCGGCGAGCGCGTCTTCAGCGAGCGCTACCGCGCCGAGTCGCAGAAGGTCCGCTACGCCGGCGTACGGGTGGCCGGGCTGCAGTCGATCCTCGATGCGCTGCAGGTCTTCCTGCCGGGCGTCTTCGTTGTCGTGGTCGTCTGGCTGGGGGCGCGGTTCGCCGTCCAGGACCGGATCACGCCGGGCGAGCTGGTCGCCTTCTACGGGTACGCCGCGTTCCTGGTGCTGCCGCTGCGCACCGCGACCGAGGCTGCGAACAAGTGGATCCGGGCGTACGTCGCGGCGGGGCGCATCGCCACCGTGCTCCGGCTCGAACCCGACGTCGACGACCCAGCCGACCCGGCCGCGGCGCCGGCCGCCGGCAGCGAGCTCGTCGACGTCGCCAGCGGGCTCAGGGTCGCCCCCGGCCTGCTCACAGCGCTGGTCTCCGACCCGCCCGAGGACGCGGCGCTCGTCGTCGACCGGCTCGGCAGGTTCGTCGAGGGCGACGTGCGCTGGGGCGGCGTACCGCTGGAGCGCCTGCCGCGGGCGCTGGTCCGGGAGCGGATCGTGGTCTCTGATACCGCAGCCGTGCTGTTCTCGGGTCCGCTCGGCGACCAGCTGCGGGCCGGCCGGTCGGAGTCGGCTGCCGTCGAAGAGGCCCTGCACACCGCCGCTGCCGCCGACGTCCTCGACGCGCTTCCCGCCCGGCTGGACACGGTCGTTGCCGAGAAAGGGCGCTCGTTCTCCGGCGGGCAGCGCCAGCGTCTCGTCCTGGCCCGCGCGCTGGCCCGGGAGTCCGACGTGCTGCTGCTGGTCGAGGCGACCTCGGCAGTCGACGCGCATACCGAGGCCCGGATCGCCGAGCGCCTGGTGCGGCTTCGCGCCGGTCGTACGACGGTGATCACCACGTCGAGCCCGCTGCTGCTCAGCCACGCCGAGCGGGTCGCGTTCCTTCGCGACGGCCGGGTCACCGCGGAGGGCACCCATGCCGAGCTGCTGGCCACCTGCCCGGCGTACCGGACGGTAGTGACCCGCGAAGAGGCGGACGAGGAGGCGGCACGGTGAAGCACGAACCGCCGTCGACCGAGCCGCCCGCCGACGCCCTGCCGGTCGCAGACCAGAGCGCCGTACGGAGCTACCTGCGCGACCTGTTCCGCAGGCACCCACGGCAGATCTCGTTCGCACTGACGCTGCACGTGCTGGCGGCCGGCGCCGGGCTCGCCGCACCCTGGCTGCTCGGTCAGCTCGTCCAAGCCGTGCATGACGGGACCACGACCGCCCACGTCGACCACATCACCCTGATCCTTGCCGGCTTCCTGCTCGCCCAGACGGTGCTGACCCGGTTTGCCCGGCTGCGCTCGCAGGTCCTCGGCGAGCAGGTACTGGCCGAGCTGCGCGAGGACTTCGTCGACAACGCCCTGGACCTGCCGATCGGGGTAGTCGAGAGCGCCGGCAGCGGCGACCTGCTGACCCGGACCTCGCGCGACGTCGAGCAGCTCGGCTACTCCGTGCGTTGGGCGCTGCCGGAGTGGGTGATCGCGCTGGTGACGGCGGCGACGACGCTAGTCGCTGCGGTGATCGTCGGGTGGTGGGTGCTGCTGCCGTGCCTGCTCGGCGTACCGCCGCTGGTGATCGCGCTGCGCTGGTACCTGGCCCGCGCCAAGGACGGCTACCTGTGGGAGGGGCAGACCTACTCCACGATCAACGCCAGCCTCACCGAGACCGTCTAGGGCGCCCGGACCGTCGAGGCGCTGGGCTTGCAGCAGATCCGGATCGACCAGGTCGACGCCGACATCGCCGAGTCCTACCGGGCCGAGCGGTACACGCTCTCGCTGCGGACGATCTTCTTCCCGAGCGTGGAGACCGCCTACCTGGTGCCGACCGTGGCGACCCTGCTGCTCGGCGGCTGGCTCTACCTGCACGGCCACGCCAGCCTCGGCGACGTCACCACCGCGACGCTGTATGTGCAGGCGCTGATCGATCCGGTCGACCGGGTGATCGCGATCCTCGACGAGCTCCAGGTCGGCGGTGCCTCGCTGGCCCGGCTGCTCGGCGTGGCGCAGGTGCCCGAGGACCGGGTCGCGACCGGCCGTCAGCCGAGCGACGAGAAGATCGAGGCCGCCGACGTCCGGTTCAGCTATGGCGGTGGTCGCGACGTGCTGCACGGCATCGACCTCTCGGTCGGCATCGGCGAGCGGATCGCCATGGTCGGCCCGTCCGGAGCCGGCAAGTCCACGCTGGGACGGCTGCTGGCCGGCATCCACCCGCCTCGGACCGGGTCGGTCACCGTCGGTGACGTCGGTCTGACCGAGCTTCCGCTCGCGGACCTGCGCGGCCACGTGGCGCTGGTGACCCAGGAGCATCACGTCTTCGTCGGATCGCTGCGCGACAACCTGGCGCTGGCCGTCGATGCCGGGCCCGACGGATCCGGCGCGACCGACGAGCAGCTCTATGCCGCGCTCGATGCCGTCGATGCCGGCGACTGGGTGCGCGCACTGCCCGACGGCCTGTCCTCGACGCTGGGGTCCGGAGCTGTCGCGATCTCACCGGCGCACGCCCAGCAGATCGCGCTCGCCCGGCTGGTGCTCGCCGACCCGCACACCCTGGTCCTCGACGAAGCGACCTCGTTGATCGACCCGCGTGCGGCTCGGCACCTCGAGCGCTCGCTCGCTGCCGTACTGGAGGGACGGACGGTGATCGCGATCGCGCACCGCCTGTTCTCCGCGCATGACGCCGACCGGGTCGCGGTCGTCGAGGACGGCCGGATCACCGAGCTCGGCTCGCACGACGAGCTGGTGGCCCGCGGGGGCTCCTACGCCGACCTCTGGGCGTCCTGGCACTCCTAGACCCGCCCGCGAGTCGCTCGTCGGGTTTCGACAGGCTCAACAACGGCAGGTCACCACCCCGTTCGTCGATCATGTCGAGACGTCGGAACCTCTGGACGCCGTCGTGGCTCCGGGTTAGCGTGCCGGGGTGCGACGGGCTCCTCACGAGAACGTGGCGACCGTCCTGGTCGCTCCGTCGGTGCTGCCCGACCTCGAGCTGGCACTGATGTCGCTGGACCTGCGGGCGTGGCCGATCCGGACGGCACCGATCTGCGAGGACGGTCCACGGCAGGCCTTCCAGATCCGCCGTCGGCTGATCGAGAGCCATCGCGGCGACTGGGATCTTGCCGTGGACTGGACGCCAGTCTGGATCGGGTTCGGCACCTCCTGGTCCAACGGGATTGATCCGCTGCCGTGGGCCGCGCACGAGACGCTGTGGCGACTGCTCGCGACGTACGGCGAGGACGTGCGCTACGCCAAGCGGCTCGGCGGCGTACGCCGGCTGCAGCTGCCGCGTGACGTCAGCCACCCTGCCTGAACCTGGCGCCCGAACCGTGACAGCATTACTGTCACGGTAGCCACCGGCTCACCCCTCGATCAGAGAAGGCAGCAGATGAAGATCTCGACCATGCTCATGTACGACGGCAACCCGCGCAACGCCGCCGACCAGATCACCGCGTGGGAGAAGGCCGGCCTCGACACCGTCTGGGTCGCGGAGGCCTACGGCTTCGACTCCCCCACGCTGATGGGCTACCTGGCTGCGAAGACCGAGACGGTCGAGATCGGCTCGGCGATCATGAACATCTACTCCCGCACGCCGGGCGCGCTGCTCCAGACAGCCGCCGGCCTGGACAACGTCTCCGGCGGCCGCGCGATCCTGGGCCTCGGCGCCTCAGGCCCGCAGGTCATCGAGGGCTTCCACGGGGTCCCGTATGCCAAGCCGCTGGGCCGGACCCGCGAGATCGTCGAGATCATCCGCGCCGGCATGAAGCGCGAGCCGCTCCAGGCCGACGGTGAGTTCAAGCTGCCGCTGACCAAGGAGCAGGGTGCCGTCACCGGGATGGGCAAGGCGCTCAAGCTGCTGACCAAGCCAGAGCGGTCCGAGGTGCCGATCTACATCGCCGCACTGGGCCCGAAGAACGTCGAGCTCGCGGCCGAGATCGCCGACGGACTGCTGCCGCACCTGTACTACCCCGAGAAGATCGGCCAGGTGATGGGTGCTCCGATCGAGGCCGGCACGGCCAAGCGCGCTGCCGACCTCGGTCCACTGAACATCGTCGCCGGTGGCATGCTCGCGATCGGCGAGGGGCCGGAGACCAAGGCGCTGCTGGACTTCGCGCGTCCGATCTTCGCCCTGTACGTCGGCGGCATGGGCGCCAAGGGCAAGAACTTCTACAACGACCTCGCGGTGGCCTACGGCTACGAGAAGGAGGCAGCCGAGATCCAGGAGCTGTACCTCTCGGGCAAGAAGAAGGAGGCCGAGGCCCTCGTGCCGACCGAGTGGCTCGAGGCAGCCAACTTCGTCGGCCCGGCGTCGTACATCAAGGAGCGCGTCGCGGCGTTCGCCGAGAGCGGTGTCACCAGCCTCAACGTGACCCCCGTCGGCGCCGACCCGACCGCGTTGATCGCCGAGCTCAAAGGGATTGTGGGCTGATCGCAGCGGGTTTCGACAGGCTCGACGTCCGGACGTCGAGCTTGTCGAGACGCCTGCGGGAATACGCGCCTACCCAAGTCCCATTGATCACTCTATGAGTGCTCGCCGCGCCCCCTCGCCACGCCGGATAGCCTGATCTCGATGACCGCCACTCCCCAGCAGGTACGCCGCGCCCTCGTGCGCGCGGAGCGCAGCGCTGCGCTCGATCACGATGAGGCTGTCGCGCTGCTCGCGGCTCGCGGTGAGGACCTCGGGAGGCTGACTGCGGTCGCCGCTCGGATCCGGGACCGCGGTCTCGCCGATGCGGGCCGGCCAGGGGTGGTCACGTACTCCCCGAAGGTCTTCATCCCGATCACGAAGCTGTGCCGCGACAAGTGCCATTACTGCACGTTCGTGGAGACGCCCGGCGAGGTGCGACGGGCCGGGCGCGGGATGTTCCTGTCGCCCGATGAGATCCTCGAGATCGCCCGCCAGGGGGCGGCGCTGGGCTGCACGGAGGCGTTGTTCACCCTCGGCGACCGGCCCGAGGCTCGGTGGCCCGAGGCGCAGGCGTGGCTGGACGAGGAGGGCTACGATTCGACGCTGGCGTACTGCCGGGCGATGGCGATCCGGGTCCTGGAGGAGACGGGCCTGCTGCCGCACCTGAATCCGGGCGTGATGTCGTGGGAGGAGATGAACCGGCTCAAGCCGGTCTCGCCCTCGATGGGGATGATGCTCGAGACGACGTCGCGGCGCCTGTTCGAGACCAAGGGCGAGGCCCACTACGGCTCGCCGGACAAGGACCCCGACGTACGGCTGCGGGTGCTGGAGGACGCCGGCCGGCTCTCGGTCCCGTTCACGACTGGGCTGTTGATCGGCATCGGCGAGGACCTCGACGAGCGCGCGGAGTCGATCTTCGCGCTGCGCCGGGTGGCCCGCCAGTACGGCAACGTCCAGGAAGTCATCATCCAGAACTTCCGTGCCAAGCCGGACACCGCGATGCGGCACACCGACGACCTCGGCCTGGAGGAGTACGTCGCGGCGATCGCCGTGTCCCGGATCCTGCTCGGCCCGAAGGTCCGACTGCAGGCGCCGCCCAACCTCGTCGACAGCTCCGAGGGATCGGCGGAGTGCGCTGCGCTCCTCGGCGCCGGCATCGACGACTGGGGCGGGGTGTCCCCGCTGACGCCCGATCACGTGAACCCCGAGCGCCCCTGGCCCTCCCTGGACCGGCTGCGCGAGCTGACCGCGAGCGCCGGCTTCACCCTGCGCGCGCGGCTGACTGCGCACCCCGAGTACGTCCGGGCCGGCGAGCCGTGGATCGACCCGCGGGTCTCCGGCCATGTCGCGGCCCTGGCCGGACCCGACGGGCTGGTCTCACCGGAGATCACCGACGGCACCCGCCGTCCCGTCGGCCTGCCGTGGCAGGAGCCGGATGGCGGTTTCGCCAGCGTGGGAGCAGGCAAGGGCCGTACCGACCTGCACGAGACCGTCGACACCGAGGGCCGCTCCGCCGATCGCCGCTCCGACTTCGCCAACGTCTACGGCGACTGGGACGAACTCAGGTCGTCGATCGCGCAGACTGAACCCCCGTCGGTTGAGCCTGTCGAAACCAAGATCACGACAAGCCCGACGTCCGACGCTGTCGCCGCCCTCAAGGCTGCCGAGAAGGACCCCGGCAACCTCTCCGACGAGCACGCCCTGACGCTGATGACCGCCGAGGGCGACCTGCTGCAGCAGGTGATCCGCTTGGCCGATGACCTGCGCCAGGAGGTCTCCGGCGACGAGGTCACCTACGTGGTGAACAGGAACATCAACTTCACGAACGTCTGCTACGTCGGGTGCCGGTTCTGCGCGTTCGCGCAGCGGCGTACCGACGACGACGCGTACTCGCTCTCGCTGGACCAGGTCGCCGACCGTGCCGAGGAGGCCTGGAACCTGGGCGCCTCCGAGGTCTGCATGCAGGGCGGGATCGACCCCGAGCTGCCCGGCACGGCGTACTTCGACATCGCCGCGGCAGTCAAGAAGCGCGTCCCGGGGATGCACGTGCACGCGTTCAGCCCGATGGAGATCGTCAACGGCTCCTCCCGCACCGGCTTGAGCTTCGAGGACTTCCTGATCAAGGCCCGCGAGTCCGGCCTGGACACGATCCCCGGCACTGCGGCCGAGATCCTCGACGACGAGGTCCGCTGGGTGCTGACCAAAGGCAAGCTGCCCACCAGCACCTGGATCGAGATCGTCTCCACGGCGCACCGCGTAGGCATCCGGTCGAGCTCGACGATGATGTACGGCCACGTCGACCACCCACGGCACTGGGTCGGGCACCTCAAGGTGCTCAGCAGCATGCAGCAGCGCAACATCGACGAGGGCGTGCCCGGGTTCACCGAGTTCGTGCCGCTTCCGTTCGTGCACAACTCGGCGCCGATCTACCTCGCCGGCGTCGCCCGACCCGGCCCGACCCTGCGCGACAACCTCGCCGTGCACGCGATGGCCCGGATCATGCTGCACGGCCGGATCGACAACATCCAGACCTCCTGGGTCAAGCTCGGCACCGAAGGCACCCAGGCAATGCTGAACGCCGGCGCCAACGACCTCGGCGGCACCCTGATGGAGGAGACCATCTCCCGGATGGCCGGCTCCGAGCACGGATCAGCGAAGACCGTCGAGGAGCTGGTCGGCATCGGCGCTGCCATCGGCCGCCCGGTGGTCGAGCGGACGACGACGTACGGTCGCCCCCCAGCCCGCTGACCCGGCTTTAAAGTGCACCGCATGACGCTGACCCGGCTCTAGAGTGCACCGAGTCACGCCGACCCGGCTTTCACATGCAGGCCTAAGGCACTGAGCTGGGGACGAGCGCGCGCACTTCAAAGCCGGGTCAGCGCACGTGCGCGCACTTCAAAGCCAGGTCAGGGTTAGCTGCGGGCGCCGCGCTTGCGGGAGACCGCGTCGACGGCCGCCGCGAGCAGCAGCACCACGCCGGTGATGACCTGCTGCCACTGGGCGCCCAGGCTCGGGCGCAAGCCGAGGCCGTTCGGGATGATCGCGATGACCAGCGCACCGAGGATCGCGTCCCGCGGCTTGCCCCGGCCGCCGAACAACGACGTACCCCCGATGACAGCGGCGGCTACCGAGAACAGCAGCACGTTGCCGGAGCCGAGGTCGAGTGAGGCCGAGGACTGTGACGAGGCGAGCATGACGCCGCCGATCGCGCCGAACGCCGAGCAGAGCGCGAACGCCGTCACCTTCATGTGGACGACGTCGATGCCGGCACGCCGGGCTGCCTCCGCATTACCGCCGGTCGCGTAGAGGTGCCGGCCCCAGGTCGTCTTCGACAGTGCGATCGTGCACGCGATCATCAAGACGATGGCGATCGCCGCCGGCACCGGGATGCCCTCGATGACCCGGAACTGATTGGTGTTGCGGTTGGTGCTGGCAAGGATCGTGATCACCACCGCGACCGCGGCGAGGATGCCGCCGCGGACCAGGACCAGCGCGAGGCCGTCACGGGCCAGGCCGGACCGCTTCGCCGTGACCGACTTGAGCACCGTGAACGCGACGTACCCGGTGAGCACCACGATCACGAAGATCCAGCTCCAGGTGACACTGAGGTTGCCGTAGGCGAGGTTGTGCCACAGGTTGTAGTTGGAGGTGTTGACCGGCTGGCTGTTGAGCGCGAACTGCAGGACGCCCTGCCAGGCCAGGAAGAGCGCCAGGGTGACCACGAAGCTCGGGATGCCGACCTTGGCGACGAGGTAGCCATTGAAGACACCGATCGCGGTGCCGATGCAGACCGCTGCGAGCAGTGCCGGGATCAGATGCTGGGTCAGGTTGGTGACGATCAGGATCTCGCCGGCGGCGATCACGACGGAGGCAGACCATGCCCGCAGCCACACCGCGAGCAGGATCGCCAGCGCCATGCCGATGACCAGGCTCCAGTACAGGAGCCCGGGCAACGACCCGTGCAGCTGCTTGTTGAAGACGCCGACCGCGGCGATCGCCGCACAGGTGCCGCCCGCGGTGCCCGCAGACAGGTCGATCTCGCCGAGGAGCAGTACGAACACCAGGCCGAGCGCAATCACGGCGATGTAGGCGCCCTGGCCGGGGATGTTGCCGATGTTGAACTTGGACAGGAAGCGACCGCTGACCTGCATGAAGATCAGGGCCAGGACTACCAGGCCGAGCACGGACGGCAGGGCGCCCGGGTCGCCGGTACGGAGCTTGTTGACCCAGTCGCGGACGGCATCAGCGATCGAGCGCTCCTCGACGTCGAGGGAGAAGTCGCTGGCGCGGTCGGGCTTCGGCAAGGAGCCGGCGTCGACGTTGGTCTCGGGGGCGTTGGACGTCATGGCGGCCTCAGATGCTCTCGTTGACGGTGGAGGGGTGCAGGCCTAGATCACCGCTGCGTCCCGCTGTGATCAGCTCGACGATCTGGGTCGTGCTGCTCTCCTTGGTCTCGACCTCGGCCGCGACCCGGCCCAGGTAGAGCGCCACGACCCGGTCGGCGACCTCCATCACGTCGTTCATGTTGTGCGAGATCAGGACGACGCCGCGGCCCTGATCGGCCAGCCTGCGCACTAGGTCGAGGACCTGGCGGGTCTGGGCGACGCCGAGGGCGGCGGTCGGCTCGTCGAGGAAGACCACCTTGCTGTTCCACAGCACGGCCTTCGCGATGGCCACCGTCTGTCGTTGACCGCCGGACAGGTTCGCGACCACCTGGCGGACCGAGGAGACCGTCTTGACCGAGAGGCTGGCCAGCGCCTCACGGGCCTGCCTCTCCATCTCGCCGTCGGCGAGGAACATCCCGTACCGGCGGATCTCACGGCCGAGGAACATGTTCTGGGTGATGTCGAGGTTGTCGGCCAGCGCGAGGTCCTGGTAGACGAACTCGATGCCGAGCCCGGTGGCATCCCGTGGGTCGTTGAGGCTGACCGGCTTGCCCTCGAAGAGGATCTCGCCGGAGTCGATGCCGTTGATGCCGGCGACGCATTTCACCAGGGTGGACTTGCCGGCACCGTTGTCGCCGACGAGCGCCGTGACCTGCCCTGGATAGACGTTGAAGTCCACGTCATGGAGCACATGGACCGGGCCGAAGCTCTTGTTCAGTTTCCTGATCGAGAGGATCGGGTCCGTCATGGGGAATCACCGCCGGTTTCTCTGAGTCGCTCTTGGGGGTCGCTCTTGGGGTCGTTCTTGAGGGATTGCTTCGTGGTCGTGCCGCGTTGCGTTTCGTGCCGGACAGGGATCATGGCCGGGCGGCCCCGAGTGGGCGGCCGCCCGGCCATGATTACCCGTTGCTAGTGGATCAGGAAAGACCCAGCTTGCCGCAGGCATCGGTGATGCCCTTGCAGATGTCGGCCGTGGTCAGGGCGCCGGCGGTCACGACGTCCTGAACGTTGGCCTGCGTGATGACCTGAGCCGGCAGCAACAGCGCCTGCAGGTTGTGGGTCGCCGACTGCGGGTCGGTGAACGGAGCCAGCGTCAGGCCGGCCGAGCTCGGGTCCTTGCCGGCGATCAGGGCGATCGCGAGCTGGGCAGCCGCCTGGGCCTCGAGCTTGACGTTCTTGAAGACCGTCATGCTCTGCTGGCCGTTGACGATGTTCTGCAGACCCTCGACCCCGGAGTCCTGGCCGGTGATCACCACGTGGCCGTCGAGGCCCTGCTGCTTGAGGACACCGATGACAGCGTTGGCGATGTCGTCGTTCGCCGCGACCACGCCGTCGACCTTGCCACCGGCGGCGGTGAGCGCGGAGCTGAAGGCGGGAGCCGCGTTCGCGACGTTCCAGCCCTTGACGACAGCCTCCTCCTCGATGGTCGCCTTGCCGGCCGAGACCAGCGGGTCGAGGACCTCGTGCGCGCCCTTCTTGAACAGGACCGCGTTGTTGTCGACGTCCGTGCCGCCGTCCATCATGATGATCTTCGGCTTCTTGACGCCGTCGGCGTTCAGGCAGTCGACCAGGGTCTGGGCCTGCAGCTTGCCGACGTCCTCATTATCGAAGGACACGTAGTACCCGGCCGTGCCACCGAGGTTGACGCGGTCATAGTCGATGACCTTGACGCCAGCAGCGGCCGCCGCCTTCTCGACACCCGCACCCGAAGCGGCGTCGATCGAGTCGATGATCAGGACCTTGACGCCCTCGCCGATCATGTTCTGGGCGATCGAGGCGAACTTGTTCTTGTCGCCCTGCGCGTTCTGGACGTCGGGCGTGATGCCCGCGGCCTTCAGCGCCGAGGTGAGCAGCGGCTTGTCGTAGAGGGTGTAACGGGTCGAGGACGTCGTGTCCGGAAGGATCACGCCGACCTTCCCCGAAGCCTTACCCGTGGCACCGCCCGAAGCCGGAGCCGAGGCACCACTGGTCGGAGGCGAGGTCAGGTTGCAGGCGGACTTGGCGGTGGCGCCCGAGCCAGAGCCACTGGGCGAGTTGTCGTCCTTGCTGCCCGAGCTGCCACAGCCGGCGAGGGCTGCGGCGCTGAGCGCGAGCACGGAGCCGGTGACGGCCACGCGGCGGAAGAGAGATGACACGGGTGTTCCTCCTGAGGGGTGAGGGCTCGGCGTCAGCTGAGGCCCGTTCGACTTCTCCGAGTGTGCTGGGTCACAGGTTAGTCGTCAATAGTTGAATATAACTTTCCCAAAACGTGTCGCAAGCGCAACCTAGTGCACATCTCTTGACGACAACGGGAGGGTTGCCTCACAGTTCACTCATGCCCCCGGACCCCCACGAGCAAACGCGGACCGCCCCTGGCTCCGCGGCCTCGCTGAAGGTCGCGAACCAGCGCCGGGTGCTCTCGCTGCTGCTCGGACGCGGGGTCGAAGCCGCCTCCCAGGCCGATATCGCGCGCGAGACCGGACTCGCCGCGGGCACCGTCTCGACGATCGTCCGCGAGCTCGCTGCAGCCGACGTGGTCAGTACCGTCGCAGGCTCCGGACGACGCGGTACGTCGGTCCGGCTGGCGCGCGGAGCCGGTCTGGTCGCAGGCGTCGACTTCGGGCACAGCCACGTGGCGGTCGCGATCAGCGAGATGTCTGGCGAGGTGCTCACCGAGCAGCGCCGGGGGCTCTCGCCGGGCCACAGCCACGTCGAAGGCCTCGGTCGCGCGAAGGAGATGCTGGGCAGCATGCTCGGCGAGCTCGGCGCTGAGGTCGACGCACTGCGCAACATCGGGATGGGTCTGCCCGCGCCGCTCTCGGACAACGTCGTGATGAGCTCCGCGATCCTGCCCGGCTGGGTCGGCGTCAACGCCCGCGACGAGGCCAGTGCGGTGCTCGGCGCGAAGGTGCTGATCGAGAACGACGCCAACCTCGGCGCGCTCGCCGAGCACCGGCACGGCCACGGCCGCGGCCACGCCAACGTGGTCTTCGTGAAGGTCTCCTCCGGCGTCGGCGCCGGCCTGATCCTGGACGGCACCCTGTTCCGCGGGACGTCGGGGACCTCAGGCGAGATCGGCCATCTGACCCTGGACGACCAAGGCCCGCTGTGCCGGTGCGGCAGCCGTGGCTGCCTCGAGGCGTACGCCGCGACCGGCACCGCGCTGTCGATGATGGGCGACCAGATGCCGGGTGCCGACGTCGACGCGATCATCGAGGCCGCCCAGCAGGGCAATGTCTCCGCGCTCCGCGTCTTCGAGGACGCCGGCCTGCACCTCGGCTGGGGCCTGGCGACCGTCACCAACCTGCTCAACCCCGACGTGATCCTGGTCGGCGGCGACATGGCGCACGCGGGCGAGCTGCTGCTCGAGTCGGCCCGCCTCGGACTACGACGGCACGTGCTCGCCGGCACGTCGACGACCCCGGTCCTGGTCGCGGCGCTCGGCGACCGGGCCTCGATGATCGGCGCCCTGGTGCTGGCCATCGACGCGACGGACCTCTTGGCCGGCTGATCGGCGACTGAGCGCGTCGAGACGCGGTGACGAGCGCGGAGACCTAGCTCAATACGACGGGCAGCGACTCGATCCCGAACACGATCGACTTCGCGTGGTACTCCAGGTCGGCCGGGTCCACGGCCAGACGCATGTTGGGGAACCGCTTCGCGAGCGCCGGGTACGCCGCCCGCAGCTCCATCCGGGCGAGCTCAGCACCCACGCAGCGGTGCAGGCCGTGACCGAACGCGACGTGGTTGGAGGACTCCTTCATCGGGCACAGGCCCGGGCCCGGCGTCGAACGCGGGTCGCGGCTGGCGATCGGCAGGTGCACCAGCATCACCGACCCCTTCTTGATCCGCTTGCCGCCCACCACGACGTCCTCGCGGGCGAACCGCGGGAAGGCGATCTGGACGACCGCGAGCTGACGGAGCAGCTCCTCGACGATGTCGTCGACGCTGTCGGGGTCCTCGGCCAGCGACTTCCACAGCTCCGGGTTCTGCAGCAGCAGGACGGTGCCGAGGGCCAGCATCGACGCACTGGTCTCCATGCCGCCGTTGAAGGCGCCGTCGGCTAGGCCACCGAGATCGAAGTCGTTGATCTGATCGCCGCTGTCGCGGATGATCTGGCCGATCAGCCCCGGGCCCGGATCGTTGCGCTGGCGTGCGGTCTCGGCCAGCAGGAACTCCCGGGACGCACCGATCGAGCCGATCGAGCCGGCACCGCCTTCGGTCACATCGAAGCGCGCGGCACCGAGCTTGCGGAACGTCTCGCGCTGCACGTCCGGCAGGCCGAGCAGGTCGCAGATCACCTGGAACGGCACCGGGAAGGCGAACGTCTGCACCAGGTCCACGACCCCGTTGGCGTCGGCCTCGGCAACGGCCTCGGTCTCGGCGAGCTGCCGGTCGATGATCTCGGCGATGGCCGGCTTGAGCCGGTCCAGCCGGCGCATCGTGAACTCCCCAGTGAGGAGCTTGCGCTGCCGCGTGTGCTCGGGCGGATCAGTGAACCCGAGGCCGCCTATGTCGCCCTTCTCCACGTCTCCGCTGGCACCCATGTAGGGCCTGATGTCGGTGGAGTGGTTCACATTGCCGAGGACCTCGCGGCCCTCCTCGTACCCGGTGATCAACCAGATCTCCAGGCCCATCAGCGAGCTCAGCTTCTGCACCCGGTCGGTCCGGCTGTACGCCGTGAGCCGCGCGGTCGGGTCGATACCGTCGCGGTACAACGGCCACGCGAGTCGGTCGGGGACCTTGTCGAGCTTGGTGAGGTCGAGGCCACCGGTCCGCGCGACGATGCGCTTCATCACGGCGGACTTGAGGGCGTTCAGCAGGCTCATCGGGGGAAGAGGTCCTTCATCGGGTGGGGTGCGGCACCCGGACTCTACCGAGGAACACCCCGATGACCGACAACGAGCAGCCTTCCAGAAAGCGACGGTTATCTTCGCTATTGCGTCGAATGTCCCTTTAAACAAGGCAATTCCGCCGTGAGTGTCTGGACCACCTTTCGAGAAAATTGCTCACTCGCCCAGACCCTGTCGGTACAGTCACTTCCTAGGATTGGTCGCTCAACAGCACTGGAGACGTACATGAAGACGAAGCGCATCACCGCTGCCCTTGCAGCTGCAGCTCTGATTGTTCTCGGCGGCGCTGCAGGCTCAGGTGCTTTCGCCGACGCGGGCTACGGCATGCCGACGATCGACCTCACGGTTACCCCGACCACGCTGGTCGGCGGCAACACGTTCTCCGGCACCGCAACCTCCAACGAAGACTGCCAGTGGTCGATCACGTACGCCGGCCCGTCGAGCACCGAGCAGCCGATCACCGGCTCCGGAACGACGCTCAACTTCACGTTCAACAGCGACCCGGTCGAAGGCCGGACCACCGACGCAGTGAAGGCCGTCTGCACCTACACCGTCCCCTCGACGAAGGCCGCCGCCCGTGCCGCTGACACCGCCACGCTGCGCGACTCGGTCGACGTCACGCTGACACCGAACGGGGTCGTCAGCTCGCCGGGCAACGGCGGCTTCGGCGGCCTGCCGAACACCGGTGGTCCCTCGGCGTGGCTCGCGGTCCTCGGTGTCCTGCTCACGGCGCTCGGCGCCGGATCGGTCATCGTCAGCCGCCGCTCGCACGCCTGATCCTCGATGGCGCCCGGTAACGGGCTCGAGGAGGACGGCACCGCCGAAGAAGAATTCGAAGAAGGCCAACGCCCGAGCACACTCCGCCGAGTGGCGCTCCGTGCGTTGGCCCTCGTCGTCTCGGTGGTCGTCGTCTCCGGAGTCTGGATCGCGATCGACGTACTGCGGGTCAAGCATGCGCTGACCGATGCCCGCAGCCAGGCCAACGACCTGACCGCGCAGCTCAAGGAGGTCGGTCCCGGCGGCGAGCCGGCGATCGCCACCCAGCTGCACCGAGATGTCGCGCACGCCCGCGCCATCACCCACGACCGACCCTGGACCATCGGCCGGCACCTGCCGTTCGTCGGCAGCAACTTCACCGCGCTGGCCCAAGCCACCGACGCCGTCGACGGCATCACCACCGAGGGCATCCCCGCACTGACCAAGCTCGCCACCGAGCGCGACAACGGGACCCTCTCGGTCTCTGAGGGCCATGTCGACCTCACCACGATCCGCCAGCTCGGGCCGACGCTGGACCGCTCCGATGCCGCCTTCACCGCCGGCTCGCGCAAGTTCGACGCGATCAAGCTCTCCGGCACGCTCTCGGCCGTCCGCAGCGCGATGGAGAGCGTCCGCACCAAGCTCAACCAGGCGCGCTCGATCGTGCACACCGGCGCGCAGGCCGTCGCCCTCGCGCCCGCGATGCTCGGGGACAACGGCCCCCGCAACTACCTCCTGGTCTTCCAGAACAACGCCGAGGTCCGCTCCACTGGCGGCATCCCGGGAGCCTTCGCCGAGGTACGCGCCGACAAGGGCAGGGTCACCATCACCCGCCAGGGCGCTGGCGCCGACACCGGCCAGTTCAACCCGCCGGCGCTGGCGCTGACCAGCGAGGAGCGATCGCTGTACGGCAACCTGCCGGCGATCTTCTGGCAGGACACCAACTTCAGCCCGGACTTCCCACGCACCGCGCAGATCCTGCGGGCGATGTTCAAGATCCGCTACCACGACGACCTCGCCGGCGTGGTCTCGGTGGACCCGATCGCCCTCGCACACGTCTTGGACGCGACCGGGCCGGTACAGGTCACGCCACAGGTCGCGCTGAGCGCGGCCAACGTGGTGCCGGTACTGCTCAACGCCGTCTACACCTACTACCCGGGCGAAGACGTCCAGCAGAACACGTTCTTCGCGCACGCCGCGTCGACGATCTTCGCCAAGGTCCTCTCCGGCAGTCAGAAGCCGGGCGACCTGGTCAGCGCGATCGAGGCCGGGATCAACGAGAACCGGATCCTGGTCAACCTGACCGCAGCAGACGAGCAGGCATTGTTCGCGCACAGCAAGGTCGGCGGCGCGCTGCCGGTCGGCAAGTCCTCGCGGCCGCAGATCGGCCTGTACCTCAACGACTCGACGCAGGCGAAACTCGAGTTCTACCTGCGGCGTACGACATCGGTGGTCTCGACGTCGTGCAACGGCGAGGGCGTCCAGGATTTCAGCACCCGCACGACGTTGGCCTCGCTGGCGCCGGCCAACGTGACCACCCTCGGCCCGTCGGTCGTCGGCTACGGGACCGGTGCGACGCACGGCGTGATGGAGATGGTGCTGACCTACTACGCGCCGTACGGCGGCCGGGTGACCAGCATGTCGATCGACGGGGTCGAGCACAGCGTCAACAGGACCACCCAGCAGGGTCTGAACGTCGCCACCGTCCCGATCACGCTGGCGCCGGGCAAGAAGCACGTGGTGACCACCACGATCGAGTCCGGCCCCGGCGAGCGCGGCGACGGCAACTTCAAGACCACCCCAGGCGTCGTCGCGACACCCAACAACGTGCGGATCAAGAGCACCTGCGGCTGACCGCCGCGAAGAGGCCCCAACCCAGAGTCGGCTACTTCGAGCTGACGGTGCTGCCGCAGATGTAATTGGTCGGCCCGAACGGGACCCAGGTGCCGTTGTGCAGCTGGATCATCCGCCAGCACTTCGAGGTGCCCTTGCCACCGACGTCCTGCGCAGCGTGCAGGCCGTTGGAGGTCCAGTTGTGGACCGCCTTGATGCGCTTGAGGATGTTGGCCCGGGTCAGCTGCCCGCCGAGCGCCACCGCCTGCTCGATGAACAGCCGGGTAGCTGACCAGGCGTAGAGGCCGAAGTATGTCGGCTGAGCACCCGGCGCGACCTGCTGGAGCCAGGTGTTGTAGAGCTCGAGCTCGGGGTTCTTGGCCATGTCCTCGATCGGCGTGAAGTCGATCGGCACGATGCCGCCGTTGGCCGCGCTGCCACCGGCCGAGTAGACCTTGTCGTACGACGTCGCCGCCATCATGTAGATCGTCGGGTGGAAGTCGGAGGACTGGAAGGCCTGCGCGATCCGGAGCGCCATCTCGCTGGACCCGTACATCTGCACCAGCTGGATGCCCTTGGACTTCATCTGCTCCACGTACGGCGCGTAGTTGAACTCCGCGATGTCGAAGGACGAGACGTAGGGGAACTTCCAGCCGCGCCTGGTCTCCGCGGCGACCTGGGCCTTGGCAGCGCCGACCGAGGCAGCCTCGTTGACGTAGAGCATCGCCGACTTCTGGGTCGCCGCCTTGTAGTGGGCGTACATGTAGTCCGGCATCGCCGTCTCGAACTCATGGTTGCCCGCGCCCTGGGCCGCGTAGCAGGTCGTGCAGGCAGTCCGCTCCGGGTTGCTCTGGATCGCCCGGAGATCGGGCAGGCCGCAGCGCTGGGTCGTGGCCGCGCCGCCGCTGTCGAACGCCGACATCGAGCCGACCTCGCCGAAGGAGGTCTCGCAGGCCTTCTGCGCAGCCACGTCGTCGGCTTGACCGTTGGTCTGGCTGTCGAGCGACTCGATGGAGATCTTGCGACCGCAGAGCGTCGAGGTCGAGTCGAAGTACGCGGCGTACGCCTTGGCGGCCTGGGCCGCTGCGGTGAAGATGCCGGGGACCGGGCCAGAGATGTCGGAGGCGTTCGAGAGCGTGATCGTCGAGTCGGTGATGCCGGTCTGGTTCTTGAAGCCCGTGCAGGAACCAGGCTTGATGCCCTTACCGGTCGCGGGCGCCGCTCCACCGCCGACGACGATCGTCGTGCCGCCGCCACCGGCCTTCGCACCGCCTCCGCTGGCGGGGGTCGACCCGCCGCCGTTGGAGCCGGGCACCGTCGCCGAGCCGCCGGGGACGTTCTTAGTGGTGGCCACAGGGTTGCCAGCAGCGTCGGTGGACACAGCCGTCGGGGAGCCGTTGATGTTGGTCGTCCCCCGGGCCGCCGCGTTCGCTTCGGCGACGGTCTTGGGGTCCAGGGCAGACCCTCCGCACGCGCTGAGCGTCACCAGCGCCACGACGACCAGCGCGAGCAGTGCCTCGCGCTTGCGGCGAGCGAGATCGAGCCGAGGGGGGTGCGAGCCCGAGGTCTGCATCATGCGGTCCATCGTGCCCGCGAAGCCGACTTCGGGCATCACGTTCATATGGCCCGAAACCTCCGGTCCAGACCGCTTCTCGCCCCTAATGCGGCCTTGGTCCGCTTTTCTTACTCGCAGGTACCAGAACGGGTGAGCAGGTTCACTTCAGGCTGACCTTGCCGCCGCACTGATACGCCGTGCCGCCGTACGGCTGCCAGGTCCCGCTGTGCAGCTGCAGGAACCTCCAGCAGGTCGGCGTCGTCTTGCCGCCGACGTCCTGGGGCGCGTGCAGTCCGTTGGCCGTCCAGCCGTGCACCGTGCGCAGCCGCTTGACCAGGTTGGCGCGGGACAGCTGCCCGCCGAGGGCAGCAGCCTGCTCGACGAAGAGCCGGGCCGCCGACCATGCATACATCCCGAAGTACGTCGGCTGGGCGCCGGGCGCGACCTGCTGCAGCCACTGCATGTAGAGGCGGAGCTCGGGATTCGAGGCGGCCTCGGCGATCGGGGTGAAGTCGACGTAGATGATCGAGCCCTCCACCGCGGAGCCGCCAGCCTCGTACTCCTTGTCGTACGACGTTGCGTTCATCAGGTAGATCGCCGGGTGGTAGTCGGCCGCCTGGAAGGCCTGAGCCATCCGGATCGCCATGTCCGAGGAGCCATAGAGCTGGACCAGCTGCGCCCCGGTCGACTTGAGCTTCTGCACGTAGGGGCCGTAGTTGAACTCGGCGATGTCGAACGACGAGGTGTAGGCGAACTTCCAGCCGCGCAGCTTCTCGCCTTGGATCTGCGCTTCGGCACCCGTCACCGAGGCCGCTACGTTCGGATACAGCATCGCAGCGTGCTGGGTCGCGGCCTTGGCGTGCTTGGTGAAGTAGTCGGGGACGGAGTCCTCGAAGTAGCCACCGCCGGGAGCCTCGGTGGCGAAGCAGTTCGGGCAGTTCTGCCGCTCGGTGGTGGTCAGGATCGCGTGGATCTCCGGCAGGCCGCAGCGCTCGACCGTGCTAGCACCGCCGCTGTCGAAGGCCTCCATCGAGCCGACCGCTGCGAACGAGGTCTCGCAAGCCTTCTGGGCCGCGACCTCGTCGGCGCTGGTGTTGGTCTGGGAGTCATAGGAGTTCACCGAGAGCTTGCGACCGCAGATGTTCGAGGTCGAGTTGAAGTACTGCGCGTAGGCCTTCACCGCCTGGTCGGCCGGCGTGAAGATGCCGGGGACCGGGCCGGTGATGTCGGCGATATTCGCGATGCTGATCGTCGCGTCGGTGATCCCGGTGGAGTTCTTGAACCCGGTGCACGACGCGACCTTGACTCCCTTGCCGGTAGCCGGTGCGGGCGCGCCACCGCCGCCGTTGCCACCCTGGTTGGTGCTGCCCGGCGTGCCCGTGTTGGTCGCACCGTTCGGCGAGGTCTGGCCATGAGAGGTGATCGACCCGGGCTGCGATCCGGTCGTCGTGGTGCTGATCGGGTTGCCCGAGGAGTCCGTCGCCACCGGGGCACCGGAGCCGTTCTGGGCGACCTGGCCGCTGACAGCGGCGTTAGCCTCGGCGACGTCCTTGGGGTCGAGGGCGGAACCGCCGCAGGCGGTCAGGGCAAAAGCACAGACCGTCAGCAGGCACACAGCGGCCTTGCGGACGGCAGGAGAGGGCGCTCCCGAGGTTCGCGTCATGGCGTCATCGTCGCGGCACTCGGCGAGGCCCGAGGAATCAATCGGCGATCCGTAACATCCCGGTCCAGACCGGCCTGTGCGTCGCCCGTGGCGCCGGTCACTGGTTGCTCACCCGTCCGCCGCAGATGTACGTGGTGCTGCCGTACGGCCGCCAGACCCCGTTCTCCAGTTGAAGGAACCGATCGCAGACAGCGACCTTCTTCCCGCCGACGTCCTGGGGTGCGTGCAGCCCGTTCGCCGTCCAGCTGTGCACCTGGCGGATGCTCTCGACCAGGTTCGCGCGGGTCAGTTGGCCGCCCAAGGCAGTGGCCCGTTCGACGAACAGGCGCGCGGCAGACCACGCGTACAGCCCGAAGTACGTCGGCTGTGCACCGGGAGAGACCTGCTGCAGCCAGGTGTTGTAGAGCCGGAGCTCCGGGTTGGACGCCATCTCCTCGATCGGGGTGAAGTCGATGGCGATGATCGCGCCGTTGACCACCGTGCCACCGGCAGCGAACACCTTGTCGTACTGGGTCGCGTTGAGGACGAACAGATCCGGCTTGTAGTCGGATGCCCGGAAGGCCTGCGCCATCCGGACTGCCATGTCGGCCGACCCGTACATCTGGACCAGCCGCACGCCCTTGCTCTTCAGCTGCTGCACGTAGGGCGCGTAGTTGAACTCGGCGATGTCGAAAGACGAGACGTAGGCGAACTTCCAGCCTCGACGCTGCTCGGCCGCGACCTGCTGTTTGGCTCCGTCGACGCTGGCGGCCGCCGAGACGAAGAGCATGGCGGCTTTCTGGGTAGCGGCCTTGTCGTGGTGGGTGAAGTAGTCCGGAACCGTTGTCGGGTAGAACCCGTTCTCGGGCGCTTCCGCCCCGAAGCAGTTCGCGCACGCCACCCGGGAGTTGTTGGTGACGATGGCGTGGATCTCTGGGATCCCGCAGTGCTCGGCGGTCGCGGCGCCACCGCCGTCGAAGCCGGACATCGAGCCGACTGCGGCGAAGCTGTCCTCGCACGACTTCTGGGTCGCGGTCTCGTCAGCGGCGGCATTGGTCTGGCTGTCCAGGGAGAGGACCGAGAGCTTGCGGCCGCAGATGGTCGAGGTCGAGTCGAAGTACTGCGCATAGGCCTTCACCGCCTCATCAGCAGCAGCGAAGAGTCCGGGCACCGGCCCGGAGATGTCGGAGATGTTGGCGATCGTGATCGTCGAGTCGGTGACGCCGGTGGTGTTCTTGAAGCCGGTGCACGAGCCGGGCTTGATGCCAGCGCCGGTCGGCGGGGCCGCCGTAACACCACCGCCGGTGGAGCCGGTCGAACCGGTACTGCCGGTGGAGCCAGTCGAGCCGGCACCACCCGTGGACCCGGTGCTCCCGGTCGAGCCCGCGGCACCGGTGCTCCCTGTGCTCCCGGTCGAGCCGGTGCTGCCCGTGCTCCCGGTGCTCCCTGTGGAGCCGGTGGAGCCGGTCGCGCCGGTGGAGCCCGCCGACGCCCGGGTGCCGACGTTGCCGACCTGTCCACTGACCAGCGCATTCGCGCGGGCCACGTCGGCAGGATCCAGCGTCGAGCCGCCGCAGGCAGTCACGGCGAACGTCGCCACCGCGAGGGAACCGACGAGGACCGTGCCCTTGATTGCGCGACGGGCCGGTTTCTGGGCCGGTTTCTGCACCGCTTTCTGCGCCGAGGCAGGGCGTTGCCCCGCGCGCACCCCACCGGTCCTGACCATCTCCCCATCGTCGGTCAGGACCAAGGTCCCGGCCGACGGAACCGGCCGGGCCCGGAAATGCGGTCCAGACAGACCCCAGGTTTGTACCCGGAGTCTGACTGTGCGTGACGGGCGTCTGCCGGCCCGGCCGGGTGCGCGAGACGGCGTCGGTCGCAGCTAGGACCGCGACCGACGCCGGATCGTCAGGAGGCCGGGATGAGCACGCCCTCAAGGTCGCAGCGGTGGCCGCCAGCCGGCAGCGTCGCCTGGGCGGAGACGGTGAACGCATACTCCAGCGAGAACGAGTTGCCGTCCGAGCCGGAGACCAGCGTCGGCGCCGACCACTGGTTGAGGAAGTGGCCCACCGCGACCTTGTTGCCAGCGACCAGCTGGGCACCGCTCAACCCGGTCGAGGCAAGGATCTGGGTTCCACTGGTCCCGGCGGTGTCGGTCAGCCAGGGGTTCTGGCCGCGGGCGTTGAAGGTGACACCGGTCGGCGGCGTCACGTAGATGCCGAGGCCCGTCTGGGTGGTGCTGCCATCAGTCGGGCTACAGGCGGCGCTGAAGGTCCAGCCGTCGACGCTGGCCAGGGTGGCAGCGCTGCTCGCGTTCGTGATCTGGCGGAAGGCGATCGCGGCGGAGCCACCGGAACCGGCCGGGCCCTGCGGCCCCGCGATGCCCTGGGGCCCCTGCGGCCCGGTCGATCCGGTGGAACCCGTCGCTCCGGTCGCACCGGTCGTCCCCTGCGGGCCCTGAGCGCCCTCACCGGCGTACGCCGTGATCGTGGAGGTGACGTTGACGGTCCCGGTGCTCTGGTTCTCGAACCGGACCTCGTTCTTCAGGCCCACCCGGACGGTCGCTGTCGTGCTGGCAGCCTGGCCCGCTGCCCAGTGCAGCGCGACCACGCCATCAGGGCTTCCGGTCGGGTAGACGAGCAGGTCGCCCGCGGCCTTACCGGACTTCACCGACAGCGTCAGCAGCACCGACGACGCATAGCTCGGCACCGTCGTCGCACCGCCGGTCACTACCTTGTCGGAGGTCCCGTGAGCGGCCAGGTTGATCCCGGTGACGAGCTTGTACGGCGTCGCGAGGCCGACATAGCCGTCCGGCAGGCCGCCGGTCGCGCCGGCCGAGCCGCCGACGAAGGTCGCGATCGCGGCGACCAGGACGGTCGCAAGGACCATCCGGGTCCGCGTCGTGGTGCTGGGCTTGATACGCATGCGGTGTCTCCCTGACCAGGGCCCGGCGCGAAGCGTCCGGGCACGCCGATTGTCGATGCCGGCAACTGCCGGTCCCGCCCCCGCGGGTCAACCTACTCACGGGTCTCGGCGCCCGCAGCCGTTTGAGCCGACCGCGCCGTCAGCAGGCGTTCGCGGTGAAGCCGATCGGGACGACGCTGCCAGCATCCCCGGCCGAAGCGCGGGCGAGCAGCGCCGTGACCTCCGGGCCGAACGGAGTGCTGTACTCCACGTCCGGGGAGCAGCCACCCTGCTCGAGGCCGCCGATCACGCCGACAACCTTGCCGTCCTGCACCCACGGGCCACCGCTGGTGCCGTCACCGAAGCCATCGCACCCGATGCCCGAGTAGCCGCCATCGACGGCCTCCAGCGGAGCAGTGCAGGTGATCGGCCTGCCCCGGCTGCCCATCGGGTACCCGCTCACCGTGACCGGTGCGCCCGGCTGGGGAGCAGCCAACGGCTGACCAGGTACGACGTCCTCGAGCTTCTTGCCGCCCCGCGGCGCGACGCGCAGGAAGGCGACGTCGTGCTTCGGATCGAAGGACTTGGCCCAGGCTGGGTCGATGTAGATCTTCTGGACCGTCCAGACACCCGCCGGCAGCGCGCTGTCGTGCAGCAGCGGGGCGAACTCGATCGTGGCCCCGACACCGAAGACACAGTGCGCGGCGGTGACGACCAGGTCGCGCGATGGGGAGTCCACGACGCTTGCCGAGCAGAAGTGCGGGAAGCCCAAGGCCGGCAGCAGGCCGAGCACGCTCGGGTAGAACAGCGCCCCGGTCGCGGGGACGAGGGTGACCTCCTGGGCCACGGGCGTCGGAGCATCGAGGGCCCCTGCCGGCTGGAGAGGACCGAGACCGAGCAGGCTGAGGCCGAGGAGCGGGGCCACCACCACGAGCTTCATCCGTCGCATCGTCGGAGGCTATGCAGGACGCACGCCGGCGTCAACGGAATCCACCGAGTGGGCTGGTCAGTCGCGGACGGCGAGGGTGTCGCGGCGTACCTCGTCGAGCCCGCGCAGGCCGGCGATCGCCGGTGCCGCCGCCCGCAGCGCGCTCGCCTGATCCTCGTCGAGCTGGTCGATAAGGCGGTCCAGCGCCTCAGCACCCGCATGCCGCCGCTGGGCGAGCAGCGCCGAGCCAGCCATGGTGATCGCGACCAGAGCGACCCGGCCGTCGCTCTGCTCGCGGCGGCGTTCGAGGTAGCCGGCGCGCTCGAGGTTGCTGACCAGGGTGGTCATCGACGGCTGGGTGACGCCTTCGCTCTGCGCAAGGTCGGTGATCCGGCGCGGGCCGGTCCGCTCGACCCCGGCCAGCGTCGAGAGCGCAGTCAGGCTCAGGTCGCGGGGGACGCTGTGCAGCACCACCGTCATCAGCGCGTAGAGCTCCTCGGCGACCTGCGCCGGGGCACTCGTCGTTCCAGCCATGGCACGAGCATAGGGCGCAGGTGGTTGATGTATTGAACGTTCAATGCTTGTCGATACATTGAAGTCTCTATATACTTTGAGAGAAACGTTCTCACTCTTGGAGCCGCCACATGAGCGCGACCCGCTCGGCACACCAGCACGCGTCCACCGACGCAGCACCCACCAGCCCGTTCAACCAGCCGAAGGCAGTCTGGGCCGTCGCGTTCGCCTGCGTCATCTCCTTCATGGGCATCGGACTGGTCGATCCGATCCTGCCGTCGCTCGCCTCCCAGCTCGACGCCTCGCCGTCGCAGGTCGAGCTGCTGTTCACCAGCTACCTGGTCGTCACGGCGGTCGCAATGCTCGTCACCGGCTGGGTCTCCAGCAGGATCGGCGCCAAGCGCACCCTGATCATCGGCCTGGTGCTCATCGTCGTGTTCTCCGCGATCGCCGGAGCCAGCGGCAGCATCGGCCAGATCGTCGCCTTCCGCGCTGGCTGGGGTCTGGGCAACGCACTGTTCATTGCGACCTCGCTCGCGGTCATCGTCGGCTCGGCCAGCGGCGGCTTCGCCGGCGCGATCGTGCTCTACGAGACCGCGCTCGGCGTCGGTATCGCCTGCGGCCCGCTGCTCGGCGGGGTCCTGGGCAACATCAGCTGGCGCGGGCCGTTCTTCGGCGTCGCGGCGCTGATGCTGATCGCGTTGGTCGCGACGATCGTCCTGGTCGATCCGACGCCACGACCAGAGGCGCGCTCGTCGATCCGCGAGCCGATCCTCGCGCTGCGACACCGCAGTCTGGCGGTCACCAGCATCACCGGGCTGCTCTACAACTGGTGCTTCTTCACGATCTTGGGGTACTCCCCCTTCCTGATGCACCTCTCCCCGATCAAGCTCGGCCTGGTCTTCTGCGGCTGGGGAGTCCTGGTTGCGCTCTTCGCCGTCTTCGGGGCACCGTTCTTCAAGTCGCGTCTCGGGACACCTCGGACGCTGTACGGCAGCTTCACCTTCATGGCGCTGCTCTCGGCCACCATCGGCATCTGGTCGGCTGACCGCTGGGTCGTGATCGGCGCCGTGATCGCCTCAGGCATCGTGATCGGCCTGAACAACACCCTGGTCACGACCGCCGTGATGAGCATCGCGCCGGTGCCGCGGCCGATCGCGTCGGCGACCTACGGGTTCGTGCGGTTCATCGGCGGCGGCCTGGCGCCGTACGTCGCGAGCAAGCTGGTCGAGCACACTAATACCCACGTGCCGTTCATCCTCGGTGCGGCGACCGTGCTGGTGGGCGCCGCTGTGCTGAGCACCGTGCACGGCGCGCTGGCCGACGCGGACGCCGAAGCGCTGCATCCCGGCCCGTCGCGCGAGCGCCACGATGCCGAGCAGGCAGTCTTCGACGTACCTGCCCTCGAGGATGAAGCCGTGCTGGCTGCCGGCGCAGTCCGCGAGGATGCCCGACTCAACCACGGCGACCCCAGCTGACCCAGGACCCGCGATGAACGACGAGCTGCCCGAGAGCCTCCCCGCCGAGACCGGCGAGGACGTGGTCAGCCGGTGCCACGTCGTCGTCGGGCTCGACTGCACCGAGGCCAGCGAGCGCGCGCTGCACTACGCGTTCGGGCTGGCGACCCGGCTCGCCGCGCAGCTGGTTGTGGTGCACGTCCGGCATACCTGGGTGACCTACGACGGCTACGGCCCCCAGGGCGTCATCGACGACGGCGGGCTCGACGAGCAGATGCGCCACCAGATCACCCGGTTGTCCGCCGAGTGCGGGGTCGACTCGACCTATGTGGATGCCGCCGGCAGCGGCCGGACGGCGCTGGTGATCGCGCAGGTCGCGGAGAAGTACCGGGCCGACGCCGTCGTCGTCGGTGCCAGTACGACGATGCTGCACCGGGCTGCGGGGTCGATCGGCTCGCAGCTGATCAAGCACTGCGGTTGCCCGGTGACGGTGGTGCCGTAGAAGGCCGACGACGTCGGCGTCGCCCTTCCTCAGCGGTGGGCCTCGGCTCGATGCTGCCGGAGCGGGTCGAGGCCGAAGTCCCGGGACAGCTCACGCAGCACCGAGTGCACGTGATTGCCGTCGCGCTGGGTGTTGTCGTACTCGATCAGCAGGTCCGCCCCGTGCAGCCGGAAGTAGTGCGGATCCCCGGGCGCGAGCCCTCCCGCCCAGGAGAAGCTGATCCCGTCCAGCAGGTCTGCAGCATCGGCGCCGCTTCTGGTGAGATCGGCCGGGTTGCGTGCGTCGAAGCCGGCGATCACCGTGGCGAGCAGCCCGCGCTGGGGCACGTCGAGCTCGGTCGCGGCGACACCGATCGGAGCCGACGGCAGTGCCAGCAGCCGATGGTCAGCAGGCCCGTACTGCGTCCCGGCCTCCGCACGTCGATCGATCTCCTCAACGCGGGCGACCAGTTCCGGATCGCTGAAGGCACCGCGCCAGAGGTCCTGCATGTGCATCATCTCGTCGCCCGCACCTACGCGTGGCCGGTTGCCGCTGACGATGTCGGAGATCGCCCGATCGTGGATCACCGCACGGGCGAGCTGACCCTCATCCAGCGCGGCGAGCAGGGCCCGCGCCGCATCCTCATGCCCACCGAGCAATCGGAGGTCACCGCCTGCCGCCAGATCCACACGCGCCGGATCTGCGCCGAGGAAGGACGGGGTCGTCGAGAGCACAGTCGACCCCATCAGGGTGTAGTTCAGTGACACGTGATGTCCGGCGAAGCGCCAACCCCACAAGCCGCCCCCGGTCGGATCGCCAAAGACGCGGACGAAGAACAGGCCAGGATCGCGGCCCCGCTCACGACCCCAGGTAACCGCGAAGCCCTCGACCAGGTCGAGGACGTTCTCCAAGCCCATGATCATCGCGACCGTCGCGTAGCCGGCCCGGGACAACCCAGCAGCCACGAGCTGCATCGCCAGGCTCTGCTGGGCAGGCTGCTGCTGGTGCAGCGTCAGGCCGCCATGGTCGGTCGGCGTGTAGAACCACGAGAGCCGCTCGCCATCGGTCAGGACGTCGTCGGGACGGAACCACCCGACGCCGCGTTGCTGCTGCGAGAGCGAGGCCAGCCACGTCTCAGCTGCATGGACCATCGCCTCGCCGGCAGTCATCGTGCTGGTCACAGGTTCGGCAGGGCCTCAGCGCGCCAGACCCTCGAACACATCGAGGCTCTGTCCACTCGAGAGCGGCTCGTCGTCGTCGAACGACGCTAGTGACGAGCCGATGTGCGCGGTGATCGCGCGGACGGCCCCCTCGACATTGCCGTCCCGGTAGGCCTTCAGGATCTGCTGGTGCTCGTCCTCGGGAGGAGGGGCGTCGTGCCGGTGCTTGAGCGCGACGCCTACATACCTACGGGCGCCGTCCTGCAGCACCCCCAGGATGTTCACCAGTCGCGGCGAGCCGGCGAACGAGACGATCAGCCGGTGGAACTCGAAGTTGAGCCTGCTCCAGTCGGCCCCGCTCACCTCGCGCATCTCGATGATCAACTGCTCGGCGCGGTCCAACCCTGCCGGCGTGGCGCGCGGAACGGCGAGACGCACAGCCTCGGGCTCGAGCATCAGCCTGATCCGGTGGATCTCGCGCGCGTCCTCGACGTCGAGCGCGGTGACCATCGCGCCGCGGTGGGCCGACATGGTGACCAGCCCCTCGCTGGTCAGGTTGCGCAAAGCCTCCCGGATCGGGGTCATGCTGACTCCGAGCTCCGCAGCGAGCGCCGCCTGCACCAGGGCTGTTCCTGGCTCAAGCTCACCGGAAAGGATCCGCGCACGAAGGGACTCGTAGGCGGCGGCGTGAGCCGTCTTGGGTACGGGTACCGCTGTCATGGATGAAATCCTATATCTAATAATCTGGGTGCTGGCCTAGACGCGCACCCTGATTGTATATTATACATAATGTATGAACGAAGGAACGCGATGAACGACGCCACTCACCTGGGCCGGTTCGACCGGCGCCTCCCACTCGCTTCGGACGCCTCCCAATGGGAGTTCGACCTCGCTGTCCAGCAGACCGGGCAGGTCCAGCACTTCTGGGAGCCGCGACGGTTCCCGGCCTCAGTCCAGATGCACGCCATGGTCCCCAAGCACTTCGGTATCCGCGGTCGGCGCCTCGAGCGCTTCGGCGATGTGGAGCGCGCCGCCGGACACAACCTGACGGCACTCGACTTCTACTTCGAGGCGGCGGTCGCCTACGGCTCCGGCCAGCACGCCATCTTCGTCGACAATGACGAGAAGCGCCTCCTGCACAGTTCTTCGGTCCGCTGCTACGACGCGGTCCGAGAGCTGGCCCCCCGGGTCATCGAGAGGGTGGAGTTCGAGTTCGAAGGCGCAACGCTCTCGGGCTACCTGCACCTCGCCGACGTCGAGGGCCCCGCTCCCTTGGTGTTCATGATCTCTGGGATCGACATGACCAAGGAGATGGTGCCTGACCCGATGCGCAACTGGGCGACCGAGCGCGGCATGCACCTGTTCGTCTTCGACGGCCCCGGGCAGGGCTCTTCGAACCTGAACGGGTTCCCGTTGACGGTCGACAACTTCGAGCGCGCCTCCAGCGCAGCACTCGACGTCTTGCTCGAGCGCCGCGAGGTCGCTGCGGATCAGGTCGTGCTGTACGCGATGAGCTTCGGCTCGTACTGGGGGGCGCGGGTCGCTGCCACCGAGCCGCGCTTCGCCGCCGTGGTGCTGCAGTGGGCGTCGGTCTGCGACATGAACTATCTGTTCAACGGCCACGCTTCGCCGCGCTACAAGCAGGTCCTCGCGTTCGCGACCCGCGTCGGTTCCGAGGAGGAGCTCGACGCCTTCATCAATGCGATGGGGCTCGACGAGCTGGTCGGCAGGATCTCCGCGCCGACGCTGGTCACGGTAGGCGAGTTCGACCAGCGAAGCCCGCTCGAGGGTGTCTATGAATTCTTCGACGCGATGACGTGCCCGCGGGAGCTGTGGGTCTTCCCCGATCAGCACCACCGGCTGAGCGTGCGCGGCGGGGCCGGGGCGAACACCTCCGGCGTCGATACCCACTCCTTCGGCATGGACTGGCTCCAGGACCGTCTACGCGCAGTTCCGCTCTCGCGCGACGGCCAGGTCCGGTACCTGGACGGATCCGCGGCCGGCCCGAACGACCCCCGCTTGGCCGAGCACCGGCACTGGTACGACGCCTGAGCTCGACCGATCATCTAGAGAGGACACTCTGCACGGCATGGACATCCTGATCATGGAACGGATCCCGGCAGTCGCCACCGACTGGCTGCGCGAAAACGGCGCGAACCCGCTGATGCCCTACGAGGGCGACGACTGGGAGTCGCGGACTGCCAGCATCGTGGCCGTCATCGTGCGCGCGGCCAAGGTCGACGTCGAGCTGATGGACCGACTGCCAGCACTGCGCGTCGTGGGCAAGTACGGCGTCGGCTTCGACACCATCGACCTGGTGACGGCTGCCGATCGCGGGATCCTCGTTACGAGCATCCCTGGCGTCAACGCCAACTCGGTCGCCGAGCTCGGCGTGGCGTTGCTCGCGTCCTCAGCGCGCGACCTGGTCGCTGGCGACGCGATGGTCCGCGACGGCAGGTTCACCGAGCGCTTCGAGTCGCGGATGAAGCAGGACCTCACCGGCAGCAGGCTCGGGATCGTCGGAGCCGGTCGGATCGGCCGTCGGGTCGCGCAGATCTGCCATGGCGGCTGGGACTGCCCGGTCGGCGTGTTCGACCCCTACTTCGACCCGGCGACGCTCGATTTCGAGGTCGCAGCGTTCGACGGCGTCACCGACCTCTTCGCGTGGGCCGACAACGTCGTCGTGGCGGCGCCGCTGACCGATGCGACGCGCGGGCTCGTGGGGGAAGCAGAGCTCCGTGCGCTCGGCTCGGAAGGGATCCTGGTGGTATGCAGCAGAGGCAACATCGTGGATGAAGCAGCCCTGTTGACGGCGCTCGACGAAGGCTGGATCTTCGGAGCCGGCCTGGACGTCTATGCCAAGGAGCCGCCCGTGGGCAACCCGCTGCTCGGCCAGGCCAAGACCGTGCTCTCTCCCCACATGGGCGGCCACACCCGCAAGACCCGCGAGGCGATGGGGATGGCCGTCTGCGGCCAGGTGCTCACGCTCCTCAACGGTGGCGAGGCACCCCTACTGACGTCGGCAGAGCCATGGAGCTGACCAGCGACTCGAGGACGGCACGCACGACGAAGAGGACGGCATGATGGAGCAGCGCAAGATCGGGGGCCTGACGGTCTCGGCAGTGGGCCTGGGGTGCAACAACTTCGCGAAGAAGCTCGACGAGGCGGACTCAGCCGCCGTCGTACACGCTGCCCTGGATGCCGGCGTGACGCTTTTCGACACCTCCGACCGGTACGGCGATGGCGACCACCCGTGGTCCGGCAGAGGACGCTCGGAGGAGTTCCTCGGCAAGGCCCTCGGCAAGCGGCGCGAGGATGTCGTGGTCGCCACCAAGTTCGGCAATCCGATGAGCGATAACCCCCTGGACCGGGGCGGCAGCCGGCGCTGGGTCACGATCGCCGTGGAGAACAGCCTCCGGCGCCTCGGGACCGACTACATCGACCTCTACCAGATCCATCGCCCCGATCCGGAGACTCCGGTGGAGGAGACACTCGAGGTCCTCGGCGATCTCGTCCAGGCCGGGAAGGTTCGCGAGGCCGGGTGCTCCAACTTCACAGCCCCCCAGCTGCGCGAGGCTGCCAGTGCCGGCGAGGGTGCCGGCCGAGCGCCGTTCCGATCGCTGCAGAACGAGTACAGCCTGCTGCGCCGTGAGATCGAGGACGAGGTTCTCGGGCTCTGCGCCGAGCACGGGATCGGCATCCTGCCGTATTTCCCGCTGGCCAGCGGGCTGCTGACCGGCAAGTACCGGGACGGCACGATCCCGGCCGGGAGCCGGCTCGACTTCTGGGCACCGCGGAGCCACTTCAACGTCGACGAAGCCACCTTGAGCCATGTCGACGCGCTCACCCGCTTCGCGGAGGAGCGGGATCGGAGTCTTCTCGAGTTGTCGATGTCGTGGCTCGCCGGCCAGGACCAGGTGGCCTCGGTCATCGCCGGCGCCACCAGCCCGGAGCAGGTACGCGCCAACGTCGTCGCAGCATCGTGGACGCTGAGTCGCGACGACCGCGCCGCGCTGGACGCGTTGCAGTTGGGTGCGGCGAGCGATGCGTGAGAACGCGGTCAAAGCGGCGCTCGCGCGCGGCGAGGTCCAGGTCGGAACCTGGCTGCATACGCTGGGGATGCCGCAGACGATCCAGGTGCTGGCCACCGCTGGCTTCGACTTCGTCTACATCGACATGGAGCACAGCGCCTTCTCGATCGAGACCGTCGCCGGCATGTGCGCGGCCGGGCTGCATGCCGGGATCGTGCCGCTGGTACGGCCCACCGCTCACGAGTTCCACCTAGTCAGCCGGCCGCTCGACAACGGCGCGCTCGGCGTCTTGATGCCGCACGTCGACACCGGCGAGGACGCGGCCGCCGCAGTCCGCTCGGCGCTCTTCGTCCCCGACGGCGACCGCGGCTCCCAGCCGACGAGCAACCACATGGACTTCGCGGCGGTCGACGTCGCCGAGCACATGCGCCGGTTCAACGAGGAATGCCTGGTGATCGTGCAGATCGAGAGCCGCATCGCGCTGGACAACCTCGACGCGATCCTCGCGACCCCAGGCGTAGACGGCGCGACGGTCGGCCGCGGAGATCTCGCGATCGACCTGGGGCATCCGGGCGAACGCGACCACCCCGAGGTCACCCAGGCAGTCCACGACACGATCGCCGCCTGCCGACGTCACGGCAAGGCCCCGGCCCTCTTGGTCTTCGACCCCGACGATGCGGCCACCTGGATCAAGGCCGGTGTCCGGATGGTGGCCTACTCCAGCGAGCTGGTCCTGCTCCGCGAGGCCGCGCGCTCGGCACTGGCCGACGTACGCCGTATCCGACCGACCGAGTAGGCCGGCCTGCCTCTCGCTCGAGCTGAGTCTTGTTTGCCATCAGATTATATAGAATCGTAAGTATGAAAGGGATCGCCATGGATGACTCCACCGTGCTGGACCGGCTGGCAGCTCTGGACGCAGCAACCGTGCACGAGGCTGCCGGACGGATCGGCCACCTCTCCCCCGGGATCCAGTCGAACCAGTCTGGCGTGAGCGTTGTCGGGCGGGCAGTCACCGCCGAGTGCCACCCGGGCGACAACCTCGCCTTGCACCTCGCGATCCTCGAGGCCGGCCCGACCGACATCCTGATGGGATCGGCACGAGGCCACGTCGCCGGCTACTGGGGCGAGATCATGGCCGTGGCCGCTCAGGCCCGCGGCATCCGAGGCCTGGTCATCGACGGCGGCTGCCGCGACATCGCGGCGATGCGGGCACGATCGTTCCCGGTCTGGTCGACCGGACGATCGGTCCGCGGCATGGTCAAGACCACCCGCGGGCTCGTGAACGAGCCGATCGTCGTCGGCGGCGTACTGGTGACTCCCGGTGACTATGTGATCGCCGACGACGACGGCGTCGTCAGTATCCCGGCTGACCAGATCGAGAGCGTCCTCGCCGCCGCCGAGGAGCGGGCCGTCAAGGAGGCGGCGATCATGGCCGGCCTCGAGGCTGGTGGGACCACGATCGAGCTCATGGGCCTCGGGACCGGCCGATGACGACGACTGACCTCGCTGGATCGCTCCTCGAGCGCAGCCGAGCAGTCATCGACGGCATCGAGTCGATCGACCCCGACCACGTGCTGCACCTCGCGAGCAGCACCTTGAAGCAGGTGCTCGAGCACTTCATCACCGGCCCTGGCGCCCGGACCGGACGCCAGGTGTTCGCGATGCCTCGCGAGGAGGAGGGCGTCGCAGTGGCCATGGGCCTCGAGCTTGCGGGGGCTCGCCCGGTGATGATCTTCCAGGACAACGGCATCGGCAACCTGCTCACCTCGCTGCTGACGCTGCCGCAGGCCTACCACGTGCCGGTATTCGGGGTGATCACCCGCCGCGGCGGATTGGGCGAGTACAACTCGATGATCCACACCATCAGCGAACGGTCCGAGGCGCTCCTCGACGCAGCAGGTGTGCGCTGGTTCCAGCTCGATGCGAGGACACCGGTCGAGCTGTGGCCACGCGAGATCGAGCGCGCGTGGCGGTTCTCCCGGACGACGCATCGACCCGTGTTCGTGTTCGTCAACCTGATGGGAGGCTGATGTGGAGACCAACGGCCACCAGCTGCAGCGATCCGACGTCCTGACCGAGATCGACCACGCGTTCCCGGACGCCCCGGTGATTCTCACCCTGGGCGGGACAGCCCGGGAGATGCTCGCGGTCGCGGGTCGCAAGCCGAACCATCTGATCAACCTCGACGGGATGGGACAGACCGTGTCCCTCGGCCTCGGCGTGGCTCTGGGTCGTCGCGACCGGGACTCGGCCAAGGTCGTCGTCGTCGAAGGCGATGGATCGTTCATCATGGGCCTCAGCGTTGCCACGACGATCGGCCACCTCCGTCCCGCGAACCTGGTCGTCCTCGTGCTCGACAACGGCGTCTACCTGGCGACCGGCGGGCAGCCGACCAGTGCGCCCGACCTGGACTTCTGCGCTCTCGTGCAGAGCTGCTCGTGGGCAGGGACCCGTGAGGTCGCCACCCCCGACGACCTTTCCGGTGCCCTCGCCTGGGCACGGGAGACGACCGGGCCGCTCCTGATCCGCATCCTCACGAACACCCGGCAGATCGAGACCGACTTCTTCCTCGAGGACCCCGTGCTGATCGCTGCCGCGTTCCGCGCATGGCTTAGTGCGGACGCGTCGTGACAGCTCCCGAGGTGATGCGCGCGGCTGTGCTCTACGGGCCTCGCGACCTCCGGGTCGTGGAGCGTCCGGTGCCCGAGGTCGGACCGGCCGACGTTCTGGTGAAGGTCGCGATGTGCGGCACCTGCGGCACTGACGTCGGCCTGCAGGACGATCCTCTTCCAGGCCAGCCGCCGTTCGGAGAATTCATCCCTGGCCATGAGTGGACGGGAACCGTGGTCGCGCTGGGCGAGACGGTCGACGAGGTCGCCATCGGGCAGCGTGTCGCCATCCACGTCCACCACGGCTGCGGTCGCTGCGTGAACTGCCTGACCGGCTCGTACACCGCCTGCCTCAACTACGGCGATGTAGCGAAGGGCCACCGGGCGTCGGGCCTGACCGTGGCCGGCGGCTTCGCCGAGTACGCCGTGCAGCATGTGAGCGCCATCCACCCGATCAGCGATGCCGTGTCCTGGGAGGACGCCGTCCTCGCCACGACGGCCGGGACGGCGATCTACGGGCTCGAGCGCGCCGGCGGCCTCGTCGCCGGCGATACGGTCGCCATCATCGGACCGGGACCGGTGGGGCTGATGGCGCTTCAGTCCGTCCGTGCGATGGGCGCCGGGACGACGATCATGATCGGCACCCGCGAGAACCGCCTTGCTCTGGGCCGTCAGCTCGGTGCGGACCATCTCATCAATGTGCGCGAGCAGGATCCGGTCGAGGTCATCCGGGACCTGACGAACGGCCGCGGGGTCGACCTGGTCATCGAGACCTCCGGGAGCGCCGAGATGCCCGAGACCTCGGTCCAGCTAGCCCGCCGGGCGGGAACCGTGCTCTTCCTCGCCTTCTACGACGGACCGACGACGTTCGACCTGAACAAGGCCAACCTCTCCGAGATCCGGTTGGTCACCTCCCGCGGAGAGGGACGTGCGGCGGTACGCCGTTCGATCGTCCTGGCGGAGCGCGGCCTCGTCCGCGGGCGGGACCTCGTCACGCACCACTACCCGCTCGACAACATCCAAGAAGGCTTCGACGACCTGCGGCACCGACGCGGAGATCCGGTCAAGATCGTCTTCACGCCGTGAGAGCCGTCCCCAACCAGCACCAGGAGTAGTCCGATGATCGACCACGTGATCGTGTTCAAGGCCGAGAACCTTCCAGCCGATCAGGAACGCGAGCTCTTCACTCAGCTTGCGCGGCTCGAGCAGGTTCCCGGCGTTCAGGGCTTCGCCCTGGGCAAGAACGTCGGCGACCGTTCTCGCGGCTTCGACATCTGCCTGCGCGCTACCTTCGCGGACCGCGCAGCCCTCGACGCCTACGAGGCTCATCCGCTCCACCTCGAAGTCGTCGCCTACAACCGCCAGGTCACCAGCGAGCATCTGTGCGTCGACTTCGCCTGGGACGAGGCCGCAGATGACTGAGCTCACCGCAGCTGACGTACTCGCCGGCGTACCGACGGGATTGCTGATCGCAGGCGCCTGGCGCCCGGCGGCGGACGGTGCGACCTTCGAGGTCGAGAACCCGGCCGATCGGAGCGCGCTCACCGAGATCGCCGACGCCGGCGCCGCCGATGCCGCCGCTGCGTTCGACGGCGTCTGCACCGCACAGACCTCGTGGGCCGCCACCGCTCCCCGACAGCGGGCAGAGATCCTGCGGGCCACCTACGACGCGATGATCGAGCGGATCGAGGAGCTCGCCCTGCTCGTCACCCTTGAGATGGGCAAGCCTCTGGCCGAAGCCCGCAACGAGGTCCGCTACGCCGCGGAGTTCTTCCGCTGGTTCGGCGAGGAGGCCGTCCGCATCCGCGGGACCTGGGGCCGCAGCCCCGCCGGCGACGCCCGGATCGTGACGCACCGGGTGCCGATCGGCCCGTGCCTGTTCATCACGCCGTGGAACTTCCCGCTCGCGATGGGGGCGCGCAAGATCGCTCCGGCAGTGGCCGCCGGCTGCACGATGGTGGTGAAGGCTGCCCAGCAGACGCCTCTCTCGATGAACGTCCTGGTCCAGATCATGATCGACGCGGGGCTCCCGCCGGAGGTCGTCTCGGTCCTCTCGACATCCTCGGCCGGGGCCGTCGTCGAGCCGCTGATGAGCGACCGCCGGCTTCGCAAGCTCTCCTTCACCGGGTCGACAGAGGTCGGACGGGTGCTGGCCCGTCAGGGTGCCGAGAACCTGCTGAGACTCTCGATGGAGCTGGGCGGCAACGCGCCCCTGATCGTCTTCGACGACGCCGACCTCGAGCTCGCCATCGAGCAGACCATGATCGCGAAGCTGCGGAACATGGGCGAGTCCTGTATTGCTGCGAACCGGATCTACGTGCACCGGCCGGTGCTGGAGGAGTTCAGCGCCGGACTTGCCGAGCGCATGCGCGCGACCACGGTCGGAGCTGGCACGGACCCGGCTACCGAGATCGGCCCGTTGATCGACGACCGGCAGCGTACGGTGGTCGCCGGCCTGGTCGCCGATGCCGTCGAGCGTGGCGCCGAAGTCCTCTCGGGCGGGTTCGCGCCCGACCTGCCTGGCTACTACTGGACCCCGACGGTGCTCTCCGGCGTCGATCCGGCGGCCCGGGTGCACAACGAGGAGATCTTCGGACCGGTTGCTCCGCTCTACCCCTTCGACACCGAGGACGACGCGCTGGACCTGGCCAACTCCTCGCCGTTCGGTCTGGTCAGCTACGTGTTCACCGAGGGCCTCAACCGAGCGAACCGCGTCACCGAGCGTCTAGAGACCGGGATGGTCGGCGTCAATCGCGGACTCGTCTCCGAGCCGGCTGCACCGTTCGGCGGCGTCAAGTGGTCGGGCATCGGCCGCGAAGGTGGCCACGAGGGCCTCGCGGAGTACCTGGAGACCAAGTACGTCAGCCTGCAGGGCTGAAAGGAAGGACGCACCATGTCGCAGACGGGCACGCTCGATGTCACCACCCTCGGCACGCTCGACGAGATCGTCGAGTACGCCCAATCAGTCGTCGATCCGGGTCCGCTGACCTGGGCCGCATCAGGCGCCGGGCGCAGCACCACCGTCGCCAGGAACAGCCAGGCCATCGAGAGGCTCGCACTGGTGCCGCGACTGATGCAGGACGTGACCGCGGTCTCCACCGCGACCTCGTTCCTGGGCGTCCCCATGTCTCTGCCCGTGTTCTTCTCCCCGGTCGGCTCGACCGTCTTGTTCCACCCGGGCGCCACTGCCGAGCTCGCGCGCGGCGCTGCGGCGTTCGGAGCCTCGGTGTTCTGCCCGACGCTGACCCGGTCCTCCTGGGAGGAGGTCGCCGCGACAGCACCGGGACGACACTTCTTCCAGCTCTACGTCCAAGGCGACGACGCCTGGGTCGACGACATCGTCGAGCGCGTCGTGCGTGCGGGTTTCGCCGCGATCTGCGTGACGGCTGACAGCGCCGTCCACGCCAAGCGCGACAGCGTGACGCGCGGCGGCTTCGACTGGCGACTGGAGCGTGAGGGGATGCCACCGAACCTCGTCCCACACGGACGCGACGAGACCTACAAGGCGAACTTCACCTGGGCTAAGTTCGCCCGACTCTGCGCCACCTCACCGCTGCCGATCATCCTCAAGGGCGTGCTCACCGCCGCCGACGCGCGCCTCGCCGTGGACCATGGGGCTGCTGCCGTCTACGTGTCCAACCATGGCGGCCGCAACGTGGACAGCGAGCTGAGCACGATCGAGGCGCTCGCGGCGATCATCGACGAGGTTGCCGTCAACGTGCCCGTCGTCGTCGACGGGGGCTTCCTGCGGGCCGGTGACGTACTCAAGGCCCTCGCGCTCGGTGCGACTGCGGTAGGAATGGGCCGGCTCCAATGCTGGGCTCTAGCAGCCGGCGGCGCCGACGCCGTCGAGCACGTGCTGGACATCCTGCAACGCGATCTCGCGACCACGATGGCGCTTCTCGGCTGCACGTCGCCGGACAGGATCACCCGCGATCAGGTGCGCGGCTCGTTCGCCCCTGAGATCAGAACATCGCAAGCGGGTTGACGGGGGACCCTGTCCCACCCGGGATCACCAGCGGCGCGATCACACTGAGGAACTCGTGCCGCCCGACGGCACGGGCGTGCGCGGCCACTGCCTCGAGCAGGCAGTTGTCGACGAGCCACAAGCCGATCGCCCACATCCCGACGGTGTGGATCGGGAACCCGACCTCGCCGTACTCGTGGGGAAAGCAGTCGGTAGGCACATCGGTCGCGAGCAGCGCGACGTCGTGCTCGCGCAACCACGGCAGGCACGCAGCCTGGACGCCGGGACGCCGGTAGTCCGCGCCCGTCCTGAGCTGATAGAGCGCTCGGCCCCGGTAGCCGGTCCGGACGTAGACGCAGTCACCCGGCCGTACCTCGACTTCCGCCCAGGAGGCAGCGCGGTCCAGGTCCTCCGGCATCACCGCCTCGTCGTCCTCGAGCCAGTCGCGGCCCTGGGAGCCGGGGACGTCGAGGAGGACTCCGCGACCGACGATGCCGTCAGCGACCATGTCGACCGAGCCGACCAGCGCCGAGTCCTCGGTGAAGGCCCCCTCGGCAGGCACCCCGTTGAAGAAGGTCCCATCCACGTAGGTGTGGCACGGCGCGTCGAGGTGGGTGATCAGCTGACCGTGCGGCTGGATGAGGAAGCCGTCGAAGGTACTCACTCTGCGCCCCGGGGCGGCCTGCTCCATCCGTTCGCGCTCGAGGGCGAAGTGCACGGGGTACGGCGAGGAGCCAACGACCAAGTGACCCTGCTCGTCGCGACCCTCCTGGCCTTCCGCGAACTTCAGCGGGATGCCGAGCGAGACCGTCACGCCGTCATGGGCCAGGGCTGCGGCTGCGGCCCGTCGCTCGGGGGTGATCAGATTGAGCGTGCCGGCGAGACCCTCCTCGCCCTCACCCCAGCGGCCCCAGTTCGAGAGCTCGGTGAGATAGCCGCGGACGTCCTCCACGGAGGGTCGCGGAGTCGGCGTCTGGTGAGGCATCGATGTCCTTGTCAGGTCGGTTGATGGAGACCGCTCAACCAGGATGCCCGAGCACGTGCGGCAACCAGGTAGTCAGCGGATCGACGAAGGCGATCAGGAGCACGCCGATCATCAGGATGGCCAGATAGCCGAAGAGCGGCCGGAAGACGCGCTCGACCGGCACCTTCATCGTCGATGCGGCGACGTAGATCCCCATCCCGACGGGCGGGAGGTGCGTGCCGATCCCCATCGAGATGATCAGCAGGAGCCCGTACTTGAGCGGATCGATCCCGAGATCAGTGGCGACCGGGAGCAGCACCGGCGCCATGATGATGATCGCCGCCGCCCCCTCGAGCGCGCAGCCGAAGATCACCAGGACGACGATGCTGGCAAGCAGGAACATCCACGAGTGGTGCAGATGGTTGCTCACGAAGTTGGCAACGTCCTGAGGCACCTGGGCGTAGGCGAGGACGAAGCTGAACGCCGCGGCCGAGGTAAGCAGGAAGAGCACCATGCCGGCGGTCTCGACGGACTGCTCGAAGATCGCGCGGAAGTCCTTCCAGCCGACGCGGTAGGCGAACGCGAGGATCACGCCGTAGACCACCGCGAACGAGGAGACCTCCGTCGGCGTCGCGACGCCGAAGGCGATGCCGCCGACCAGGATCACCGGCAGGACGAGTCCGGGCACGGACTGCAGGAACTGGACCCCGACGGCCGACCATGATTCACGCTCCGGCCCGGTCCCCGCACCGGTACGCCGGCACTTCAAGTACACCATCACCATCAGGCACACAGCGAGGACCGCGGCAGGGACGAGGCCGGCGATCAGCAGCGTGCCGACCGAGAGGGTCGTCACCGATCCGAGGATAAGCAGCGCGAGGCTCGGCGGCACTGTCTCGCCCATGACCGCTGCAGCCGTCAGCACTGCGGCTCCCTCGGCGCGGCTGTATCCGTGCTTGTCGAGCATCTGGCGCATCGGCGATCCGACCGCGACTGTGTCGGCGAGCTTGGATCCAGAGATCCCGGAGAACAGGTACATCGAGATGATGATGACCTGGAAGAAGCCGCCCGGAGATCGCCCGAGGATGCCTTGGAGGAACGCCGCGATGCGGTCGCTGACACCGGAGGAGGCCATCATCAGGCCTGCGAAGACGAAGAACGGCACCGCAACGAACAGGAACTTGTTGGTCGCATCCCCCATCTCCTGCGGTACGACGGAGACCGTCGCGACCTCGGTAAGCCAGATCATCAGGTACGACGTACCGAGGAGGACGAAGCCGATCGGCACGCCGAGCGCGACAAGAGCCAGGAAGCAGATCACCACGATGATCGGCATCATGTGGTCGGAGATGATCGGCGCCAGGAAGTACCAGTGCAAGAACACCAGCACCGCGCCGACAGCGACGAACCCGGCGCAGCTGAAGAGCGTTGCAGGTCCGTCCCACCGGTCCACCAGCTTGCAGACCCCGTAGAAGCAGAACAGGACCATGCCGAGCATGAACGGCGCGAAGACGAGCGCCTCGGAGAATCCGAGCACGGGGGTGTCGAGGTGGGTGTAGTTGCGGAAGAGCGGCAGGCCCACGATCAGCATCACCGCCGACGAGACGATGATGAAGATGTCGACGAGCTCCTTGACCCTGGCTCCCCAGCGCTCGTCGAGCAGCTCGACGGGCCGGGTGATCGCCACCTGGTAGCCGCGCGAGTACGCGAGCGCCCCACCGACGAAGGACATCGTCTCCAAGACGACCTGGGTGACCTCGGTCTGCCAGGTGATGGAGTCGCCGAAGAACTGCCGGATGAACACGTTCACCAGCACGATCAGGAGCTCGGCGACGAACGCGACCGCCACCAATGCCAGGCACAGCTGATCGGCCAGCTTGCGCGGCGCCCAGGCCTCGGAGCGCCCAGGCGCGCTGGCCGGGAGGTCTTCTCCCCCGGCCAGCGCGGTGATGGCTTGAACCGTCACGTCAGTTTCCTGCGGTGTATTCGCCGTACCACTTCGCTGCGTCAGCGCCGATCAGCCCGGACACGTCGTCGTAGATCGGGGCCATGGCGTCCTTGAACTTCTGCAACTCGGTGTCAGAGATGTCCGTCACGACACCACCATGCGCCTTGATGTACGTCTCTGCACTCGCATCGGCCGCCTGCTGTGCCGTGCGCTCGGTCCCCTCGACGTCGGCGGCGGCAGCCTCCAGGATCTTCTGGTCCGCTGACGAGAGGCCTTGGAAGAACTTCTCGTTCGCCATCGTCAGCCCGGTGCTGTAGCTGTCGTTGGTCACGGCGATGTACTTCGCGACCTCGTACTGCTTCTGCGCGAGCAGGGAGCCGAAGCCGAGGTCGATGCCGTTGATGACGCCCTGCTGGAGAGCGGTGTAGGTCTCCGACAGCGAGGTCACGACCGGGTGGATCTTCAAGGCGTTGAAGAACTTCACATCGACCGGGCTGTCGCTCGCCTCGAACTTGAGGCCGGCGACGTCGGCGATCGTGTGGATCGGCCGCTTGCTGTTCACCAGGTTGTGGAAGCCGAACTCTTCAGCGTTGAGCACCCGCATCCCGGAGTTCTTCAAGATCGCGTCCTTCTCCTCGGTCCCGATCGGACCGTCCCAGTACCCGTAGGCAGCGGTCGTGTCCTTGAAGAGGAAGGGCAGCGTGGTGAACTGCGCGGCCGGGTAGTACGGCTCGAGGAAGCTCGGGTCGACCGTGAACAGCTGGACTGTCCCGTCGTGGGCCTGCTCCATGACGTCCTCGTTCGAGCCGATGTCTCCGGAGTAGTAGACCTTGACCTTGATCTTGCCTCCGGACTTGGACTCGACCTCTTTCTGGAACGCGACCGCGGCGTCCGCGACCGGCGTGCCCTTCACCTGGCCGAGGGCGTAGCGAATGGTGATCGTCTTGCCACCACTGCTCGACCCTCCCCGAGAACACCCTGTAAGAGCGAGCGACGCCACGGCAAGCACGGCGACCGCCGAGTAGATCTTCCGGCTGCGTCCCGTTTGTGCCGACTTGCTGCTCAAACCCATCAACTTCTCCATTCGTGTGGGGTACCTCACAAGATATATAGAATATAAAGTGTGTGATCCACGGGCTGTCAAGAGGTCCGAGGCTTCGAATTCATCTGGTTGAAACAAATGTGAGGTGCTCCATGGAAGATCCCCGCTTGCCGCTGCCCCCGTCCGAGCAGCTTGATCGCGACCAGGTCGAGGCCATCCGCGAGCTCGTGGACGGGCCCAGGAAGGCTCTCGCCGGGCCCTTCGTCGCCCTCGTGCACAGCCCTGAGTTGATGACCCGGGTGCAGAAGGTCGGCGAGCACCTCCGCTTCGGAGACACCTCGTTGGCGGCCGACATCCGAGAGCTGACGGTGCTGGTCGTCGCAGCGCACTGGGGCGCCCACTACGAATGGGGGAGCCACATCGCCTCTGCGGTCACGAACGGGATCTCGGTCCCCACCTGCGAGGCGCTCGCAGCTCGCGTAACGCCGCGCGACCTGACGGCCGACCAGATGGTGGCGTACCAGGTGGTGACGTCTCTGCTGGACACCGGGACCGTCGACAACGTGGCCTACGCCGCCGGCTTGGAAGCGCACGACGAGCGCTGGCTGGTCGAGCTCACCACGCTCACCGGCTACTACACGACCCTCGCGTTGATCCTGGGGCTCGGCAAGGTCCCCGGCGCGCTCCCACCCTCAGGGCTTCCCGTGCTCGCACCGTAGGGATCCTCCGACCTCTCCGAGTGGTGGAAGAGCAGCCGCTCGGGAACGTCGACCGCGACGACGAGAGCTGAGGACTCGGGTGGACCGTGCTGGCCGACGTCGAGGGCAGCGAGTTCTGCATCCTACGGAGTCCGGGGCACCTCGAGGTTGCCGCTGGCTAGGCCACGGCGCTCCGATTATGGGCGCACGTGACCTCAAGCGAACGCACATCGCCCCCGTCGGTGACGGCATCTGCCACGGACCGCGACAGCCCGAACCATCCCCCTGTCCGGCAGAAGGTCTCCGTGTGATCTCGCTGTGCCAGAAGCGCGCGAGCAGGCTGCTCCCCGGACTTGACCGGGGAGCAGCCTGCTCTCATGGAGCCAGATCAGGTGGTGGCGCTGACGCAGATCCCTGTCGGCAAGAAGGTCTCGCCGTAGGACGGCGGGTTCACGTTGGTATCAGCGATGACCCAGTACTTGCCACTGGAGTTCGGGCCGACCGAGCTGATGAACCCGTTGGTCTGGTCGTGGTTGGTCGCGCCGCCGGCAACAGCCAGCTGACCGGCCCCGCAGTACGGGGTCCCAGCCGCGCTGCTCGGTGCAGCCGTGGTCAGCCCGGTGCCGTAGGTCGCGGTGGTTGCGGCGGTCCGGGTGTAGGAGCTGACGTCGGCGGTCGGGATGCAGACCGAAGCGACCTGGTAGGTCTCGCCGCCGTAGGACGGCGGGTTCGTCAGGTGCACCTCGACCTCCCACGCACGGTTGTCGGTGGTGGAGTGCGACACAGTCATGAAGGTGCTCGGGTTGTGGCTCTTCACGCCGCCGCCGACCACGTACTCGCCGTTCGAGCAGTAGGCGTCACCCACTGCCTTGTTCGGGCCGTAGTAGGTCGCCACGCCAACGGGAAGCGACGCGGTCAGAACCTGGTGGTAGCCAGGAACCGAGGACGCGTCGACACACACCGCGTAGGTGGTGAAGGACTCCGCGTAACTGACGTTCACCGTCGGGGTCACGACCGCCTGCCAACTCGTCGAGTCCAGCGGGTACGAAGTGCGGATGTAGGTGGTGTGCGAGTGGTTGACGACACCGCCGCTGATCACCACCTTGCCCTTGCCGCAGAAAGCGTCAGCAGTAACGGACTGCCCAGCGCTATTCGCCGGGATGACCGTTGCCTTGCCCGTCGCGATCGTGTAGCCGGTGAGACCGGTCGGAGCAGGCGAGTCCGCGATGGCGGCTGCGCCCGGTGCGAGCAGTACCACTGCCGCTGCTAGCGCCACACCGGCTCGTCGACCAAAGGTCCTCTGGACGGAGGAGGTGAGACGCGCCATCGTGCTGCGGTGTCGAGGTAGTTGCTTCATTCCCGTGCCCTTCTGATTGATTGTGCGCTCTCTGGCCCCCAGGCCAGATGTGGTGTCTCGGTGCCCCTTAACAAGCATGAGATCGACAAGTTCGAAACTGCGGCCTTCGTCGCTTACAGCTGGTTCGATCGCTGGATGCTGCTCCCCAGGAAGTTGGCGTCTCCGGCGAACACTGCCCAGCTCTTGAGCGACAGCGCCTCGATCAATGCAGCCAGGGTCAACGGCGTCGTGCACTCAGCCACGCCCCCCGCATCGGTGGTTGCCCGACACTGGGTAACTCCCGGAACTCCATAAGGTGCGGAGAAGGAGAACGTAACGACCCGTCCGACGACCGGCGCGCCGGTCTCGCTCGATACCAACGTCGCCTTGAACTTGATCGTGCCAGTGAGCAGGGTCTTGGTGGCGGAGACCTGCAGCTCGTTGATCGTCGTTCTCGCCGACACGATCGTCAGGGTCCCGGAGGCGAAGGCGAAACTGTAGTTCGTCGAAGCCAGTGTGCCGATCGCAGCGGTGATCGGGTACGTGCCGACAGTGGAGCTGACCCCAGCGGTCGTGGTCACCAGTGCTGCACCGCTGTACGCCGTCGCCGCGGTGTCGCCAGCGACGAAGCCGCCGACCGTTGCGGTCAGCACCGGATTGGCTACGCCGTAAGGCCGGGTGACGTCGTTGGCCATCACGGTCAGCTGCGCCTTATTGACCTTCAACGTTGCCGTTGCGCTCTGGTCCAGGGTGTAGTTCCCACCAGCGTCAGCACCCGAGCAGGTGATCGTGTAGGTCCCCGCGTTGGAGTGGGCACCGGCGACCGTGCAGGTCGGCTGGGCCACCAGCGTGTCACCATTGAGCAGACCAGTCACCGCGTAGGTGAACACCGGTGCGTTGGCACCGTAGGTGATCGTCTGGTTGTCCGGCGTG
>DASRRQ010000038.1:0-2888 GCA_035695505.1 Marmoricola sp. | reverse complement strand
TTGAAGGTGACGGCCAGGTCGTCGGAGATCTGCACGACGCCCGCGTTTTCCCCGATGCCGGCGAGCATGCGGGTGTTCTGCGGGGTCTTCTCGCCGAACTGGCGCAGGTGCACCTTGCTCGACTTGTAGGAGCAGTGCTCGCTCCACATGATCGAATACATCGCCAGCTCGGACGCCGTCGGGCGGCGGCCCAGGATCTGGCGGATCCGGTCGTATTCGTCGTCCTTGAGGCCGAGTTCGGTGTGCGGCTGCAGCTCCTGAGGCGTGCTCAGGGCGCGGTCGACCGTGTCGGGGCCGCCGTCGAACTCATTGATCAGCACGTCCGTGGCGGCGAAGCCGGTCGGCTTCGCGCTCTGCACGTCGGCGTTGTGCGCCTCCGCCGTCTCCGGCTGAGTCGTCATTTACTGTCCCCCTGCGTGCTGTCCACCCGCGGACGCCCCCGCGAGGGCCCGCAGGACGGAGGTGAAGAAGCCGAGGCCGTCGAGCGACGGACCGGTGAGCGCCTCCACCGCGTGTTCCGGGTGCGGCATGATGCCGACGACGTTGCCGGCCTCATTGGTGATCGCGGCGATGTCTCGCTGGGACCCGTTCGGGTTGCCGTTGAGGTAGCGGGCGACGACACGGCCCTCGGCTTCGAGCGCGTCGAGCGTGCGCTCGTCGGCCACATAGCAGCCCTCGCCGTTCTTCACCGGCACCAGCACCTCTTGGCCGGCCGTGTAGGTGTTTGTCCAGGCGGTGTCGGTCGACTCGATGCGCAGCCACTGGTCGCGGTTGCGGAAGTGCAGGTGCTGGTTGCGAGTGAGCGCGCCCGGCAACAGGTGCGCCTCGCAGAGGATCTGGAATCCGTTGCAGATGCCGAGGACCGGCATGCCGCCGCGGGCCGCGTCGACGACCGACTCCATCGCCGGGGCGAACCGGGCGATCGCGCCGCAGCGCAGGTAGTCGCCGTAGGAGAAGCCGCCGGGCAGCACCACCGCGTCGATGCGGTGCAGGTTGGCGTCGCCGTGCCAGAGGCGTACGACGTCGGCGCCGGCGATGCGCGCGGCGCGGGCCGCGTCCCCGTCGTCCAGCGAACCCGGGAAGGTGACCACACCGATACGCATGGTCAGGCGTCCTCGACCTTGATCGAAAAGTCCTCGATCACCGGGTTGGCCAGAAGCTTGTCGGCGATCTCCCGGGCCCGCTCGGCATCCGGCTCACCGGTGAACTCGATCTCGATCCGGCGACCGATGCGGACCGACGAGACATCGGTCACGCCGAGCCGGGGCAGTGCGTTTGCGACGGCCTGGCCCTGCGGATCGAGGATCTCCGGCTTGAGCATGACGTCGACCACGACGCGAGGCACGGGCACTCCTGACTGGTGAGGTGTGAGCACGCGAAAGCCTACCTTGTGAACCCGATGCCGAAGGCATCGGCCGGTGTCGGCAGATCGACGCTCACGGCGCTGAGCAGGCAATCTTGGTGGTGATCTCAACCACCTGGTCGGTAAAGGCTTCAATCGTCATCACGTCGGGAGGATGGGGCAAGTGACGTCTTGGCGGCCATCGACGCGGACGCTTACCGTCAGGTCAGCAGCTGGGGTGCGACGTGAGGGTCGAGCTCCGTCGCGCCCCGGCGGCCCGAAGGCTCAGAGGATCGGTGCGGGCGCATATTTCGCCGCCGCCGGGTGGGCGGCCACGACCGCCGCGATGCGTTCGGCGATCGCTTGCACCTGCGACGGCGCGGCACCCACGAACGCGGCCCGATCGGCCACCAGCGAGTCGATCTCGCTGCGGCTCAGCTGCAGCCGCCCGTCGGTGGCCAGTCGATCGAACAGATCATTTTCGGCCGCGCCCTTCTCGCGCATGGCGAGCGCCACCGCGACCGAGTGCTCCTTGATCACCTCGTGGGCGGCCTCGCGGCCGACGCCCTTGCGCACCGCCGCTACCAGGATCTTGGTGGTGGCCAGGAACGGCAGGAACCGGTCGAGCTCGCGGGCGATCACCGCCGGGTAGGCCCCGAACTCGTCGAGCACGGTAAGGAAGGTCTGGAACAGCCCGTCGGTGGCGAAGAAGGCGTCCGGCAGCGCGACCCGGCGTACGACCGAGCAGGAGACGTCGCCCTCGTTCCACTGGTCGCCGGCCAGCTCGCCGACCATCGACAGGTAACCGCGGACGATCACGGCCAGCCCGTTCACCCGCTCGGAGGACCGGGTGTTCATCTTGTGAGGCATCGCCGACGACCCGACCTGGCCCGGCTTGAAGCCCTCGGTCACCAGCTCCTGGCCGACCATCAGGCGGATCGTGGTGGCCAGTGAGGACGGCCCGGCGGCGATCTGGGCCAGCGACGAGACCACGTCGAAGTCGAGCGAGCGCGGGTAGACCTGGCCGACGCTGGTCAGCACCCGGTTGAAGCCGAGGTGGCCGGCCACCCGCTGCTCGAGCTGCCCGAGCGCCTCGAAGTCGCCGTCGAGCAGGTCGAGCTGGTCGGCCGCGGTGCCGACCGGGCCCTTGATGCCGCGCAGCGGATATCGCCCGATCAGGTCGTCGAGCCGCTCGTAGGCGATGAGCAGCTCCTCGGCCGCCGAGGCGAACCGCTTGCCCAGCGTGGTGGCCTGCGCCGCGACGTTGTGCGAGCGCCCGGTCAGCACCAGGTCGGAGTGCTCGACCGCGAGCGCGGCCAGCCGGGTCAGGGTCGCGACCGCCCGATCGCGGATCAGCACCAGCGACGCGCGGATCTGCAGCTGCTCGACGTTTTCCGTGAGGTCTCGCGAGGTCATGCCCTTGTGGATCTGCTCGAAGCCGGCCAGCGCGCTGAACTCCTCGATGCGCGCCTTCACGTCGTGCCGGGTGACCCGCTCGCGGGCCGCGATCGACGCCAGGTCGACGTCGTCGAGGACGGCCTCGTAG
>DASRRQ010000037.1:0-29023 GCA_035695505.1 Marmoricola sp. | reverse complement strand
CGCCGCCACCGACGAGCAGTTCCCGACCATCGCCAAACTGCGGGCCGCCCGCCGGCTCTGGGACCGGGTGCTCGAGCTCAGCGGCGTTCCTGCCGAGGCCCGGCGGCAGCGCCAGCACGCGGTCACCTCGCGGCCGATGATGAGCAAGTACGACCCCTGGGTCAACATGCTGCGCACCTGCGTCGCGTCGTTCTCCGCCGGGGTCGGCGGCGCCGACTCGGTGACGGTGCTGCCCTTCGACGCGCACCTCGGCCTGCCGGACGCGTTCAGCCGCCGGATCGCGCGGAACACCTCCGCACTGCTGATCCACGAGTCGCACCTGGCCCGGGTCACCGACCCCGCCGGGGGTGCCTACGCGATCGAGAAGCTCACCGACGACCTGGCCCGCGCCGGCTGGGCCGACTTCACCGAGATCGAGGAGGCCGGCGGCGCCGCCGCGGTGGTCGCGGACGGCTCGCTGCAGCAGCGGATCGACACCGTCGTCGCCGAGCGCGAGCTGCAGATCGCGCTGCGCAAGCGCCCGCTGACCGGCCTGTCCGAGTTCCCGAACCTGGACGAGACGCTGCCCGAGCGCCGGCCGTACGCCGCGGGCGCCCGGAAGGTGCGCTCCTGGGGTCACGACTTCGAGGCGCTGCGGGACGAGCCGGTCGACCAGCCGGTGTTCCTGGCGACGCTGGGCACCGTTGCCCAGCACACCGCGCGCGCGACCTTCGCCGGCAACCTTCTTGCCGCCGGCGGTATCCGCACCGAGTCGGCCGGAGCGACCGACGGCGTCGCCTCCCTGGTCGCCCAGCACCAAGGACAGCCGATCGTCTGCCTGGTCGGCTCGGACAAGGCCTACGCCGAGTGGGGGGCGGAAGCTGCGGCGGCCCTGCGGGCCAACGGTGCGGAGTGGGTGGTCATCGCCGGCAAGCCTGCCGAGTACGCCGACGACAACTGCGCGATGGGCGTTAACGCACTGGACTTCCTCAACCGGACCCGGGAGAAGCTGGCATGAGTATTCCGAGTTCGTTTGCAGGACTATCGCTCTCCGACGGCGAGGTCTCGGCTGCGCTCGAGCAGGCGGCCGACTCCACGGCGCCGTGGGAGTCTCCCGAGGGCATCGGTGTGCTGCCGGTCTACGGCCCCGAGCACCTCGAGGGCCTGGACGCGCTGGACACCTTCCCGGGCCTGAACCCGTTCCTGCGGGGGCCGTACCCGACGATGTACACCACCCAGCCCTGGACGGTCCGCCAGTACGCCGGCTTCTCGACCGCCGAGGAGTCCAACGCGTTCTACCGCCGCAACCTCGCTGCCGGCCAGAAGGGCCTCTCGGTCGCCTTCGACCTCGCGACGCACCGCGGCTACGACTCCGACCATCCGCGCGTGGTCGGCGACGTCGGCATGGCGGGCGTGGCGATCGACTCGATCTATGACACCCGGGTGCTCTTCGACGGCATCCCGCTGGACGAGATGTCGGTCTCGATGACGATGAACGGCGCTGTGCTCCCGGTCCTTGCCCTCTACATCGCGGCAGCCGAGGAGCAGGGCGTGAAGCCGGAGCAGCTCGCGGGGACCATCCAGAACGACATCCTCAAGGAGTTCATGGTCCGCAACACCTACATCTACCCGCCGGCGCCGAGCATGCGGATCATCTCCGACATCTTCGCCTACACGGCGCAGAAGATGCCGCGCTTCAACTCGATCTCGATCTCCGGCTATCACATCCAGGAGGCGGGGGCGACCAACGACCTCGAGCTCGCCTACACCCTGGCCGACGGTATCGAGTACATCCGGGCCGGCCTCGACGCCGGCATCGACATCGACGCCTTCGCCCCCCGCCTGAGCTTCTTCTGGGCGATCGGGATGAACTTCTACATGGAGATCGCCAAGATGCGCGCTGCCCGCGCGCTCTGGGCGCAGCTGGTCGCCCAGTTCGAGCCGACGAACCCCAAGTCGCTCAGCCTGCGCACGCACAGCCAGACCTCGGGCTGGTCGCTGACCGCGCAGGACGTGTTCAACAACGTCCAGCGCACCTGCATCGAGGCGATGGCCTCCTCCCAGGGCCACACCCAGTCGCTGCACACCAACGCCTTGGACGAGGCGATCGCGCTGCCGACCGATTTCTCGGCCCGGATCGCCCGCAACACCCAGCTGCTGCTGCAGCAGGAGTCCGGGACCACCGGGACGATCGACCCCTGGGCAGGCTCGTACTACGTCGAGCGGCTGACCCACGACCTCGCGACCCGGGCTTGGGGCCACATCACCGAGGCCGAGCAGGCAGGCGGCATGGCCAAGGCCATCGAGCAGGGCATCCCGAAGCTGCGGATCGAGGAGGCGGCTGCCCGGACCCAGGCGCGGCTGGACTCCGGGGCCCAGAAGCTGATCGGGGTGAACACCTACCGTCTCGCCGACGAGGACAAGCTCGACGTCCTCAAGGTCGACAACGCCGAGGTCTACAAACAGCAGCTCGCCAAGTTGGAGCGGCTGCGCGCCGAGCGCAACAGCGACGAGGTCGCCAGCGCCCTCGAAGCGCTGACCAACTCCGCCGAGCGTGGCGCGGCGAAGGGCTCGCTGGAGGGCAACCTGCTCGGGCTGGCGGTCGACGCGGCCCGGGCCAAGGCGACGGTCGGAGAGATCTCGGACGCGTTGGAGAAGGTCTACGGCCGGCACAAGGCCGTGATCCGTACGATCTCGGGTGTGTACAAGCGCGAGTCCGGCTCGAACGAGGCGGTTGCCCGGGTGCTTGCGGCGACCGAGAAGTTCGCCGAGGACGAGGGCCGCCGACCCCGGATCCTGGTCGCCAAGATGGGCCAGGACGGGCACGACCGCGGCCAGAAGGTGATCGTCACGGCGTTCGCCGACCTCGGCTTCGACGTCGATGTGGGACCGCTGTTCTCCACGCCGGAGGAGGTCGCCCAGCAGGCGGTCGACGCCGACGTGCACGTGGTCGGCGTCAGCTCCCTGGCGGCGGGGCACCTGACCCTGCTGCCGGCGTTGAAGAAGGCGCTGGCGGATCTCGGCCGCGACGACATCATGGTCGTCATCGGCGGCGTCATCCCGCCCGACGACGTACCGACGCTGCTCGAGATGGGCGCGGCCGCGGTGTACCCGCCGGGCACGGTCATCTCGGACTCGGCACTGGAGCTGCTGGAGAAGCTGTCCGCGGGACTCGGTCACTGAGGCCCCCGATGGACCAGGAGCGAGGTACGGGCGTCTCGAAACCCGTCGACATCACGGCGTTGATCGCCGGGATCCGGGCGTCTGACCGCAGTGCCACCAGCCGCGCGATCACCTTGGTCGAGAGCTCCCGCGCCGACCATCGCGCGGCCGCCCGCGAGCTGCTGACCGAGCTCGGCAAGGATCCGAGCGCGGACGCGGTCCGGGTTGGGATCTCGGGCGTGCCCGGTGTCGGGAAGTCGACATTCATCGAGGCGCTCGGCGGCACCCTGACCGCTGCCGGCCATCGCGTCGGCGTGCTTGCCGTCGATCCGTCGAGCGTCCGCACCGGAGGCTCGGTGCTCGGGGACAAGACCCGGATGGCGAGCCTCGCGGTCGACCCGAACGCCTACATCCGGCCGTCGCCCTCGGCCGGCACCCTCGGCGGGGTAGCCCGGGCGACGACCCAGGCGATGCTCGTCCTCGAGGCGTCGGGGTACGACGTGATCTTGGTCGAGACCGTCGGCGTCGGGCAGTCCGAGGTCACCGTCGCCGGGATGGTGGACACGTTCTTGTTCCTCACGTTGGCCCGGACCGGCGACCAGCTCCAGGGCATCAAGAAGGGGATCCTCGAGATCGCCGACGTGATCGCGGTCAACAAGGCCGACGGCGACCGCGCTATCGAAGCGAAGTCCGCGGCCCGCGAGCTCGCGGGAGCTCTGCGGCTGGTCTACGCCGGGGGCGACTCCTGGGTGCCGCCGGTGCTGACCTGCTCGGCGCTCGAGGGGATCGACGTCGACCTGGTCTGGCAGCGGGTCGCCGAGCACCGCGAGCACCTCGGCGAGGCCGGCCTGGCCGCCAAGCGCGCTGGCCAGCAGCTGGAGTTCACGTGGGCCCTGGTCCGCGACGAGCTGGCCGAGCGGCTGCGCACCTCGCCCGGCGTTGCCGCGATCCGCGACGAGGTCCGCCAGGCAGTCCTGGGCGGCGAGCTGACGGCGCCGGTAGCAGCAGACCGGCTGCTCGCGGCTTACGACGACTGAGCGAGGGGGAAGCCGAGCACGCGAGCCACCGGGTAGCCTCGCTACCCATGCCGGATCTCTCGACCGCCGTTCGCGCCGCTGTTGCCGACCTCGCGGACGAGCTGACGGCGTTCCGCCGAGACCTGCACGCGCATCCCGAGCTGTCCTGGGCCGAGACGCGTACGACCGGCCTGGTCGCGGCCCGGCTCGAGCAGGCCGGCGCCCGCGTCGAGCTGCTGCCGACCAGCGGCCTGGTCGCCGACATTGGTCCGGCCGACGGTCCGCGGGTCGCGCTGCGGGCGGACCTGGACGCGCTCACGGTCGACGACCGCACCGACGATCCGTGGCGTAGCACCGTCCCCGGCGTCGCGCATGCCTGCGGCCACGACGTGCACACCACGGCACTGCTCGGCGCCGGCCTGGCCCTGGCGTCGTACGCCGACCGCCTCGACCGGGGCGTCCGGCTGCTGTTTCAGCCGGCCGAGGAGGTGATGCCCGGGGGAGCGCTCGCCCTGGTCTCCGCCGGAGCGCTGGCCGAGGTCGCGGAGATCTTCATGCTGCACTGTGATCCGTCGCTCGACGTCGGCGAGGTCGGCCTGCGGGTGGGGGCGCTGACCGCGGCGGCCGACGCGCTCGAGGTGCGGCTGACCGGTCGCGGGGGCCACACCTCCCGCCCGCATCTGACCGAGGACCTGACCTTCGCGCTCGGCAAGCTGGTCACCGAGCTCCCGGCTGTGCTCTCGCGCCGGCTCGATCCGCGCGCCGGCGTCAGCCTGGTCTGGGGCCTGGTGCAGGCCGGGTCGGCGATGAACGTGATCCCCTCGACGGGCCGCGCTGCCGGCACCGTCCGGATGCTCGACGCGCAGGCGTGGGCCGGTGCGGAGAAGCTGGTCCGTAGCGTCACCGACGAGCTGATGGCGCCGTACGGCGTCCTGGTCGAGGTCAGCTACTCCCAGGGTGTCCCGCCGGTGGTCAACACCCCCGAGGCGGCCGAGCGGCTCGCCGCGGGAGTCGTGGCTACCCTCGGCCCGGCCGGCCTGGTGCCGACGGCGCAGAGCCTGGGCGGCGAGGACTTTGCCTGGTACCTCGAGCACGTGCCGGGAGCGATGGCCCGCCTCGGCACCCGTACGCCGGGCGGCCCGGCGTACGACCTGCACCGCGGTGACCTGCGGATCGACGAGCGCGCGGTCGTGATCGGGGCCCAGGTGCTCGCCTCGACCGCTGTGGGCGCCGGGACCTAGGCCGCTCGCGTGACGCCCCAGGTCACCGACAGGTAACGAATGCGTTGCGGTCCTCGATCAACCCCTGAAGGGTGATTAGGGTGAGCCATCTCGTTTCGTGACGCCGTTCGGTGTCCCAGCCTTCAGGAGAATCCTTTGCGTCATGCAACCAAGATCGTGGCAGTGACCGGTGCGGTCCTGCTCATCGCTTCCGGGTGCGGCAGCAAGCCCGCGTCCAAGAGCGACGGCTCGTCCAGCTCGGGTAAGAAGGTCACCACGTGCATGGTGCTCGACACCGGCGGTGTGGACGATCACTCGTTCAACGAGTCGTCCTATGACGGCCTGAAGGCCGCCAGCAAGGCCAACTCGAACATCGCCATCTCCTACGTCGCGTCGAACTCGCAGAACGACTACACGCCGAACCTGCAGGCCGAGACCAGCAAGGGCTGCGACACCGTCATCGCGGTCGGCGGTCTGATGGGTGACGCGGTCGCGAAGATCGCCAAGGCCAACCCGAACCAGCACTACGCGGAGATCGACGACTCGAACCAGGGTCTCGCCAACGTCTACGGCCTGCAGTACAACACCGCGCAGGGCGGCTTCCTCGGCGGCTACCTCGCCGCATCGATGACGAAGACCGGCAAGGTCGCGACCTTCGGTGGCCTCAACATCCCGCCGGTGACCATCTACATGGACGGGTTCTGGGAGGGCGTGCAGTACTACAACTCCCAGAAGGGCAAGAGCGTCCAGGTCCTCGGCTGGGACGAGACCAAGCAGAAGGCCGGCACGTTCGCCGGGTCGTTCACCGACCAGAACAAGGGCAAGACGATCTCGGACGCCTTCGTCCAGCAGGGCGCGGACATCATCTTCCCGGTCGCCGGTGGCACCGGCCTCGGTGCCGGTGCGGCTGCTGCCGCCTCGGGCGGCAAGGTCAACGTGATCTGGGTCGACACCGACGGCTTCGTGAGCGCTCCGCAGTACGCGAAGTACTTCATCACCTCGGTCACCAAGGGCCTGGCAACGTCGGTCACCGACTACGCCAAGCAGGTCGCGTCGGGCACCTTCCCGTCGGGCAACTACATCGGCACCCTGAAGAACGGTGGCACGGGCCTGGCCCCGTTCCACGACTTCGACTCGGTCGTCCCGGCCTCGGTGAAGACCGAGCTCGCGACGATCACGCAGGGCATCGAGGACGGCAGCATCCCGATCACCTCGCCGAGCCAGCCGAAGTGATCGGTGCCTTCGGGCACTGAACGAGCACCACAGACGGCAGGGGAGCACCGGTTCGCCGGGGCTCCCCTGTTGTCGCCCCGGCCGCGGGATGTTCCACTATCCGCGGGCGCCTGACTAGGGTGAACCGGACAAGACAGACCACGGGAGAGGGAGGGTCGTTGTGAAGCTGGAGCTGCGCGGCATTACCAAGCGGTTCGGATCGCTCACGGCCAACGACTCGATCGACCTGGTCGTCGAGCCTGGCGAGATCCACGCCCTGCTCGGCGAGAACGGCGCCGGCAAGAGCACCCTGATGAACACGCTCTACGGGCTCTACCACCCCGACGAGGGCGAGATCCTGATCGACGACGTCCCGGTGAAGTTCTCCGGCCCCGGTGACGCGATGGCCGCCGGCATCGGGATGGTGCACCAGCACTTCATGTTGATCCCGGTGTTCACCGTCGCTGAGAACGTCGAGCTCGGCTACGAGCGCACCAGCCGCTTCGGGTTCCTAGACCGCCGGCGCGCCCGGCGCGAGGTCGAGGAGGTCTCCCAGCGCTACGGCCTGCACGTCCCGGTGGACGCGCTGGTGGCCGACCTCCCGGTCGGCGTCCAGCAGCGCGTGGAGATTCTGAAGGCCCTGATGGGCAACGCCAAGGTGCTCATCCTCGACGAGCCCACCGCGGTCCTGACCCCGCAGGAGACCGACGACCTGATGGACGTCATGCGGACGCTGAAGGCTGCCGGCACGTCGATCGTCTTCATCACGCACAAGCTCCGCGAGGTCCGCGCCGTCGCCGACCGGATCACCGTCATCCGTCGCGGCAAGGTCGTTGGCGAGGCCTCGCCGACGTCGACCGCAGCCGAGCTGGCCTCCTTGATGGTCGGCCGCCCGGTACAGCTCAACATCGACAAGACGCCTGCGAAGCCGGGTGCCGAGATCGTCGCCGTCGACGGCGTCACCATCATCGACGGCATCGGCCAGGTCGTCGTCGACGACGTCAGCTTCTCCGTCCGCGCCGGCGAGATCTACGCGCTCGCGGGCGTGCAGGGCAACGGCCAGACCGAGCTCACCGAGGCGCTCGTCGGTCTCGCCCCGGTGAAGTCCGGCACCGTCACGCTGGACGGCCGCGACGTGACCCGGGCCAGTGTCGACAGCATCCTGGACTCAGGGGTCGGCTACGTCCCCGAGGACCGGCTCCACGACGGCCTGGTCAGCAGCTTCTCGGTGGCCGAGAACCTGGTCCTGGACCTGTACGACGACAAGCCGTTCTCGCGCGCCGGCAGCCTGGACCTGAAGAAGATCGCCGAGAACGCCGAGCAGCGGGTCGCCGAGTACGACGTCCGCACCTCCTCGATCGAGCACCCGGCTTCGACGCTGTCTGGCGGCAACCAGCAGAAGGTCGTGCTGGCCCGCGAGCTGTCCCGGCCGCTGAAGCTGCTCATCGTGGCTCAGCCGACCCGCGGCCTCGACGTCGGCTCGATGGAGTTCGTGCACAAGCGGATCGTCGCGGAGCGGGACAACGGTGCCGCGGTGATCCTGGTCTCGACCGAGCTCGACGAGGTGCTGGGCCTCGCCGACCGGATCGCGGTGATGTACCGCGGCAGGATCATCGGCGAGCTCCCCGCCGGTGCTGCTGCTGAAGACATCGGCCTGCTGATGGCCGGTACCAGGCTCGACCAGGCCCAGGAGGTTTCATGAGCACGGTGACCCCGCCAGACGCGGGTTCGGGTACGGCGCCCAGCTCCGACCCGGCCGCCGTCGTCGCCGCCCCCGGGGTCTCGCCCCGCTCCGGGTTCTGGGGCACGATCGTCGTGACGCTGCTGGCGTTCGTGACCGCGCTGCTGATCGGCGCGGTCCTGATCGCGATCGCCGACCAGCCGACCCGGCAGGCGGCTGGCTACTTCTTCGACTACCCGTGGGACACCTTCTCCCGCGCCGGCACGGTGATCGGCAACGCCTACAAGGCGCTCTTCGAGGGTGCGATCTACAACCCGCACACCGCGGCCAACCACACCGCCGCCGGCTACCTCGGCCCGATCTCCGAGACGCTGGTCAACGCGACCCCGCTGATCGCCGGCGGTCTCTCGGTCGGCCTCGCCTTCCGTGCCGGGTTGTTCAACATCGGCGGCCAGGGCCAGATCATCATCGGTGCGATCTTCGCCGGCTACGTCGGCTTCCACTGGCACATGAGCGCGCCGTTCCACGTGATCGTCGCCATCGCCGCGGGCATGCTCGGCGGCGGCCTGTGGGGCGGGCTTGCTGGCCTGCTGAAGGCCCGCGCCGGGGCGCACGAGGTGATCACCACGATCATGCTCAACTACATCGCCTTCTTCCTGCTCGCCTACCTGCTCTCGGTCAAGGGCTTCCAGGCCCCGCCGTACGGCCAGGCGATCTCGAACCCGGTCGACGCCAACGTGCGGCTATGGCCGCTGTTCGGCTCGACGATGCGGGTGCACGCCGGGCTGCTGCTCGCGCTCCTCGCAGCGGCGTTCGTCTGGTGGCTGCTGAAGTACTCCACGCTGGGCTTCAAGCTCCGTGCCGTCGGCGCCAACCCGTTCGCGGCCCGGACCGCCGGTATGGGGGTGGAGAACTCCTACGTCACGGTGATGTTCATCGCCGGGGCGCTGTGCGGGCTCGCCGGCGTCAGTCAGATCCTCGGCACGAACACCCAGATGACCGGCGACATCGATGCCGGCATCGGCTTCGACGCCATCACCGTGGCACTGCTCGGCCGGGCCAACCCGGTCGGGATCGTGTTCGCCGGGCTCCTCTTCGGCGCCCTGCACGCCGGCGGATCCACGATGCAGGCCTATACGCCGATCGACCTGGTCCAGGTGATCCAGTCGCTGATCGTGCTGTTCATCGCCGCGCCGGCCGTGATCCGGGCGTTGTACCGGATCAAGGCGACCACCGGCTCCAGCGGCGCCGCGCTCGCGAAGGGTTGGAACGGATGAGCACGCTGGCGCGGACCGAGGACGTCGTCGTCGAGCACGACGTCGTCGACACCTCCCGCTCACTCTCGCGCCGACTCGGCACCGGCGGCGTTTTCGTGCTGCTCGGCATCGTCACGATCTGGGCCCTGGGCCTGGCGGTGCACGGAGGGCACCACACGTCGCTGAAGCTCGACGCGCCGCACACCTATTTCTCGATCGCCAACATCGACATCCCGGGCCGGGCGGTGATCATCGTGCTCGGCGTGCTGATCATCGGGCTCGGCTTGTGGCAGGCCGCGCGCGGGTTCGGCAAGCAGGGCCTGCCGATCGTGACCGGCGTGGTCAGCGTCGCGTTCCTGATCGCGTTCCTGTGCTGGGTCTCGGCCCGCGGGACCGGCACCCAGGTCAATGTGCTCGGTCTGCTGCAGAACTCGATCGGGCTCGCGGTGCCGCTGATCCTGGGCGCCTTGGCCGGCGTCATGTGCGAGCGGTCCGGTGTGATCAACGTGGCGATCGAGGGCCAGATGCTGGCCGGTGCCTGGGCGGCCGCGCTATTCGGCAGCGTGATCGGCAGCGTCGCGGGCCTGTTCTCGGCGGCCATCGCCGGCGGTTTGATGGGCCTGCTGCTGGCCGTCTTCGCGATCCGCTTCCTGGTCAACCAGGTCGTCCTCGGAGTCGTTCTCAACGTTTTCTCGCTCGGCCTGACGGGCTTCTTCTACGACGCCTTCATGCAGCCGAACACCGCCTCGCTGAACACCCCGACAGTGCTCGGTGAGATCGACATCCCGGTGCTCAGCCACATCCCGGTGATCGGCCCGCTGCTGTTCCAGGCGAACCTCGTCGTCTACCTGACCTACATCCTGATCATCGGGGTGGACATCGCCCTGTTCCGCACCCGCTGGGGCCTGCGCACCAGGGCCGTCGGCGAGCACCCGAAGGCGGCCGACACGGTCGGCATCAACGTGCTCGCGATGCGCTACCGCAACGTCGTGATGGGCGGCGCGCTCGCTGGTCTCGGCGGTGCCTACTTCAGCATCGTCGCGGTCAGCGGCTTTGCGAAGAACATCACCTCCGGCAACGGGTTCATCGCGCTGGCCGCCGTCATCTTCGGCCGCTGGAGCCCGCGCGGAGCTGTGGCCGCGGCGCTGCTGTTCGGCTTCTTCCAAGCGCTCCAGGTGATGCTCTCGATCAACGTGCCCTCGGTGCCGTCGAACTTCATCCAGATGCTCCCGTACGTCGCAACGATCGTCGCGGTAGCCGGCCTGGTCGGCAAGGTGCGCGCGCCGGCGGCCGACGGTGAGCCCTATGTCAAGGAATGACGCAGCGTCAAGGGATGACGCAGCGTCAAGGGATGACGCAGCGTCAAGGAGTGACGCAGCGTCAAGGAGTGAGCTGGGGCAGGAGCCCTGGGCCTCACTGCACACGGCCGCGGTCGCCGCGATGGAGCACGCCTACGCGCCTTACTCGAAGTTCAAGGTGGGCGCCGCTGCGATCGTGCAGGACGGCCGCACGGTCTCGGGCTGCAACGTCGAGAACGCGGCGTACGGCGTCACGCTCTGCGCCGAGTGCGGGCTGGTCTCGCAGCTGCACCTGACCGGCGGAGGCCGACTCACCCACTTCCTGTGCGTGGACGGCGATGGCGAGGTGCTGATGCCGTGTGGCCGCTGCCGCCAGCTGCTCTGGGAGAACGGCGGCGCCGATCTCGAGGTGCTCACCGTGTCCGGCGTACGCAGTATGGACGAGGTGCTCCCGGACGCGTTCGGCCCCGAGAACCTGTCCCGACCGACCGACTGATCGACTTCATGGAAGGCCTCACGTGGACCAGCACGACGCCATCGAGGTGATCATCGCCAAGCGCGACGGCCACCAGCTCACCGACTCCCAGATCGACTGGGTGATCGACGCCTACACCCAGGGCATCGTGCGCGACGAGCAGATGGCGGCGCTGGCGATGGCGATCCTGCTCAACGGGATGGTCCCATCCGAGATCGATCGGTGGACCGCCGCGATGATCGCCTCCGGCGAGCGGATGGACTTCTCCGGGCTGTCCCGGCCGACCTCGGACAAGCACTCGACGGGGGGAGTGGGCGACAAGATCACCCTGCCGCTGGCGCCGCTCGTCGCAGCCTGCGGGGTCGCCGTGCCGCAGCTGTCGGGCCGCGGGCTGGGGCACACCGGCGGCACCTTGGACAAGCTGGAGGCCATCCCCGGCTGGCGGGCAGCGTTGAGCACTGAGGAGATGCTCGCCCAGCTGGAGTCCGTCGGAGCGGTGATCTGCGCGGCGGGGACGGGGCTGGCCCCGGCCGACAAGAAGCTCTATGCGCTGCGCGACGTCACCGCCACCGTCGAGGCGATCCCGCTGATCGCGTCCTCGATCATGAGCAAGAAGATCGCCGAGGGCACCGGGTCGCTGGTCCTCGACGTCAAGGTCGGCACCGGCGCTTTCATGAAGGACCTGGACCGCGCCCGCGAGCTCGCCTCGACGATGGTCCACCTCGGCACCGAGGCGGGAGTCCGCACGGTCGCGCTGCTCACCGACATGGCGACCCCGCTCGGCCTGACGGCCGGCAACGCCCTCGAGGTCCGCGAGTCGGTCGAGGTACTGGCCGGAGGCGGCCCCGCCGATGTCGTAGAGCTGACCGTGGCGCTGGCCGCTGAGATGCTGGCTGGCGCCGGCCGGAGTGATGTCGACCCGGCCGAGGTGCTCGCCTCCGGGGCGGCGATGGACACCTGGAAGGCCATGATCCGCGCCCAGGACGGCGACCCCGACGCAGCGCTGCCGGTCGCGCGCGAGCAGCACGTTGTGACGGCTCCGGCGTCAGGCACGCTGACCCGCTTGGACGCGATGGCGGTCGGCTTGGCCGCCTGGCGCCTCGGTGCCGGCCGGGCCGCGCTCGGTGACGACGTGCAGGCCGGTGCCGGCGTCGAGTGGCACGCCCGCCCGGGCGACGAGGTCGTCGCTGGCGCACCGCTACTGACCCTGCACACCGACGAGCCCGAGCGGTTCGAGCGCGCGCTGGCCTCACTGGACGGCGGCTACGACATCTCACCCGCCGGCGGCCCGGCGTACGCCCCGTCCCCGCTGATCCACGACCGCATCCGTTGAGTTCGGGCTTGTGGCTCGTTGAGTCCCGGCTTGTGGCTCGTTGAGTTGGGCCCTTGTGCCTACGGCAGCAGAAGTACGACGGTCTCGGCGACGCACGCGGGCTTGTCCTGGCCGTCGATCTCGACGACGTACTGCATCGTGAGCTGCTTGCCGGCCGGTACGTCGACCACGCCGACGATCGTCACGCGGGCGCGGACCTTGGAGCCGACGAGCACCGGGTTGGGGAACCGGACCTTGTTGACGCCGTAGTTCAGCTTGGCCCCCGGGGTGTCGAGCCCGAAGACCTGCGCGCCGAGCCAGGGCACGAGCGACAGGGTCAGGTAGCCGTGCGCGATGGTGCCGCCGAAGGGGCCGGCAGCCGCCTTCTCGACGTCGACATGGATCCACTGGGTGTCGCCGGTCGCCTCCGCGAACTGGTCGACCCGGTCCTGGGTGATCTGGACCCAGTCGCTGGTCCCGATCTCCTGGCCGGCGGCGGCCTCGATCTCTTCGAAGGTGCTGAAAGTGCGCATGGTCGGCTTCCCGTTTGATCGGACGTCAGGCTCTGCTTGGATAAGGCATGGCTGAACTTACCGGTGAAGTGATCCGTCGCGTTCCGAAGGTCTTGCTCCATGATCACCTCGATGGCGGGCTGAGAGCATCGACGATCGTCGAGCTCGCCGCCGCGATCAGCCACGAGCTGCCCGCCCAGGGAGCCGAGGCCCTCGAGCGCTGGTTCGTCGACTCGGCCGACTCCGGGTCGCTGGAGCGCTACCTGGAGACCTTCCAGCACACGGTCGCGGTAATGCAGACGGCCGAGAACCTGACCCGGGTCGCCCGCGAGTGCGTCGAGGACCTCGCCGCCGACGGTGTCGTGTACGCCGAAGTCCGGTACGCCCCCGAGCAGCACCTCGAGACCGGCCTCACGCTGGAGCAGGTCGTCGAGGCGGTGCAGGCCGGGTTCGACCAGGGCCAGGCCTCAACCGGGGTCGTCGTGCGGCAGCTGCTCACCGCGATGCGCCACCAGGCCAACTCGCGCGAGATCGCGGAGCTGGTCGTGGGCTACCGCGACGCCGGCGTTGTCGGCTTCGATATCGCCGGCGCCGAGGCCGGCTACCCGCCGACCCGGCATCTCGACGCATTCGAGTACCTGCAGCGCGAGAACGCGCACTTCACCATCCACGCCGGCGAGGCGTTCGGCCTGCCCTCGATCTGGGAGGCGATCCAGTGGTGCGGCGCGGATCGGCTCGGGCACGGCGTACGGATCATCGACGACATCACGACCGGGCCGGACGGGGAGCCGCAGCTCGGACGGCTCGCGGCGTACGTGCGCGACAAGCGGATCCCGCTGGAGCTGTGCCCGCACTCCAACATCCAGACCGGCGCTGCTGCCTCGATCGCCGAGCACCCGATCGGCCTGCTCACCGAGCTGCGGTTCCGGGTCACCGTCAACACCGACAACCGGTTGATGAGCGGGACGTCGATGACGCGCGAGATGACCGACCTGGTCGCGGCGTTCGACTGGGGCCTGGACGACCTGCAGTGGGTGACGGTCAATGCGATGAAGTCGGCGTTCCTCGGCTTCGAGGAACGGCTGGCCATCATCAACACCGTGATCAAGCCCGGGTACGCCGCGCTGCGCTGAACACAAGCCCCAACTCAACGGCCCACAAGCCCGAACTCAACATCAGAGGGGGCGGAGGTCGATGACCTTCCGCAGGCGCTGGCGGTCGCGCTCGAGGCGGCGCGCCTCGTAGGCGATGGGGAAGTAGCGCAGCCGCTCGGGCAGCAGCGGGACCGTCCGGGCGACGACCTTGCCGAGCAGGCGCAGCTGCAGCTCCTGGCGACGGGTCCAGCTGATGCCGAGCTTCTCGCGCGCGACCGGCGGGACGGTGCCGACGGTCGCGAGGTGCTGCACGTAGCCGAGCGGGTTGGTGAACAGCCGCCAGACCGGCCGCAGCAGGGCGGGCGTGCCCAGCGGCGGCCCCGGGTGTCGTACGCCGGTCAGGAAGTCCTGGGCGACCACGGTGTTCTGCAACTGCTCGGCGACCTTGGCCTCGAAGAACGGCACGAAGTCCGCATAGGTAGCCGGGATCTCCTTCTCGGCGACCTTGAAGCCGCGCATCAGCTGCTTCATCTCCTCGTACATGCTGTCGACGTCGAGGTCATCGGTGCCGAAGTACTTCGCGCCCTCGGTGTAGGCGTGCACGCCGGTCAGCAGCACCCAGGCCCAGGGCCCCGACGACAGCGCCATATGCCGGACGCCGTCAGCGTCGACAGCGTTCAGGCTCGCGTGCATCTCGCGTAGCCGCTCGACCTCGGCCAGTGACTCCTCGTCGCCATAGACCCACATCATCACCGAGGCCAGGCTGCGCAGGCCGCGGCCGATCGGATCAGTCCGGAAGGTGGAGTGCTCGTTGACGACGGCGCCGATCGAGGGCTCCATCGTCTGCAGCAGGAACGCGCTACCGGTGGTCAGCGAGAACGTCACCAGGCCGGTGCTGTCCCACAGGATGCCGCCGGGCTCGGCGCAACGGGCCGGCTGCTGGGTGCTGCGGACGGGCAGGGTGGCGGTCATCGGCGGTTTCCTTCGTTCTGGGGTGCGCAGGTCTCGACAGATTCGACGACCGGCAGTGCGGACAGGCGGATGAAGGGGGCGAGGTGGTCGCGCACGAAGGCGACGGCAGCCTCATCGCTCATCGGCTCAGCCGACGGCGTGAGCACCTCGGACTGGGCGAGCCGGGCCAGGCAGTCTGCGACCGGCCGGACGTCGTAGGCCGGCAGATGGCCCTCGGTCTGCAGCCGGATCAGGAACGCCGCGAGGTAGCCGCGGCCGATCTCGAGGATCGGGTCTGCATCGACAGTGATCTTCGGCAGCACCGTCTCCGGCTCGGTGGCGAGCACCCGCTGCAGCAGCCGGTTTGAGCGCACCCGGGCAGTGACGGTCAGGTGCAGGACCGTGAGTTGCTCCAGCGGGGGAGCGGTGGCGTCGATGACCCGTTCGAGCTCGGAGAGGATCAGGCTCGCCTCGAGTAGGCCGACCGCCATCACCACATCCGACTTCTGGGCGTAGCGGCGATACAGGGTCGCCGGGCTGATCCCGGCACGACGCGCGATCTCGCCCATGCTTGTGCGCCGGATCCCGAAATCGAGGAACGCGCTCAGGGCAGCGTCCAGGACGGGGTCGGATGCCTCGGCTACGACCGGGGTGGCAGGTGCCGCGAGGGCGGTCATCGGACCTCCTGAGAGAAAGTATGGAAACTCTCTCACCCTCTCAGGGGCCGGTCAAGAGGCAGGTCTCACGCCCGCCACAGCCGGGTCAGCTCGGCGTACGCCTGGTCGCCGGAGACGACGCGGCAGCCCTGCTCGACCGCCCGCGCTACGACCTTCCGCTGGGCCAGGGCCAGGTGCAGGCCGCGGCGGAGCAGGTAGAACGGCGGCTTCCGGTGCTCGCGCAGGTCCCGGGACAGGCGGCGTACGAACGTCACGAGCGGGTGCTGGGTCACGCAGACGGCGTCCGCGAGCAGCCCGAGCCGGCGGCACACGGCGACGACCTCCTGGGCGAAGATTCCCTCGGCGACCAGGAAGTGCGCGCCGTCCAGTTGCAGGGTGGTGGTGCCGGTACGCCGGCTGGTCGCGATGTCGTACGTCGGCACCTGGGCCGCCCCGGTCCGACACAGCGCGGTGATCGTGGCGACGGCATCCGCGGCGTTCCACGACGCCGGATCGTCCCAGTCGGTGATCGGGTCGCCACCGGTCAGCTCCAGGCACGGCAGGGTCGGGTCGTCGCCGTTCTTGTAGAAGTCATCGAGGTTCAACGCGGGCAGCCCGAGCCGGCGGGTCAGCCGGGACTTGCCGGCCCCCGAGGGCCCTGCCACCACGACGACGCGCGCAGCGGTCACAGGCCCATCGGGTGCCAGACCGTCTTGGTCTCCAGGAACTTCGTCATCCGGTCCAGGCCCGGTGCCGCCAGCAGGTCCTCAGGGCCCGGCCGGCGTACCCGCTTGAGGTTCTCCGCCGCCGACGCCTCCAGGGTGCGGGCCAGGTCGGGGTCGGTGACGCCGGTAAGGTCCAGGCCGTTGACGTCGAGGTGTGAGGCCAGCCACGGCGCGATCTCGGCGACGGTGCCGGTGAGCATGTTGACGACGCCGCCCGGCAGGTCGCTGGTGGCCATCACCTCGCCTAGTGTGATCGCGGTCAGCGGGTGCGGTTCGCTGGCGATGACGACGCACGTGTTGCCGGTGGTGATCAGCGGCGCCACCACACTGACCAGTCCGAGCAGCGGTCCGGCCGGCGCGACGACGGCGATGACGCCGGACGGCTCCGGCGCGGAGTGGTTGAAGTACGGGCCGGCGACCGGGTTGGCGCCGCCGGTGACCTGGGCGATCTTGTCTGCCCAGCCGGCGTACCAGACCAGCCGGTCGATCGCGGCGTCGACGTAGGTCCTTGCCTTCGCGACGGTGATCCCCTCGGAAGCCTTGAGCTCCGCCTCGAACTGCTCGCGGCGCCCCTCGAGCACCTCGGCGATCCGGTAGACCACCTGGCCTCGGTTGTACGCCGTCCGGCCGGACCAACCGCCGAAGGCAGCACGCGCGGCGCGGACAGCGTCACGGGCGTCCTTGCGCGAGGCCTGCGAGGCGTTCGCCAGGAAGCCGCCCTTGGCGTCGTTGACGACATAGGAGCGCCCGGACTCCGAGCGCGGGAAATCGCCGTTGATGTAGAGCTTGTACGTCTTCTTCACATCGAGCCTGGTCATCGCAGATACGCCTCCAGTCCGTGCCGGCCGCCTTCTCTGCCGTAGCCGGACTCCTTGTAGCCGCCGAACGGCGATGCCGGGTCGAACCGGTTGAACGTGTTGGACCACACGACGCCGGCGCGCAGCTGCGAGGCGGTCCAGAGGATCAGCGAGCCCTTGTCGGTCCAGATGCCGGCGGAGAGGCCGAACGGTGTGTTGTTCGCCTTCTCCACCGCCTCCTTGGGGGTCCGGAAGGTCAGCACCGAGAGGACCGGCCCGAAGATCTCCTCCCGGGCGATCCGGTGCGCCTGGGTGACGCCGGTGAAGATCGTCGGCGGGAACCAGAAGCCCTGGCTCGGCAGGTCGCACTTCGGAGACCAGCGCTCGGCGCCCTCGGCCTCGCCGACCTCGGACAGCTCGCGGATCTTCGCCAACTGCTCAGCGGAGTTGATCGCGCCGATGTCGGTGTTCTTGTCCAGCGGGTCGCCGACCCGCAGTGTCTTCATCCGACGCTTGAGCTTGGCCAGCACCTCTTCGGCCACCGACTCCTGCACCAGCAGCCGCGACCCGGCGCAGCAGACGTGGCCCTGGTTGAAGAAGATGCCGTTGACGATGCCCTCGACGGCCTGGTCGACCGGGGCGTCGTCGTAGACGATGTTGGCCGCCTTGCCGCCGAGCTCGAGGGTGACCCGCTTGTCGGTCCCGGCGACCGCCTTCGCGATCGCCCGGCCCACGTCGGTGGAGCCGGTGAAGGCGACCTTGTTGATGCCCGGGTGCGAGACCAGGGCGCGACCCGTGGGTCCGGCACCGGTGATGATGTTGACCACGCCCGGTGGCAGGTCGGCCTGCTGGCACACCTCGGCGAACAGCAGCGCCGTCAGCGGGGTGGTCTCCGCCGGTTTGAGGACGACCGTGTTACCGCACGCCAGCGCCGGCGCGATCTTCCAGGCCAGCATCAGCAGCGGGAAGTTCCACGGGATCACCTGGCCGGCCACGCCCAACGGCTGCGGGTCCGGCCCGAAGCCTGCGTGCTCCAGCTTGTCGGCCCAGCCTGCGTAGTAGAAGAAGTGCGCCGCAACCGTCGGTACGTCGACGTCGCGGGTCTCCTTGATCGGCTTGCCGTTGTCGATCGACTCCAGCACCGCGAATTCGCGGGCGCGCTCGGAGATGATCCGGGCGATCCGGAACAGGTACTTCCCGCGCTCGGCGCCGGACATCCGCGACCAGACCCGTGTGTACGCCGTCCGCGCGGCCCGGACGGCCGCGTCGACGTCCGCGTCGTCGGCGTCGGCGATCTCGGCGAGCACCTCCTCGGTGCTCGGGCTGATCGTCTTGAACGCCGGGCCGTGGCCCTCGACGAACTCGCCGTTGATGAACAAGCCGTAGGACGGCTTGATGTCGACGATCGCGCGCGACTCGGGCGCCGGCGCATAGTCAAAGACAGAGCCACCGGTAGTCGAGCCTGTCGGAACCTTCTTCGCCATCACTGCCTCAGTCCAACGTCACGTAGTCGGGACCGGAGTAGGCGCCGGTCGTCATCTTCTTGCGCTGCATCAGCAGGTCGTTGAGCAGCGTGGAGGCGCCGAAGCGGAACCAGTCCGGGTCCAGCCAGTCGTCACCGGCGATCTCGTTGACCATCACCAGGTACTTGATCGCGTCCTTGCTGTGCCGGATGCCGCCGGCGGGCTTGACCCCGACCATCTGGCCGGTCGCCTCGCGGAAGTCGCGGACAGCCTCCAGCATCACCAGGGTGACCGGCAGCGTCGCGGCGGGCTGGATCTTGCCGGTGCTGGTCTTGATGAAGTGCGCTCCCGCCAGCATCGCCAGCCAGCTGGCCCGGCGTACGTTGTCGTAGGTCTGCAGCTCGCCGGTCTCGAAGATCACCTTCAGATGCGCACGACCGCACGCCTCGCGCACCGCGACGATCTCCTCGAAGACCTCCAGGTAGCGGCCGGAGAGGAAGGCGCCGCGGTCGATCACCATGTCGATCTCGTCGGCGCCGGCCTCCACCGCATCGGCGGTGTCGGCGAGCTTGATGTCGCGAGCGGCGCGGCCACTGGGGAACGCAGTCGCCACGGCAGCGACGTTCACCTCGGAGCCCTTCAGCGCCTTCTTCGCTACCCGGACCATGTCCGGGTAGACGCAGACCGCGGCGGTGGCCGGGCAGCTGGCGTCGTCGGGGTCCGGGCGCATCGCCTTGGCCGAGAGGGCCTTGACCTTGCCGGGCGTGTCGTTGCCCTCGAGCGTGGTCAGATCGACCATCGAGATGGCCAGGTCGATGGCGAAGGCCTTCGCGGTGGTCTTGATGGACCGAGTACCGAGGCCGGCCGCACGTTGCTCGGCTCCCACCTGGTCGACGCCGGGGAGGCCGTGCAGGAATCTGCGGAGGGCTGCGTCGGAGGATGTCGCCTCGGCCATCGCCGAGCCGAGCCCGCCAGGCGCCATTGCCTTGAGGGTCGTCACCTTCGAGAGTCTAGGAGCCCTGCCCCGGTCCCGGCCAATCCCTCTAGTCTGGGTGGATGGCGAGCACAGTCCTCGAACAGGAGTACGGGCCGACCTCCGGTGTAGTCACCGGCTGGATCGGGATGGTCCTCTGCGCCGTCCTGATCGTCGCGGTACCGGTCGCGAACCAGGACCTCGGGTCAGCGCGGATCGCTGTCGGCGTGGGGGTGGCCGCTGCCTTGATCTGGATGACGATGCTGCGCCCGCGGATCATCGTCCGGCTCCCGGACATACTGCTGCTGCGCAACCCGCTGTCGACCTGGGAGGTACCGCTGGCCGCCGTCGAGTCGGTCTCGGTCCGCGCGATCACCCGGGTCGGTGTCGGCGAGCGGACCTACGACGGCGTCGCAGTGGGACGACCGGTCCGGCCGCCGCGTCCGGCCGGCGCAGGCTTGCCAGGCTTCGGCGGGCGCCGGGGGGTGGTGCGATCCGAGCCGCCGACCGGCAAGGCGCGCTTGCGTCCGAACGCGTCCACGCCGAATGCGATCGCCGACCTGATGACCGAGCAGCTGCTGGCTGCCGCTGACCGGGCCCGTGCCGCCGGTCAGTCCGACACCGGGATCGACCGCGTCTGGGCCGTGCCGGAGCTGGCCGTCCTCGGTGCGCTCACCGTCGCGCTCGTGATCCTGCTCCTGGTCTGATCGGGCCGGATCAGAGGAGGCTCAGAGCTCGCCGCGCCCGATCGTCAGGTAGCCGAGCGGTCGCGCGAAGGCCGGGCCGGGGGCGTAGAACGCGTCCAGACCGGAAACGGTGAAGCCTGCGGCGCCGACGAGGCTGGGGATGTCGCGGTCGAGGTGGCACCCGCCGGAGACCTTCTCCCACCGTGGCTGCCATCGGCGCTGCTTGTCGGCGACCGCGGCGTCCGGAGCCAGCGAGTGCTCCACGAAGTGCAGCGCGCCTCCTGGGCGCAGCACCCTACGGAACTCGGCCAGGGCGCCGGTCAGATCCGGGATCGTGCACATCGTGTACGCCGAGACGACCGCGTCCATGCTGGCGTCGGCAAGGACCAGCTCGGCGCCGTCGAGCCCGACCCGGTTCACCGGACGGCCGAACGCCGCAGCCTTACGCCGCGCCCGGCGCCAGGCGACCTCGGCCGGCTCGACGACGGCGATGCTGGTGACCTTGTCGGAGTAGTGAGCGAGGTTGGTTCCGGACCCGAAGCCGACTTCGAGGACCTGTCCCGTCACGCCCGCCAACGCCTGCTCGCGCCAGCGTCCGGTGGCCTTCTCCGAGAGCAGTACATCGATGACGCGGGGGAGCAGGTGCTCGTCCCACGCCTCACCGATGACGCTCACAACCCGGCTGCCTTGGCCACGTCGGCACGGATCGCGTCCAGCCGGCCGACTGCCGCGATCCGGGCTGCGTCGACACCACCGGCTTCGCCCGGATCGACCGGGATCACCACCTCGAGGTAGCACTTGACCTTCGGCTCGGTGCCCGAGGGCCGCACGATCACCCGGGCGCGGTCAGCCAGGGTGAAGCGCAGCCCGTCGGTCGGTGGGAGCGACGCAGAGCCTTCGGCCAGATCCTCGACCCGCTCGACCGCAAGGCCGCCCAGCGATGCCGGGGGAGCGTTCCGCAGACGCGCCATCGTCGCCGGGATCTGGGCGAGGTCGTCGAACCGGACGCTGAGCTGGTCGGTCGCGTGCAGCCCGTGCTCGCGGGCGATGTCGTCGAGCAGGTCGCGAACGGTCCGTCCGGCCGCCTTCGCCGCGGCGGCGATCTCGCAGACCAGCAGCATCGCCGAGATGCCGTCCTTGTCCTTCACATGATCCGGGTCGACGCAATAGCCCAGCGCCTCCTCGTAGCCGAACGCCAGGCCCGGGATCCGGCCGATCCACTTGAACCCGGTCAGCGTCTCGACGTGCGGCTGACCGGTCGCGGCCGCCATCGCGCCGAGCAGACTCGAGGACACGATCGACTGCGCATAGACGCCGTTCTTGCCACGGGCCAGGAGATGCTGGGCAAGCAGCGCGCCGACCTCGTCGCCCAGCAGCATCTGCCACCCGTGCGGCCCCGGCTGAGCCGAGTCTGCAACGGGCACTGCAATAGCGCATCGGTCCGCGTCCGGGTCGTTGGCCACCACGATGTCGGCGCCGACCTCGGCCGCGAGCTCGAGAGCCAGGTCCATCGCCCCGGGCTCCTCGGGGTTGGGGAACGCCACCGTCGGGAAGTCCGCGTCCGGCCGAGCCTGACGGGCGACCAGGTGCGGGTGGCCGAACCCGGCCTGGCGCAGCACGCTGACCGCCGTGTGCCCGCCGACGCCGTGCAGTGGCGTGTAGATGATCGACAGGTCGCGCGGCCCATCGTCGACCAACGCGACGATGCTGGCGATGTAGGCGTCCCAGACGTCGTCCCCGAGTACCTCGGCCGAGTCGCCGCGCGGGATCTCGGCGAGCGCCCCGACCGCAGCGATCTGCGCGGCGATCCCTGCGTCGGCTGGCGGCACGATCTGGCTGCCGTCGCCGAGGTAGACCTTGTAGCCGTTATCGGCCGGCGGGTTGTGGCTCGCGGTGACCATCACGCCGGCGACGCAGCCGAGCTCACGGATCGCGAAGGCCAGCAGCGGTGTCGGCAGCGGTGCTGGCAACAGCAGTGCGCGCAGGCCGGCGCCGGTAACGACCTCGGCGGTGTCACGGGCGAACACGTCGGAGTTGTGCCGGGCGTCGTACCCGATCACGACGGAGTCGCCGGGTTTTGCGCCCTCGGCCACGAGGTAGGCGACCAGGCCGGCGGCCGCACGCAGGACCACGACCCGGTTCATCCGGTTCGGGCCGGCTCCGAGCGCCCCGCGCAAACCGGCCGTCCCGAACTCCAGGGTGCCGCGGAAGCGGTCGGCCAGCTCGTCGAGGTCGCCGGCGGCGACCAGGTCCTCGAGCTCGGTACGGGTGTGCGGGTCGGGGTCCTCGGCGGCCCAGGCGCGAGCCAGGGCGAGAAGGTCGTCGCTCATGGCTCGACCCTAACCGCGCCATGGACGCTCGCTCTAGGGTGGCGTCGTGGCCGCTCCCGAGTACGTCTTCGCGCACGTCACCGAGGTGGCCGCGCCGCCCGAGCGGGTGCACGAGGTGCTCGTCGACCTGGAGCGGTACGTCGACTGGTGGCCTCAGGTCCGGGCCGTCGCAAGTCTCGGGCCCCAGGACGCCCTCGTGGTCTGCCGTTCCTCGCTGCCCTATGACCTCGAGCTGCGGCTGCACGCGGTCAGCCGGGTCGCCGACCGGCTCGAGGTCGCGATCGACGGACCGATCCGCGGATACGCGCGCTGGACGCTGGTCCGCACGCACAACGGCACCCGGCTCGAGTTCGAGCAGCGGGTGCACGTCGTGGGTCGGGCGTTCGTGGTCGCGTCGTACGTCGCGAAGCCGCTGCTGGCCTGGAACCACCAGCGGATGATGCGCGGCGCCGAGGAGGGCCTTGCGGCCTACCTCGGCGCGATCCGCCGAGGAGGAGGGTCAGCGCAGTAGGAAGGTCAGCTCAGCGCGGCGATCGCGGCGTCGTAGTCGGGCTCCTGGCCGATGGCGGGGACAAGCTCGCTGTGCAGCACGGTGCCGTCGGCGTCGACGACCACGACCGCGCGGGCGTAGAGGCCCTCGAACTTCGTGTCGGCCAGAGTGACCCCGTAGTCGCCGCCGAAGCTCGAGCGGAAGCCCGAGGCGACCGAGACATTCTCCAGGCCCTCGGCACCACAGAAGCCGGCGAGGGCGAACGGCAGATCCATCGAGACGTTGAGGACGGTGGTGCCCTCCAGGCCCGAGGCCAGCTCGTTGAACGTGCGCACGCTGGTCTGGCAGACGCCGGTGCCGATGCTGGGGAAGATGTTCAGGACGGTCTTGGTGTTACCGAGGTCCGCAGAGCTGACCTCCGCGAGGTCGCCTCCGACCAGGGTGAACGAGGGGGCCTTGGAGCCCGCAGCAGGGATGTCGCCGACGGTGTTTGCGGTGGAGTCACCGAACGCAGTGGTAGCCATGCGACCTTTCTACACCGTGGTCCTACGCCGCTCTCGCGCGGACTGCACACCGTGCCCTCAGCCGAGGAGGTCGGCGCCGCTGACCGTGGTGGAGAAGGTGACGTTGGGGTGCGCATCGCAGTCCTTGCCGTTGGGGTAGAAGCCGGTGAACTCGAAGTGGTCGGTATGGCCGAGCACGGTGCGCCCGCCCTTGGCGACCCCGAGGATCGTCAGCGTGCTCGGGCTGCTCGCCTCCCAGTTCTTGCCGAGCAGGCCGACGTCGACGGCGTACTCCTCGCCGTTCTGCGTGACCCCGCTAGCCAGGGCACCGCCCGGCGTCGCCGGCTTGGTGGCGACGCTGGTGCTGGCGCAGCGGGTGCCCTGGCACAGGCGCAGGTCCAGACTCCTGGTGAGGTGCGCGATCGCGCTGGGGATGCGGATCCGGATCGTGCTCGCGCCAGTCTTGTGCCCGCAGTCGCTCGGCGTCAGGCACGCCGAGCTCAGTATCAGCACCCAGCCGAGGACGAGCCCGGTCAGCAGCGCTCGCGTCGTACGCCCATGGCTCACCGGGCCCATCCTGCCGGATCAGCGGTCGATGCTGGACATGTCTCCGTAGCGGGCGCCCTGGACGGCGTCGCGGGGGACGACCTGCTCGAGGCGGGCGAGGTCGTCGGCCGAGAGATCGACGGCGGCTGCCCCGACGTTCTCTTCGAGGTAGGCGATCCGCTTGGTGCCGGGGATCGGGGCCACACCAGCCAGATCATGGACCGCCCCCTGGGCGAGGACCCACGCCAGCGCCAGCTGGCCCGGGGTGCAGCCCTTCTCGGCTGCGACCTTGCCGATCTCCTCGACCAAGCGCAGGTTCGCGGCCAGGGCGTCGCCCTGGAAGCGCGGGAAGTACGCCGAGTCTCGGCCGTCGCCCTGCTCGAGCGTGGTCCACTCCTGCTTACCGGTCAGCAGTCCGCGGCCCAGCGGCGAGTACGGCACCAGGCCGATGCCCAGCTCGCGGATCACGCCGAGGATCTCGTCCTCCAAGTCGCGGGTGAACAGTGAGTACTCGGTCTGCAGCGCGGTGATCGGGTGCACGGCGTGCGCCTTGCGGATGTTGGCTGCCGAGGCCTCGGAGAGCCCGAGGAAGCGGACCTTCCCGGCCGCCACCAGCTCGGCCATCGCACCGACGGTCTCCTCGATCGGGACCGACTGGTCCACGCGGTGCTGGTAGTAGAGGTCGATGTGATCCACGCCGAGGCGCTGCAGTGACGCGTCGCAAGCGGCCCGCACGTACTCGGGACTGCCGTTGATGCCGACCCGGGTCCCGTCGGGGAGCCTCTCGTTGCCGAATTTAGTCGCCAGCTGGATCTCGTCGCGCTTGCCGGCGATCGCCTTGCCGACCAGCTTCTCGTTGGTGAAGGGGCCGTACATGTCGGCGGTGTCGAGGAAGGTCACGCCGAGCTCGAGGGCCCGACCGATCGTGGCGATGCCGTCGGCCTCGTCGGCGTTGCCGTAGAACTCCGACATCCCCATGCAGCCGAGGCCGAGGGCGGAGACGGTCAGGGGGGCGGTGGTCCCGAGGGTGCGAGTGCTCAATGTCATGGCACCAGCCAACTCCTTAGAGCGCACTCCAAGTCAAGCGTCGTTCGGATCAGCGCTAGGACCCGATCCCGACGCGGCTCTCATAGACGCCGATCTTGTGGTCGATCGCGCGCAGATGGCCGGTTACCTCGGCGAGCTGGGCCTCGACCCGGTCGCGGTGCGCCTTGAGCAGCGCGAGCCGCTCGGCCTCGTTACCGTCTCCGGCGCGCACCAGGCGGGAGTAGCGGCGCACGTCGCTGATCGGCATGCCGGTGGCGCGGAGCCGGGTAATCATCTGGATCCAGGTCAGGTCCTGCTCGGTGTAACGGCGGTGCCCCGAGCTCGACCGGTCCACCGAGGCCAGCATCAGCCCGTCGCGCTCGTAGTACCGCAGCGTGTGCGCCGTCAGGCCGGTGTGCTCGGCTGCCTCGGCGATGGTCAGGGTGGTGGTCGGCTCGCTCACGGTCGTCACCGGGCCAGTGTCACCCTTCGAGTGCACTCCAAGTCAAGGACGATGTATCACCGCAGCGGATGGTGCCCTCGTGTTGGTCAGGCCCACCAGGGCCACGTCCCACACCCTCCCGAGAGGACCATCGAGATGGTCAACCGATCGATGACCAGCGGCGACCGGCCCCCGCGCGGCGAAGTCCGCGCTGAGCTGCGCCTGCTGGGCGCCGTGCCCACTTTGACCCACGCCCCGGCGGCGCTGCTGTCCGCGATGGTCGACGTCGGCCGGGTGGTCCAGGCGGCGCCGGACTGGCCGCTGCTGCTGGAGCTGACCGCGCCCGAGAAGGCCTACGTGCTCCTCGATGGTCACGTCGAGGTACGTCGCGGCGAGATCCTCGGCGAGCTCGGGATCGTGCGCCGCCGGCTGCGCTCGGCGACGGTGGTCACTGCGACCCGCACCACCCTGCTGTACCTGGCGCGTGCCGATGTCGAGAAGCTGCGGGCAGAGCAGCCGTACTTCCGCGACCTCGTTGGCGAGGCGATGATCCGCAAGACCGCCTGAGGGGACTGCCGCAGGTTCAGATCCGCGGAACGATGGCACCGAGCAGCTGGCCCATCCGGGTCGCCGCGGCGTTGCCGGCCTCGAGCACCTCGGCGTGGTTCAACGGCTCGCCGGACATGCCAGCGGCCAGGTTGGTCACCAGCGAGATCCCGAGCACCTCCATCCCGGCCTCGCGGGCGGCGATCGCCTCCAGCGTGGTGCTCATCCCGACCAGATGGCCGCCGATCGCCGCGACCATCCCGATCTCGGCGGGGGTCTCGTAGTGCGGCCCGGGGAACTGCACGTAGACGCCCTCATCGAGTCCCGGCTCGATCTCCTGGCACAGCGCTCGCAGACGCGGGCTGTAGAGGTCGGTGAGGTCGACGAAGTTGGCGCCGACGATCGGCGAGGTACCGGTCAGGTTGATGTGGTCGGAGATCAGCACCGGCGTACCGGGCGACCAGGTCGTGCGCAAGCCGCCGCAGCCGTTGGTGAGCACGATCGCGCGGCACCCCGCTGCTGCGGCGGTCCGTACGCCGTGCACGACGGCCGCGACGCCGAGGCCCTCGTAGTAGTGCGTCCGGCCGAGGAAGACGAGCAGCTGCTTGTCTCCGCTGCGGACCGACCGGATCTTGCCGCCATGGCCGGCGACCGCGGGTGCCGCGAAACCCGGCAGGTCGGCGATGTCGAGCTCGGCGACGGCCTCGCCGAGCGCATCCACGGCCGGCAGCCAGCCTGACCCCATCACCAGGGCCACGTCGTGGTGGGCGACACCGGTCTTCTCGGCCAGGACGTCGGCGGCCTCGCGGGCGGCTTCGTAAGGAGTGCTCACGGACAGAACTCTAGGGTCTTCTTCGGGGGACGTCAGCCGCCGAAGGTGCTCCGGCACGGTCGCTGGCGCAGCGCGGCGACGTAGTCGCTGGGGGCGTCGGCCGCCTCGGCCGAGTCGGCCAGCACCCCGAGGTACGTCGCCGAAGGCAGCCCGCCCTCGAACGCATCCAGCACGTAGACCCAGGCGACGACCTCGCCGGTCAGGGTGGAGACCCGGACCTTGGCCTTGCGGAACAGCCCGGTGTCGGCGGACTCCCAGCCGTCCAGGGTCGCGACGTCCTCCTCGGTGACGTCGTAGACGGCCACGAAGACCTGCTCGAACGGGTCCTGGACGATGGTCGCCAGGGCGCCGTCCCAGCCGTGCTCCTCGCCGCCGAAGGTCATCCGCCAGCCGTCGAGCCAGCCGGTCCCGTGCAAGGGGGAGTGCGGGCACCGCTCGCCCATCCTGGCTGGGTCCAGGTTGGTCCCGTAGGCGGCGTACAGCGTCACAAGGGTCAGGGTAGGGCAGGCAGCCGCCCCCGAGCAGATGCGACACAATGGTCCGGTGACTCGTGTGGTGATCATCGGCGGCGGACCCGGCGGCTACGAATCGGCCCTGGTGGCCGCGCAGCTGGGCGCCGAGACGATCGTCATCGACTCCGATGGCGTCGGTGGCTCCGCGGTGCTGACCGACTGCGTCCCGAGCAAGACCCTGATCGCGACCGCCGAGCTGATGACCGACCTGGCAACCGCGCCCGAGCTCGGCATCGGCCTGGTCGACCCGGCTGCGCCGTCCTCCCAGGTCCGGGTCGACCTGGCCCGGGTCAACGCCCGGGTGCTCCGGTTGGCCGGCGAGCAGTCCGCGGACATCGGCCGAAGGCTGGAGCGCGAAGGCGTCGTCGTACGCCGCGGCCACGGGCGGCTGGTGGCGGCTCGACCCGGCCAGGCCGCCTCGGTGGCCGTCGACCTCGCGGACGGCGGCTCGGAGACGATCGACGCCGACGCCGTCCTGATCGCGACCGGCGCCGCACCCCGGACACTGCCGACCGCGGAGCCGGACGGCGAGCGGATCCTCACCTGGGAGCAGGTCTACGACCTCACCGAGACCCCCGAGCGGCTGATCGTGGTCGGGTCCGGCGTGACCGGCGCCGAGTTCGCCAGCGGCTACCTCTCCCTTGGCATCGACGTGGTCCTGGTCTCTTCGCGCGACCGGGTGCTGCCCGGTGAGGACGCCGACGCGGCGGCACTGCTCGAGGACGTGCTGACCCGGCGAGGGATGACCGTGCTCTCGAAGTCCCGGATGGCCTCGGTGACCCGCGACGGCGACCAGGTGACGGTGACGCTGACCGACGGACGAGTGGTGACCGGCTCGCACTGCCTGTTGGCGCTCGGCTCGGTGCCCAATACGGTCGGCCTCGGTCTCGACGAGGCCGGTGTCGCCGTCGCCGAGGGCGGGTTCATCGCCGTCGACCGGGTCTCGCGCACGACCGCGCGGGGCGTGTACGCCGCCGGCGACTGCACCGGAGTCCTGATGCTGGCCAGCGTCGCGGCGATGCAGGGCCGCATCGCGATGTGGCACTTCCTCGGCGATGCCGTCGCGCCGCTGGACCTGAAGAAGGTCTCCTCCAACGTCTTCACCGCTCCCGAGATCGCCACCGTCGGCTGGTCGCAGCAGGCCGTCGATGCCGGCGAGATCGCGGCCGAGTCGGTGCGGCTGGACCTCTCGGGCAACCCGCGCGCCAAGATGCAGGGCGTCCGGGACGGCTTCGTGAAGCTGTTCTGCCGCCCGGGCACCGGCATCGTCGTCGGCGGGGTCGTGGTCGGACCGCGTGCCAGCGAGCTGATCCACCCGGTCTCGCTCG
>DASRRQ010000036.1:0-59707 GCA_035695505.1 Marmoricola sp. | reverse complement strand
CTGGAGATCGAAGGGTACGGACGCTCCGCCGCGCGCCCTCTTGGCCGAGGCTGACGAGCAAAACTAGGCGGCGCATCGAACTGCAGAGTTCAGATCGACTAGTGCAGCGCTGGCGCGTCGAATGGGCACGCGACTGCGCCGATCGATCGGCCCGTCCAAGATGCTTCCGATCGTGCGTGCGGGTAGCCTGATGACGTGGCCAACCAGAGTCGTGAGTCGAGTGATCTACGCGAGATGTTGAACCGTCACCGCGTGGATCTCCTGGCTGTGCTCGCCCGGTATGGAGCACGTAACCCGCGCCTGTTCGGTTCGGTTGCCCGAGGCACAGCTCACGCTGGTAGCGATATCGATGTTCTCGTTGACTTGGTTCCTGGTACCGGGAACGCTCTTCTTCGCCTTGCTGCAATCGGCGAGGAGTTGAGCACCCTGCTGGGTGTCCGGGTCGATGTCGTGGCCGTCGAGTTGCTGCGCGGTCCTGTGTCTATGACGGCGCAGGCAGATCTCGTCGCGCTGTGAGTCGGGACGCTGTCGATCGCCTCGGCGACATCCTTGATGCCATTGACCGGTGCGTCACCTATCGGGTTCATCTCGATTCGCTAGACGAGGCGATCGCTTCCATGGCCTACGACGCTGTGCTGCGCAATCTTGCTGTGATTGGCGAGGCGGTCAAGACGTTGCCAGACGAGTCACGAGCTCTGTCGCCTGAGACGCCGTGGTCTGGTATCGCGGGCCTCAGGAACGTCGTTGTCCACGAGTACTTCCGAGTCGAACGCGACCTGGTCTTGGACATTCTCGAGAACGAGCTCGAACCCTTGGCGACGACCATCAGGCGGCATCTAGCGGGCTGACGCCTTTCGCCTCGGGTAATGGTCGATCTCAGTCCAAGATAGTGCAGGGCACGACGCTCCTGACCTGCACGTTTGGCAGGCACAAGAGCACAGCGGGCAGCCGTTCCTAGTGCGCGACTATCTGGACTGATTGTTAGCCGCTCCTAACGCAATATCTCGTTGTTTGTGCAGGTCAGAGGCTCGTACCGCGAGCCTGTGCCGGGCGCAGGACTGCGCAAAGCTCGACGGCGTGGAAGCCAGTAGGTCACCGCGCGCGCCCATTACTTCTGCTGCGTGCGTCATCGTTGCGCGATGACGATGACTGTGAACTCCGGGGAAGATCCCCGCCGCGCCTATCGTCGACCTCTACGCTGACCGCATGGCTGGCCCCCACCCGATGCTCTCGCGGCGGGAGCTCGTCCCCGACCTGATCGGTCGGGTCGTGGCTGGGCCTGCAGTCATCGTGCTCACGGCCTTGGCAGGGGCTGGCAAGAGCCACACCCTGCTGGCGGTCGCGGCGGGCGCCGGTCTGGGCGCGGATCGGATTCTGCGAGCGACGGGATCCGAAGCGACGGTGCTGCATCCGTACGCCGTCGCCGCCGCCCTGCTCGACGTGGACGTGACCGGCGTACCGGGCGCCGAGCGAGTCTTGCTTGACCGACTCGACGAGATCGCAGCAAGCGGTCCGCTGCTGTTGGTCATCGACGACGCTCACGTCGTCGATGCCGCTTCCCTCGGGCTCCTCGAGCAAGCGGCGTCCGCAGCAGGTGATCTTCCGGTCCGGCTCTTACTCGCCCGGCGTCCGGATCCTGAACGAGCCCAGCTGACCCGCCTGTTGCAGCTGCCGGTGACCGTCGAGGTCGAGCTCGGGCCACTCGACGTGATCGACCTCGACGTGATCGTGCACGAGCGGACCGGTAGCTGGCCCGATGCGAGGTTGCGTGCGGAGCTTGCCGCTGTTGCGACCTCGCCATTGGAAGCGATCACCGCTCTCGATGACCTGCTGCGTGATGGTTCGGTCGGACGTCCCGGCGCGAGCGTCCAGGACCGGATCGCCCTTCGGGTCGAGGGTCTTGACGGTCCGCCTCGCGAGCTCGCCCGCGCGTTGGCGGTCCTCGGCGGCGCCACAGAGCTCGACGATCTCGCGGCGCTGATGGCCGTCGCACCGATCGGCTTGGTCGAGCCGGCCCAGGTGCTGCTTGACGAAGGTCTGGTCGCTTTCGGATCCGACGAGGGCCTCGACTTCGTGCACGACGCGTACCGGCAAGCGGTGTACGACAGCATCCCGGTGGCGCTGCGGCGCCTGCTGCACCGCGCGGTGGCTGACCAGGCTCCTCAGGTCGACCTGCCGCGCCACCTGATCGGCGCCGAGGCCCCGACCGAGGAGACTGCTGCCGCGGTACGTGCGTCCTCGGCCGCCCTTGCCGGTGCACCCGCCGTTCAGGCGGACGCGCTGGGTGGTGCACCTGGGGGTGTCTCGGCAGAACTGGCCGCGGTCCGGGCGCGGGCGTTGGCGCGTTCGGGTCAGCTGCGGCGGGCCGGGGAGGTTGCCCTTGCTGCGCTGGACGGGGCTACTGATCCGATCGTGGTCACCGAGCTGATGCGGGTGATGATCTTCTCGCGCTCGACCCGGGCTGACCTGCCCGGCGTGTTCGAGCTGATCGACCTCGTCCTGTCGGGCGAGGTTCCCGAGCGGACCCGCCAGGTGCTCACCGAGCACCGCACCTACATGAGTCTCCTGGGCGGATTGACGGCCGTCGAAGTGGGTCCGACCACGGTCGATCCGCGGTCGTTGACTCTGAACGGGCTGACCGCGGAAACGCTGCGCTGCTACCTGACCGGACGGACCACGGAGGCGCTCGAGTACGCCTGGGACACAGTCCGCCGCCAGGGCACCGAGGGCGTCGACCCCAACGAGGGGGCGTCGGTCGACGTCTGGCCCCCGATCATCGAGCTGCAGCACAACGGCCCCGCTGCCGCGAGCGCGGCGTTGCTCGAGATCGCCCGGATGCGCGAGGAGCAGCAGCAGGACTGGTTAACCGTCCCGCACCAGTTCACTGCCGCGACCATCGACTTCGTCAGCGGCCGTTATGCCGACGCGGCGGTTCAGCTCGATGCTGCTCTCGAGGTTGCCGGCCGTACCGAGCTGGGCTGGGTCTCGCAGGGCTACGGAATGCGCGCCATGGTCGACGTGGTGCGCAACGACCTGGCGTCCGCGGAGAAGCGGCTCTCGTCGTGGGACGCAGCGCCGGGCACGCTACAGCTCGGTATCCGGGAGCCCGAACGGGTCAGGGTCGCGTTGCTGGAGGCGCAGCGTCGCTACCCGGCGGCTGCGGCACTGGCGCGCGCGGTCTGGGCCGGCGCGCGCCGCCAGAACCTGCACATCTGGATGGTGGCGATCGCCCCCGAGCTCGCGCGCGTTGCCCTGCGCGCCGCCGACGCTGTCCTGCTCGCCGAGGTCACTGACGGTCTTGCCGAGCTGCCCGACACCTTCGGCCCAGCGATGGCGCCGGCGCGTGCCCTGGCCGCGGCCCTGACCGGCCCGGTCGACCAGCTGGCAGCCGGTGCTGTGGCTGCTGCGGGGCTGGCGAGGGGCGTGGCAAACCGCACGGTCGAGCTGACTGCCCTAGAAGAGGCTGCCGTCGCGACCGCGACCCACGGCGACAAGGACGCGGCACGAGACCTCGCCAGATCTGCCCTTGAACTCGCTGAGGACTGCGGCGCCGCAGGCCCCGCCGCCCGGATCCACGGTCGCCTTCGCGCTGCCGGCGTACGGCTCGGCGCAACAGCCGGCCGCCGTCGACCTCAGACCGGGTGGGACAGCCTAACCCCGACCGAACAGCTGGTCGCCGAGCTGGTCGGCTCCGGCTTGACCGGCCCGCAGACCGCAGCCCGGCTGCACATCTCGCCGCGCACGGTGCAGACCCACGTGTCGCACGCACTGGCCAAGCTCGGTCTGACGAACCGGGTCGAACTGGCAGCAGTCGTCGCAACTCGGACAGCCTGAGAGACCGGCGCGGGCTCACTGGCACGAAAATCTCCGTCATCGCGCGGATGTTCGCCCGGGCCGGCGAAACGAGATTGGTGGCAACACCCCACCAACTCAGGAGCCCGCCATGAACCCCACCAAGATGCTTCTCGGAATCGCCCCCTGGATCGCCTTCTCGATCATCGCCGACCGCCTTGGCGCCGACCGCGTCGGCCTCGCCGCCGCCATCGCCTGCCTCGGCTCCCTGGTCCTGGCCCTCCGCGGCGCCCGCGAGGACGGCGTCAAGATCATCGACGCCGCTGGCGTGGTCACCTTCGCAGCGCTGGGCGTCGCCGGCGCGCTGGCCAGCCACACGGCCCGGGTCGACCTCGTCGACTTCGGCCGCGGCGGCTCGGCCGTCGTCCTGGCCACCGTGATGCTGGTGTCGGCCTTCACCGTCCCGTTCACCGAGCAGTACGCCCGGGCGCAGGTCGACCGCCGCTACTGGGGCAGCCCGGTCTTCCGGTCGACGAACCGGCGGATCAGCCTGGTCTGGGCCGGCAGCTTGTTCGTGATGGCCGCCGGACACCTCGTCCAGGGCGCGCTCGCCCACTCGGGAAGCTCCTTCTCAGGCAACCTGCTGCTCAACTTCGCGCTCCCCGTTGTCCTTTGCCTGGGCGCCGTGAAGATGACCCAGAGGATCGCCGACGAGGGTTCCGCCCCGGTCGCCGTCGGCGGCGTCGCATGAGCATCACGGCCACCGCTCAGCCCACGCTGACCAAGGTCAGCGCCGGCTGCTGGCTGACCCTGATCGCGATGACCGGCAGCTTGTCGATGATCATGCTCGACCAGACGGTCGTCTCGGTCGCGCTGCCCACCATGACGCGTGACCTGGGGCTGAGCGGGACCGGCGCCCAATGGGTCGTCAACTCCTACGTCCTCGCGATGGCGGCTGCGGTCGCGCTGGGCGGCAAGCTCGGCTCGAAGCTCGGGCCGGTCACCACCTTCCGTGCCGGGGTCGGGATCTTCTTCATCGCCTCGGCGATGTGCGGGCTTGCGCCAACCGGCTCGGCGGGAGAGGGCTGGCTGATCGCCGCCCGTGTCGTCCAGGGACTCGGCGCGGCACTGATGATGCCGGTCAGCGCCAGCATCGTGATGGCCGCATTCCCAGCCGAGGTCCGGGGACGTGCGATCGGTGTGTACGCCGGAATCAGTCAGATCTTCCTGGCACTCGGGCCCCTGCTCGGCGGCTCCTTCACCGAGTGGGCCAGCTGGCGCGGAGTCTTCTGGATCAACGTCCCCGTCGGCATCGCCGCCCTGGTCCTCGTCCGCATCGCCAAGCCCGTCAACCAGAACCAGGCTTCCTTGCGGATCAGTGCCAACCACGTCGTGCTGCTCATGGCCGGTATCGGCGGCTCGGTCTACGCCCTCCAACAGTCCTCGGTCTGGGGCTGGACCGACAGCCGCACCCTGCTGATCCTGGCCGCCGGCCTGGCTCTGGTGACGACCTTCGTCGCCCTCCAACTCCGCTCCCGTGAGCCGCTGGTCGACGTCCGACTCTTCGGCCAGAAGGCCTTCCTGGGCAATGTCCTGGTGCTCTTCACGACCCAGTTCAGCATGCTGGCGATGACCCTGTACGCCTCGCTCTACGGACAGAACATCCTCGGCTACAGCCCGGTGAAAGCAGGACTGACCTCGATGGCGCTGATCCTGCCGCTGATGGTCGCAGCCCAGATCGCCGGCCGCTGGTACGACGCCTCTGGGGTCCGTCCGCCGCTGCTGACCGGCCTGGCCCTGGCAACCCTCGGCACGGTCGTGTGGGCCACGATGCTCCCGCACCTCGACTACGTCTCCAAGGTCCCCGGGATGATGCTGACCGGCTTCGGACTGGGCCTGGTGTTCTCGCCCGTGAACACCGACGCGCTCAGCCGGGTCGCAGCTTCGGCCCGGCCGCAGGCCTCGGGAATCATCCAGACGGTCCGTCAGCTCGGCGGAACCCTCGGCGTCGCGGTGATCGGTGCGGTCATCCTGGCCGGCGAGCACCCACAGACCAGCCTGGCCGCGGCCCGCTCCAACGCCGCGCACGCCATGGTCCCCGGCTTCTGGATCGCCGCAGGTGTCTTCGCCACAGGGCTCGTGGTTGCGTACGCGCTCCTGCCGCATGACCGGGCTACGCAGTAGTTCACCGGGCTCGTACGCCGGTCTAATTTCAGTCCAAGGTATCGCAGCGCATAACGCTCGCGATCCGCTCGGTTGCTGAGCGGGGGAGCACAGCGTTCAGGCGTTTAGAGTGCGCGACAGCCTGGGCTGATTGTTAGCCGCTGCTAGCGCGGTAACTCTGTGTTTGCGTAGGTCAGGGGCTCGTGCTGCGAGCCTGTGCTGGGCGCGGGGAGTGCACAACGCTCGACGGGGTGGATAGTGGCGTCGGGCCTAGTTGTGGATCCGCGAGGCGCTGGCAGACCAAGACGGTGGATCGGATGGAGCGGTGCGGTCCCGAGCATTTCCGCTTGGTTGTTGCGAGGTGCGGCTGGCCTGTGATGATCGCTGCTCGGGGTGCCGTGCGTCCAGACAGGTCAGAACGGACAGGATCGCCATGCCACGTCTCGCTCCCCGTCTCAGAAACGGAGGGTTCTGAGAAAGCCGTCATCCGCCGTGCTCTGACACCAGTTCGTGAAGCAGTCCGGATGACTGTGGCCGTTGCGGACGAGCGAGAGTTCGGGTCCACGGACCGGAGCCTGCTGGAATCCGAGACCGGGGGTGCCAACGCCCATGCTGGCACCCCCGGCTTTCTGCTCGTGTCCGGGGTCTGGACACGATTCCGTGCACACCCTGGGGCAGGACGACTGCCTGCAGGAGTTGCGCAGCAACCTCAATCGACGCCATGCGGACGAGCCGCCCGAGACACAGGATCTCGGGCGGCTCGCCGGCCTTAGTCAGTCACGCCCCAGCTCAGCCGCACGTGAGTCCGGCGACCGCCTCTCCGATGACCGTGTGGTACGCCGCGGAGTTCGGGTTGATGCTGGTGATCGAGAACGCCCGGACCGTGACCACATTGCCGGTCACGATCTTCTGGTTCAGGTTGAGCTCCAGGCCCAGACCCAGCGGGATCGTCAACGACGCGGTACCGATCGTGTAGTGCTTGCCGTTGATGACCAGGCCCTCGATGTCCGAGGAGCCCGTCGTGGTGCCGGCGCAGTTAGCGCCCAGCGTCGAGGACGCCTGCGCGGTCACCGTCCCTGTCTTGAGCGAGATGCCCGGAGCGATGAAGCTGATCGACACGATCGTGTCGGTTGCGCTGTCCGTCGCCGCCGTGGCACCGAAGGCAGCCGTGGTGCTGCTCTTGAGCAGCGAGCCGTCTGCCCTGATGCTGCCGATCCCGAGGAACCCGCCGGGAGCCAGCGTCGCGCTGGTGACCAGCAGGGCACCCGAGCTGGGAGCACACGGCGTGGTCGCCGGGTTGGCCTGCTCGAGCGACAGGCTCCTCGCTCCGTCGAATCCCAGCGCCCGCGACTCGCACGAGCTTACGACCGGCTTGACCGTGACAGTGAAGTGCGACGACGCCGACAGGCCCTCGGGCTCGGTCACCGAGCATGTGACAGTGGTCGCGCCGACCGGGAACGTGGTGCCCGAGGCCGGCGAGCAGGTCGACGTCAACGCGCCGCCCGTGTTCGGGTCAGAGGCTGCTGGCGAGGCGAAGCTGACCGGGGTGCCGGTAGGAGTCGTCTGAAGCACCTGGACGTTCGGGTTGGTCGCGATCGTCGGCGGCAGCGGCGGGGCGGTGAAGGTCTGGCCGGTCCACTGCTGGGCGGTGGCGTTGAACGTGTGACCGCACGTATTGATCACCGGTGCCGGGTAGGCCTTGCCGCCAGAGGTGACCGGAGCGTCCACTGTGGCCGACATGCAGCCGCCGGTCTGCGGCGCGGTGCTGTAGTAGACGTTGGACCACTGCTTGCTCGTCGAATCATAGGTCCACTGCTGGGCCGCCGTGTTGAAGGTGCTCCCGCACGGGGCGAGCACAATTGCCGGGAACGCGTCTCCGTTCGATATGACGGGCTTGTCCGAGGTGGTCGACAAGCACTGGTTGTAGAAGGCGTTCACGACCTGCTTGGTGGCCGGGTCATAGGTCCACTGCTGCGCAGCAGAGTTGAACGTGGCGCCACAGGAAGTCAGGACCACCGAGGTAAACGGCGTCCCGTTGGAGGTGACCGGCTTGTCGACGGTGGCTGACAGGCAACCCACGTTCGTGGAGCCGTAAAAGATGTTGGTGATGGTGCTAGCCGGACTCGGCGTGGCTGATGCCGATCCCAACGGCGCGAGAAGACTCGCGCCCACCATCGTAACCGCGGCTGCGAGGCTCGCGATGCGAGACTTTCGAGTGTATTTCATGAACATAGACCCCACTTCTGTTCGCGGCCTTCCGGGGAGAAGGCACTGGTTCCCAGGAAAGCCGAACCACCTCGCAAGGGCCTGTCGCGACCAGTAGCTTCACCTGCGCTTCACCTCCACAAAAGCCGCAACCAATACCCAAACTTCCTCACTGCTTTCCTGTCTGGCTAGCCCAGCCAGCACCCGCCCTTTGACGCTCACGGTCACTGTCCGCATCGGTCGCCTCTAGATAGTTCGAGGTCGCGATGCTTGGGGACCGAGCACGAGCGCACGAATCTGCCCGCGATCAGCGGGGCTCGCGTTCATGAGGTTCGTCTGGAAGATCGGGCCGCTAGCGCTCCCTGAGCGCCGGCCAGTTCGTCGTCGCCGTAGCGCCAAACGTCCGTCGCTATCTGGAAGGCTCAGTACCCTGACTGGACCGTCAGGATTGCCGCCCGCGTGACCTCGCTCGCGACTACTAGACGATTCCCTTAGGACCGACGTCTGGCCAGACTCAGGAGATCTGGGTGTCAACGTTGTTGCGTAAGGTCCTGCAAGTGGAGGTCCGTCGCAAGGCGTATCCCGGGCTAATTTCAGTCCAAGATATTGCAGCGCACAACGCTCGCGATTCGCTCGGTTGCTGGGCGGGGGAGCACAGCGTTCAGGCGTTTAGAGTGCGCGACTATCTGGACTGAGCGAGTGGCGTGACGCGCGAGGGGTGCCGATGAAGTTCGAGGTCCGGCACAGCGTCACGATCGCTCGTCCTGTCGATGAGGTGTTCGCCGTCCTGGCGCTGCCCGAGAACCTGGAGCGGGTGATCCGGCTCTCGCCGATGGCGACGCGGTTCGAGCTGCTGGGGACCCGGCCGGGGGAGACGCCAGCGATCGTGATCGCGAGCTTCGAGTTCGGTGAGCCGGTGCGCATGCTCGGCGGGCTGTACGCCGCGGAGTTCGGCATGCGCGGCGAGCAGACGATCGATGCTGATGCCATGCGGGTCGACTACCGCACCCGATCGGTCGGCGGGGCTTCGATCGCGGTGCACAAGGTACGGACCTTCGTCGCCGTCGAGGGCGGTACCCGGGTCGCTGAGGTCATCTCCGGCGATGCTGCTCCCGGGCTTCATTGGATCGCCCGGCACAACGCCCGCGCGGCCCACCTCGACCACATGGCGCGCTACCCGGACCTGTTCGGCTGACGTGCTCGCTGACCCGGCCGGTTACTCTCGCGGCATGCATCCCTCGACGGCTTCAACGCGATGACCGCGAGCATCTCCGCCCGGATCCGCAAGGCATCCGAGTCGGCCGGCGGGCTGGCCGAGGTGACGGTCCAGACCAAGGCGGACACCTTCGTCTACAAGATCCGCTGCTGTGAGTGCGTTGTCCGCGCCGAAGGCAGGGTGCACTGGTCGTCGTACCGCAAGGGCGAGGACAACAGCTTCATCGCCGCGATCGATCGGTGGGTCCTTCACCTGGCCGCGAAGCATCCCGACGAGCAGGCGCCGTGCCTGGAGTTCGCCGAGGAGGCGACGCGTCGGGCGGTCGAGCGTCGCGAGCAGCGGACGTCGCTTCAGCAGTAGGGACGCTTGCAGCGCGCCGCCGCGGCTGACCGGGCACGGGGTGCGATGGAGTGCTCGGGCCACCCGTCCCGGACCGTCGGCACGGCCGCCGGGCGCCCGCGGTAGGGTTGGCGCGCCAGTCGTGCTCCGCCTAGGTGGGGTCAGGGAACCCGGTGAGATTCCGGGACTGACGCGCAGCGGTGAGGGTGACGGGCGAGGCATGACGCCACTGGGAGTGATCCCTGGGAAGGCGCCTCGTACCGGTCGAACCCGAGTCCGAAGACCTGCTGGCCCTAGCGGCTCTCGCCGCCAGGTCAGATCCGGACCCCGCGACAGGGTTCATGACCAGTAAGGCGAAGCAGTGCCAGCTCTGCGCGATCGACCAGACCGGTGCCCGGGAGCGCTGCGACCGTGGCCGGCTGAGGATGGGATGCTCGTCCGGCTGCGCCTGATCGGCGGCCGGGTCGGCGCGTCCGGGCTGCGTTCCTTGGCCGAGGTCGCCGAGCAGCTCGGCGACGGGCGCGTGCACGTGACGTCGCGGGCCAACCTGCAGCTGCGGGCGCTGCCCGGAGCGGGCCAGGATCTCGATCCCGAAGCCGTTGCAGCGCTCGAGCAGACGGGCCTGCTCCCGAGCCGCACCCACGAGCTGGTGCGCAACGTGATGACGTCGCCGCAGACCGGCGTTGCCGGTGGACGCGCGGATCTGCGGCCCGTCGCGGATCAGGTGGACGCGCTCCTGTGCGCCGACCCCGCGCTGGCCGCGTTGCCAGGACGGTTCCTGTTCGTGCTCGACGACGGTCGGGGCGACCTGGTCGGGCACCCGTGCGACCTCGGACTCGTCGCGCTCGACGAATCCACAGCGCAGCTCCGCGTCGGTGGCGGCTGGGGCGACGTACTGCCGCTGGCCGCGGCCGCCCGGCTACTGATCGAGCTGGCGCGGGCGTTCGTGGATCAGCGCGGTCAGGGTCCCGCGGCTCCCTGGCACGTCGAGGAGCTCGACGAGCCGCTGGTTGCCCCGGTCGCCCAGGACGGACGGGTGCCGTCCGCGCGCCCGGCACTGCCGTACGGCGAGGTGCCCGGCGGGCGGCACGTCGAGGTGCCCGCCGCCGGTCTCGACCGCGTCGACGTGCGGGCGCTGACCCGCACTGCTCGCGAGGTCGTCGTCACGCCCTGGCGCGGTGTGCTCATCCCGGGGAGCGCCGATGACTGACCTCCAGCGGCCCACCCAGCGCTACGCCTACGTCGATGCCGGACCGGACATTTACCTCGACTCGTTCGCCACGATCCGCCGCGAGGCCGACCTGACCGGCGTACCGGGCGACGCCGAGAAACTGGCGGTCCGGATGATCCACGGCAGCGGGCAGGTCGACCTGGCCCGCGCCCTGGTGGTGCATCCTCAGCTGGTCTCCGCCGCGCGCCGGGCGCTGATGGCGGGCGCGCCGATCCTGTGCGACGCGACGATGGTCGCTACCGGCGTCACGCGCAGCCGGCTGCCTGCGGACAACGACGTGCTGTGCTTCCTCAACGACGAGCGCGTCCCCGCTCTCGCCCGTCGATGGCGCACCACGCGGACGGCGGCCGCAGTGTCGCTCTGGCTGCCGGTGCTCGATGGGGCGGTCGTCGCGATCGGCAACGCGCCGACCGCGCTGTTCCACCTGCTCGAGCTCGTCTTGGACGGCGCCCCGCGCCCCGCAGCGATCGTCGGGTGCCCGGTCGGGTTCATCGGCGCCAGCGAGTCCAAGGACGCGCTCGCAGCCTTCGCTGAGCAGCACGGCATCGAGATCCCGTTCGTCACGGTGCGCGGTCGTCGCGGTGGCTCCGCGATGACCTCGTCCGCGCTCAACGCCCTGGCTCAGGAGGATGAGTGACCGGCAGGTTCTATGGCGTCGGGGTCGGCCCGGGAGACCCCGAGCTGATCACCCGGAAGGCCGCGCGCCTGATCGGCGAGGCCGACGTGGTGGCGTTCCATGCCGGCGTCGGCAAGGAGTCGAACGCCCGGCGGATCGCGGTCGAGCTGTTCCCCGTCGATGTGATCGAGGAGCAGCTGACCTACCCGGTCACGACCGGTGCCACCGACCACCCCGGCGGCTACACCGGTGCTCTGGCCGAGTTCTACGAGGACTGCGCGGGCCGGCTGGCGGCGCACCTCGACGCCGGGCGCACCGTGGTGCTGATCGCCGAAGGTGACCCGCTGTTCTACGGGTCCTACATGTACCTCCATGACCGGCTGGCCGGCTCCTACCCGACCGAGGTGGTCCCCGGCGTGCCCGCGTTCCTGGCCGCGACCTCGGCCGTGGCGAGCCCGCTGGCCCGGCAGACCGATGTGCTGACGGTCCTCCCGGGGACGCTGCCCGAACCGGAGCTCGCCCGGCGTCTCGCAGGCACCGATGCCGCAGTCATCATGAAGCTCGGGCGCACGTTCCCCGCCGTACGCCGCGCCCTCGAGGCCGCCGGCCGGCTCGAGCACGCCCTCTACGTGGAGCGCGCCTCGATGCCCGCCGAGCGCTGGATGCCGGTCTCCGAGGTCGATCCGGCGACGGTTCCGTACTTCTCGCTGGTCGTGGTGCCCGGTGACAGCCGCAACGGACCACGGTCGCGCACCGCGGTCGAGGCCACCGAGGACCGGCTACCGGTCGAGCGACCGGCGGCCGAGCTGCTCGTTGTCGGCCTCGGCCCGGGGCCGGAGGACTGGGTGACCCCAGAGGTGAGCGCAGCCCTGGCCGAGGTCGAGCACGTCGTCGGCTATGCCCCGTACGTCGACCGGGTCCCGCAGCGGCCAGGGCTGAGCCGGCACGCGAGCGGCAACACCGTCGAGGTCGACCGCGCCCGGCACGCCCTGGACCTGGCGCTGTCGGGGGCGCGGGTGGCGGTCGTGTCCGGGGGAGACGCCGGGGTGTTCGGGATGGCGGCCGCGGTGTTCGAGGCCGCCGAGGACCCGGCGTACGCCGAGGTCGCGATCCGGGTGCTCCCCGGCATCAGCGCGGTCCAGGCAGTCGCCGCCCGGGCCGGGGCGCCGATCGGCGCCGACTTCGCCGTGGTCTCGCTCTCGGACCGGCTCAAGCCGTGGAGCGTGGTGGAGCGGCGGCTCCGCGCGATCGCCGAGGCCGACCTGGTCCTGGCGATCTACAACCCGGCGTCGCGGTCGCGGACCGAGCAGGTCGCGGCAGCGCAGGACATCCTGCTCGAGCACCGCAAGCCCGACACCGTCGTCGTCGTCGGCCGCGACGTCGGCCGCGCTGAGGAGTCGCTGACGGTGACGACCCTGGCCGAGCTCGATGCCGGCTCGATCGACATGAAGTGCCTGATCATCGTCGGTGCCGTGAGCACCCGGGTCGGCTCGGCCGGGGTCTGGACGCCCCGGTACGTCCGGTGACCGTCCACTTCGTCGGTGCCGGTCCCGGGGCGGCCGACCTCCTGACCGTGCGGGCGACCCGGATGCTGGCCGCAGCCGATCTGGTGCTCTACCCAGGCACCTACCTCGACGCCGACGTGCTCGAGCACGTCAGCGGTGCGGCAGAGCTGGTCGATACCCAGGACCTCGACCTCGACGCGATCATCGACCGCATCGCCTCCGCGCACCGGGCTGGCAAGGACGTCGTGCGGCTCGCCTCCGGCGACCTGTCGCTGTACTCGGCTCTCGCCGAGCAGACCCGCCGCCTCGACGAGGCCGGGATCGGCTGGGACGTGACGCCCGGAGTCCCGGCGTACGCCGCAGCCGCAGCGGTGATCGGTCGCGAGCTGACCGTGCCGCTGCTGTCCCAGTCGGTCGTGCTGACCCGCACGCAGGCGCGGTCGAGCGTGATGCCGGGGACCGAGTCCCTGGCCGCGTTCGCGGCAACCCGCGCGACGTTGGTGCTGCATCTCGCGGTGACCCGGATCCGCGAGCTGATGGCGCAGATCGAGCCCTACTACGGCCCGGGCTGCCCGGTCGTGGTGGTGCACCGGGCCAGCCAACCCGACCAGCAGGTCCTGCGCGGCTCGCTCGCGAGCATCGCCGACGCGGTGGAGGCGGCCGGGCTGCGGCAGGCCGCTGTCATCCTGGTCGGGCAGGTGCTGGATCCCCACGGCGGCGGGGAGTCGTACCTCTACGACGCCGTGCGCGACCGGCGCAGCAAGCGATGATCGGGCCCGGTTGGGACGCGGGTCTGTACGACACGATCAACCGCCGGCGCGACACCCGGCGGGAGTTCACCGGAGACCCGGTCGATCCCGTTGTGCTGGAGCGGCTGCTGGCGGCGGCGCACACGGCGCCGAGCGTCGGGATGAGCCAGCCGTGGGACTTCGTCGTGGTGCGGGATCCCGGGACCCTCGAAGACTTCGGCGTCCACGTCGCCGGCGAGCGGCAGGCGTACTCCGCGACCCTGACCGGGGAGCGCGCTGAGGCGTTCGCGCGGATCAAGGTCGAGGGGATCCGCGAGTCCGGACTGGGCGTGGTGGTCGGCTACGACCCGACCCGAGGCGGCCCGAACGTGCTGGGCCGCCATGCCATCGCCGATGCCGGGCTCTACTCGGTGGTCTGCGCGATCCAGAACCTCTGGCTCGCCGCGACCGCCGAAGGCATCGGCGTCGGCTGGGTCAGCTTCTACCGTGAGGATTTCCTGCGCGACCTGGTCGGGTTCCCCGAGCATGTGCGCCCGGTCGCCTGGCTCTGCGTCGGGCCCGTCTCGGAGCTGCCGGACGTGCCCGACCTGGAGCGGTACGGCTGGCGGCACCGCTCGCCCCTGGACGGCGTAGTGCACCAGGAGCGGTATCAGCCGCGCAGGTAGGCCCACTGGGTGACGGTCCGCGCGGGGGTCCAGCCGGTGAACGAGCCGACGGGGGCCGAGGTCTCGACCGCGACCCGGGTCAGCTCGCCGCCGTGCTCGGCGTACAGCGCGGCCAGGAGCTGCTCGGTCTCCAAGGTGACCCCGTGGGCGACCAGGCGGCCGGCAGGTCGCAGGGCCGCCAGGCAGGCTGGGACCACGCCGGGCGCGGTAGCGCCGCCGCCGATGAAGACGGCATCGGGTGCATCCAGGTCGGTGAGGGCGCCGGGCGCGTGTCCATGCACGACCACCAGGCCCGGTACGCCGAGGCGGGCTGCGTTCCGGGTGATCCTGGCGACCCGGTCGCCGTCGGCCTCGACCGCGGTCGCGGTGCACGCCGGGTGCGCGCGCATCCACTCGATGCCGACCGATCCGGCGCCGGCGCCGACATCCCACAGGTGCTCGCCGGGGACGGGTGCCAGCCGGGCGAGGGCGCAGGCCCGCAGGTCGCGCTTGGTCAGCTGGCCGTCGTGCTCGAAGGCGTCGTCGGGGAGTCCGGCGACCCAGCTGCCGACGGGAGCCCCGAGGCACTCGATCGCCACGATCGCGAGCCGCGGGAAGCCAGCCTCCGTGGTAGCCAGCGCGGCACCGAGGAGGGTGTCGTGACTGGCGGCCGCGGTGCCGAGGTTGCCGAGCACGTGCACCAGCGAGCCGCCGAACCCTGCGGCGACGAGCAGCTCGCCCAGCAGGCGGGGCGTGTCCTCGTCCGCAGCGAGCACCAGGACCCGGCGAGCCGGGGCGAGCTCACGGCCGACCAGGGCGACCTCGCGACCGACGACGCTGACCACGGCGTGCGACTCCGCGGGCCAGCGCAGCTCGGCGCGGGCCAGGGCGAGTGAGGAGACCGCCGGGATGATCGCGACCTGGTCGGGTCCCAGGAGGTCGATCAGGGTGGAGCCGATACCGGAGACCAGCGGGTCACCGGAGGCGAGCACCACCAACGGTCCGGCGCGGTGCTCGTCGACCAAGTGCAGCAGGCCGGTGCGCAGCGGCGTCGGGAGCGGCAGCCGGACCTGGTCGGGCAGGTCGGGGAGCAGGGCGAGGTGCCGGGGCGCACCGATGACGACGGTGCCGGGCGCGACGACCAGCTCGGGATCGGCGAGCGCCCCGTCCGCGCTGATTCCGACCACCACAACCGAGGGCATGGCAGCAGACGCTATCGTGAGCGCCGACAAGCACGAGGTGCCCCAACGGCCCAGCGATCGGAAACGGTCGGGACGGTTGGCGGGGAGAATCTGGGAAGCCGGTGAGATTCCGGCACAGGCCCGCTGCGGTAAGCAGGGCGCTCCGAGTCCCGACTCGGACGCGACCCGGCAAGTCCGAAGACCGGCCTCGTGCGCGATATAGACCATCGGCCGTGCGCCGATTCGTGCAGTGAGCGGGAGCCTCCAATGCCGGTGCAGTACCCCTTTTCCGCCGTCCTCGGCTGCGAGTCCGACGACCTCGACGACATGGGTCTGGCGCTGGTGCTGACCACGATCTCCCCGGAGATCGGTGGTGTCCTGGTCCGAGGCGAGAAGGGCACCGCGAAGTCGACGACGGTCCGGGCTCTCGCCGCCGTGCTCCCGCCGATCGAGGTGTACGTCGGGGACCGGTTCTCGATCGATCCCGCTGATCTGGACGCCGCCTCCCCGGACGGTCCGTTCGAGGCGGGCGACACGACCTCTCGCCCGGTGCGCCTCGTCGAGCTGCCGGTGGGAGCCACCGAGGACCGGGTCCTGGGCTCGCTGCACCTGGAGCAGGCGCTCGCCCACGGCAAGGTCGAGTTCGAGCCCGGCCTCCTCGCCCGGGCCCACCGCGGCCTGTTGTACGTCGACGAGGTCAACCTGCTGCACGACCACCTCGTCGACCTGCTGCTCGACGCCGCCGCGATGGGGCGCGCGTCGGTCGAGCGCGACGGCGTCTCGGTCGAGCATGCGGCCCGCTTCGTCCTGATCGGCACGATGAACCCGGAGGAGGGCGAGCTGCGTCCCCAGCTCCTCGACCGGTTCGGCCTGACTGTCGAAGTCTCCGCTCCTCGGGACCCGGTCGCACGCGCCGAGGTCGTCCGCCGGCGGATGGCCTACGACGTCGACCCAGGCGGCTTCGCCGAGCGGTACCGGCCGGCCGAGCTCGCGCTCACCGCGAGGATCGAGGCCGCACGCCGGCGCATTGCGAGCGTCCGGCTCTCCGAGGCTGCGCTGCTCCGGATCGCCGAGGTGTGCGCGGCGTTCGAAGTCGATGGCCTCCGGGCCGACATCGTCACCGCACGCACCGCGGTGGCGCACGCGGCCTGGGCCGGGCGCGACGGGGTGTCCCGCGCCGATATCCGCCGGGCGGCGCTGCTCGCGCTCCCGCACCGTCGCCGGCGCAATCCCTTCGACGCCCCGGGTCTCGACGAGGACCTCCTCGACCAGCTGCTCGGCGACGACGAACTGCCGCCCGATCCGCCGGACGATCCGCCGGACGATGCGGCGCCCGAGCAAGAGCAGGCACCGTCCGGGTCCGATCCCGACGGAGCAGCCGGAGCCTCTGGCGACGTTCCGAGCGACGCTCCGCGCGAGGGCGGCGGCGAGGACGACGGTGCCGGTACGGCGGACGCCGGCGACCACGAGCCGGTGCCGACGGCACCGGGCGCGGCGGAGTCCGTCGTGGCGGCGGCAACGCCGTACCGGCCCCGTCTGCTCGCGGTCCGGGGCACCGGTGCCGGTACGCCGGGGAGGCGCAGCCGCGCCCGCGCCAGCAGCGGCCGGCGGGTCGGCGCGATGCCCGGCGACTCTGGGTCCCTGCACCTGGTCGAGACGCTCAAGGCAGCAGCGAGCAAGCAGGCGACCCGGGTCCGCGACGGTGACCGGGTCGACGTCCGCAGCGAGGATCTGCGGGTCGCCGTACGGGAGGGGCGCGAGGCCAACCTGGTCCTGTTCTGCGTTGATGCATCGGGGTCGATGGCGGCCCGCAAGCGGATGACGCAGGTCAAGACCGCCGTGCTGTCGTTGCTGCTCGACGCCTACCGCCGGCGCGACAAGGTCGGCCTGGTCACCTTCCGGGGGAGTACCGCCGAGCTGGTCCTCCCGCCCACCCACAGTGTCGAGATCGCCGCCCGGCGGCTCGACGAGATGCCGGCCGGCGGGCGGACGCCGCTCGCGGAGGGCCTCCTGGTTGCCGGCCGGGTGCTGGTCCGGGAGCGACGACGCGACCCACGGCTACGGCCACTGCTGGTGGTGGTCACCGACGGGCGGGCGACCGGTGGCCCCGATGCGGTCGTGCGGTCGCTCGAGGCGGCCGACCAGCTGGCCCGGCTCGCGATCACCACCGTGGTCGTGGACTCCGAGAGCGGCCCGCTCCGACTCGGCCTCGCCCGCACCCTCGCCGAGCACCTGGGCGCCGAGCACCTGCCGGTCAGCGGAGTCAGCGTCGAGGCGCTGACCGGAGCCGTGCACCGCCACACCCGACCGAACGCCGCAGCGAACGGAGCAGCCTGATGCCTCAGGGCCAGCCGACCGAGATCCCGGACGACGGGCTCACCACCAAGCAGCGTCGCAACCGGCCGCTGCTGATGGTGCACACAGGCGACGGGAAGGGGAAGTCCACCGCTGCCTTCGGGCTCGCGCTGCGCGGGTGGAACCAGGGCTGGAACATCGGCGTGTTCCAGTTCGTGAAGTCGGCCAAGTGGCGCATCGGCGAGCAGACCGTCCTCGAGCGGCTGGGCCGGCTGCACGCCGAGACGGGCGAGGGCGGCCCGCTGGAGTGGCACAAGATGGGTGCGGGCTGGTCGTGGACCCGCAAGCAGGGCGAGGCCGAGGACCACGAGGCCGCAGCGATCGAGGGCTGGGCCGAGATCAAGCGACGGCTCGCCGAGCAGACCCACGACCTGCTGGTCCTCGACGAGTTCACCTACCCGATGAACTGGGGCTGGGTCGACGTCGACGACGTCGTCGACGCCCTGATCGCCCGACCTGGCGACCAGCACGTCATCATCACCGGTCGCAACGCCCCTGCCCGGCTGCTGGAGATCGCCGACCTGGTCACCGAGATGACCAAGGTCAAGCACCCGATGGACGCCGGCCAGAAGGGGCAGAAGGGCATCGAGTGGTGACGTCATGGTGAGGTTGCCGCGCTTGGTGATCGCCGCGCCGTCGACCGGGCAGGGCAAGACCACCATCGCCACCGGGCTGATGGCGGCGCTGCGCGCGGCCGGCCACGAGGTCAGCGGGCACAAGGTCGGCCCCGACTACATCGATCCGGGTTATCACGCGCTCGCCACCGGGCGCCCCGGGCGGAACCTGGACCCGCATCTGGTCGGCGAGGAGCGGATCGTCCCGCTGTTGCTGCACGGCGCTGGCGACGCGGACATCTCCGTGATCGAAGGGGTGATGGGCCTTTACGACGGCAGGCTCGGCACGGACGGCTTCGCCTCCACGGCCCAGGTGTCCACCCTGACCAGGAGCCCGGTCGTGCTGGTCCTCGACGTCGCCCGGATGTCGCGGACCGCGGGTGCGATCGCGGCCGGCATGGTCGCCTACGACGACGCGGTCGACGTGGTCGGCGTGATCCTCAACCGTGTCGGCTCGGACCGCAACACCGCCGAGATCGTCCGGTCCCTCGAGCGCACCGGCCTTCCCGTCCTCGGCGCCCTGCCCCACGACGATGCGCTGGCGACGCCGTCCCGGCACCTCGGGCTGGTCCCGGCCCAGGAGCGTGCCGCATCGGCTCGCACCGTGACATCGCTCGGTGAGCAGGTCTCCCGACACCTCGATCTCGGTGCCCTTCTCGCTGTCGCGGCGCAGGCTCCTGACCTCGACGAGGCGCCGTGGGACCCGGCCGACGAGGTGGCGCCGTCCGGTCTCGAACGACCGGTGATCGCCGTCGCTGCGGGCCGTGCGTTCACCTTCCGCTACTCCGAGACCGAGGAGCTGCTGCGCGCGGCCGGGTGCGACGTGGTCGCCTTCGATCCGCTGCACGATCGGCACCTGCCCGAGGGCACCCGAGGCCTCTACCTCGGGGGCGGCTTCCCCGAGATGTACGCCGGCGAGCTGGCCTCGAACCGGAGCCTGCTGGAGGACCTGCGCGCGGCGGTCGCCGACGGTACTCCGACCGTCGCGGAATGCGCCGGCCTGCTCTACCTGGCCGCCTCGCTGGACGGCGTACCGATGGCCGGCGCGCTGCCGGCGGACGCCGTGATGACCAGCAGGCTGACCTTGCGCTACCCCGACGCAGTCGCGGCCTCGGACTCGCTTCTGGGCCGGGTCGGGGAGAGCGTCACCGGTCACGAGTTCCACCGGACCACCACCTCGCCGTCGGCAGGCGGGCAGCCGGCCTGGGTCGTGGACGGCGAGCCGACGGGCTTCGCCAGCTCGACGCTGCACGCTGCCTACCTGCACACCCACTGGGCCGGGCACCCCCAGCTCGCCCAGCGCTTCGCGGACGCTGCCCGCGCCAGCGCTGCGCACCAGGCGTCCGGTACTACGGCCGTGCCCGCTGCCCGGGTCGTCGAGGACGTGCGGGACCCGTTGCGCCATCACGGCGATGCCGAGGCAGTCGCCGGGTTGGTGGACTTCGCGGTGAACGTCTATCCCGGTGAGCGGCCAGCGTGGCTCGACTCGGCGCTGCACCGGGCGCTGGACGACACCCGCTACCCCAGCAGCGGTGCTGCCCAGCGCGCGCTGGCGCTGCGGCACGGTCGTCGGCTCTCCGACGTGCTGCCGACGGCCGGGGCGGCCGAGGCCTTCACCCTGGTCGCCCGGCTGCGACGCTGGCGCCGGCCTGTTGTGGTGCACCCGCAGTTCACCGAGCCGCACGCTGCTCTGCTGCTCGCCGGCCACGAGGTCACCGGCGTGGACTGCCGACCCGAGGACGGCTTCGTCCTCGACCCGAGTCGGGTGCCGGAGTCTGCGGATCTGGTCGTGATCGGCAACCCCACGAACCCGACCGGCGTCCTGCACCCGGCCGCGACCCTGCAGGCCCTGCTCCGACCAGGCCGGCTGGTCGTGGTCGACGAGGCGTTCATGGACACCGTTCCGGGAGAGACCGAGTCGCTCGCCGAGAACGACCTGGCCGGGCTCGTGGTGGTGCGGAGCCTGACCAAGCACTGGTCGATCCCGGGAGTCCGCGCCGGGTACGTCGTCGGCGACCCGGCGTACGTTGTGGCGCTCGCGGGCCTGCAGACGCCCTGGTCGGTCTCCGCGGCCGCGCTGGCGGCGATGATCGCCACGGGTACGGCGGAAGCCGCTGCGGAGAGCCGCGAACGCGCGTCGCGGATCAGCAGCTGGCGCGAGCACCTCGAGGCAGGGCTCCGCGCCCGCGACATCGAGTACGTCGGCTCAGCGACCTCGTTCGTGCTCGCCCGACTCGGACTCGGAGCACGTGAAGCGCTCCGCGCCAGCGGCATCGCGGTCCGTCGCGCCGACACCTTCCCGGGCCTGGACGCTTCCTGGGTCCGCATCGCCGCCCGCCCTGAGGCCACCACTCGGCGCCTCCTGAACGCCCTCGATCACCTGCCCCTGCGCCAGCTCACCTAGAAGAAGGACCAGCCGATGCCCTCGATCTCCGCCCCCTCCGACGTCGCCCGCGACCACGCCGCCTCCCGCCTCGCCGCCCTGGCCACCCCTCCCGGTGCACTCGGCCGGCTCGGCGAGCTCGGGGTGTGGGTGGCTGCCTGCCAGGGCCAGGTGCCGCCACTGCCGGTCGAGCACGTGCGGCTGGTGATCTTCGCTGGGGACCACGGTGTCGCGGCGCACGGCGTCTCGGCCTTCCCACCCGCGATAACCGGCGCGATGGTGCGCACCTTCCTCGCCGGCAAGGCCGGGGTCAATGCGCTGGCGGCGGCCCACGGTGTCGTCGTACGAGTCCTGGACCTCGGGGTCGACGAGGACTTCGACGACCTCGACGCTGGCACCCGTGCGGCACTGACGGCGTACAAGGTCCGGCGCGGGTCGGGGGCCATCCACCACGAAGACGCGCTGACCGTGGCGCAGACGCAGGCCGCGCTGGATGCCGGTGCCCGGGTGGCGCGCGAGGAGATCGCGGCCGGGGCGCAGTTGCTGCTCAGTGGTGACATGGGGATCGGCAACACCTCGCCGGCGGCCGCGTTGATCGCAGCCGGCCTCGGGCTCTGCGGGAGCGACGTGGTCGGCCGTGGCACCGGGATCGACGACGCGGCGCTGGTGCACAAGGCGGGCGTCGTCGATGCCGCGCTGGCGCGGGCGGGGGAGCGCACGGCGGACCCGGTCGACACGCTGACGGCACTGGGCTCCGCTGACCTTGCTGCGACCACGGGCTACCTGCTCGCTGCAGCCGAGGACGGGGTCCCGGTGCTCCTCGACGGGCTGATGAGCGTCGCCTGCGCCTTGACGGCCGATCGGATCGCGCCCGGTGCGACCGACTGGTACGCGGCCGGGCACCGGTCGACCGAGCCGGCCCAGAGCCTCGCCCTGGCGAAGATGGGACTCGAACCGCTCCTCGACCTCGGCCTGCGCCTGGGCGAGGGCTCCGGCGCCGTCGCCGCTGTCCCGGTGGTGCGCAGCGCAGCGGCGCTGCTGCGGGATGTCGCGCTGCTGGAAGAGCTCGGTGCCTGATGCTCCGGGACGCCTGGCGGCTCTCGCTCGGGACGCTCACCGCAGTCCCGGTGAGGTCGCCACAGGCCGTCGATCGGCGTCGGGCCGGCACCGCGATGCTGCTGGCTCCCCTTGCGGTGCTGCCGCTCGGGCTCGCGGTCGCGCTCGTCGCCGCGGCGGGTCGCCTGGCGACATTGCCGGAGACGGTAACGGCCCTGCTGGCGATCGGGGCGGTCATCCTCGGCAACCGTGCGCTGCACCTCGACGGGCTGTCGGATGTGACGGATGGACTCACGGCCTCGTTCGACCGTGAACGCTCGCTGGAGGTGATGAAGTCCGGGACCTCCGGCCCGGCCGGGGTGGTCGCGACCGTCCTGGTGGTCGGGCTGCAGGTCGCCGCGCTGGCCGCCGTCCTGGGCAGTTCGCGCCCGTACCGAGACGCCGTGCTCGCGGGGGTGGTGGTCTGCGTGTCTCGGGCAGCACTGGTGATCTGCTGTACTCGCGGCGTCCGACCGGCTCGCGCGGACGGGTTGGGACTCACCTTCACCCAGACCGTCGAGCGCCCGGCGACGGCGGCGGTCTGGGTCGGGGTGGCAGCACTGCTCAGCGCGCTCGCGGCCTGGACGGGACTGCCGTGGTGGCGCGGCATCGTGGCAGTCGCCGTTGCCCTCGTCGTCCTGGCGCTCCTGGTAGCTCGGACGGTCAGCCGTTTCGGCGGAGTCACCGGCGATGTCTTCGGCGCCGCTGTCGAACTGGCGTTCGCAGCGCTCCTAGTGGCGTTGTCGTGAAGCAACGGGCCGCGGGGCTCTTGTTGGGCTTCGCGGCCGACCGGGCGCTCGGCGACCCGGCGCGCTTCCACCCGGTCGCCGGCTTCGGCCGGCTCGCGCTGGCGGTCGAGAGCCACCTGTACGCCGACGCCCGGTGCCGCGGTCTTGGTCACGCAGCGTTGCTGGCAGGAGGAGCAGCCGTCCTGGGCGCGGTGGTCGAGCGACGCGCCCGAGGGCCGTTCGAGCGGACTGTGGTGACTGCCGTGGCTACCTGGATCGTCCTAGGCGGCCGTTCGCTCGAGCGTGAGGCCGTCGCGGTGCAGACGCTGCTGGCGGTCGACGACGTCGCCGGTGCCCGGGTGCGGGTTCGACGCCTCGTCGGTCGCGACACCGATGACCTCCCCGCCTCGGAGGTGGCGCGCGCGGTGATCGAGTCGCTTGCGGAGAACACCTCAGACGCCGTGGTCGCACCACTGCTCTGGGGTGCCGTGGCCGGCGTTCCGGGCCTGCTGGGCTACCGCGCTGCGAACACCCTGGACGCGATGGTCGGGCACCACAGCAGCCGCTATGAGCGTTACGGCTGGGCGTCCGCCCGACTCGACGACCTGCTCAACCTGCCGGGCTCCAGGTTCTCGGGGCTGCTGGTCCTGCTCGCTGTGCCGGGGAGCGCGGGACCGGCCTGGCGGGCCTGGCGGCGTGATGCGCACCGCCATCCGAGCCCGAACGCCGGCGTCGTTGAGGCGGCGTTCGCCGGTGCTCTGGGGATCCGTCTAGGCGGGAGCAACCGGTACGACGGCATCGGTGTCGAGGATCGTGCTGTGCTCGGCGACGGCCGCGCGCCGCAATCCGCGGACATCGCGGACGCGGTCGGTCTGGCACGACGCGTCGGCGTTGGCGCCGTCCTCCTCAGTGCTGCTGCAGCATGGCGATGTCAGCGTGCGGTGAGGACGCAGTCGCCGCAGTAGCCTCCGCCAGGGATCCGGTAGTAGAGGCAGCACGACGAGCGGACGAACTCCTCGGCGAGCACGCCGGTTCCGTGCAACGGGCCGGTGAGCACCCCAAGCCCGATCGTCCGCGCCGCATCGGCGAGATCGGCGCGCGCGGCCCCGACCATCCGGACAGCACCGAACACGGCCGAGGCCACATTGCCGTACAGCACCTGGGGCGACAGCGAGAACCGACCCGCAACGACCTCGGCGAGAGGAAGGACCACCTCGTCGAGCGTGGCGGCGAGATCGGGGCCGACCTCGGCCCCCGTCAGCGCGAGCGGCCACGGCCCGCCACTGCTCGGTTGCCAGTAGGTCGCGTCGGCGTCGAGCGCAGGCAAGGACCGACCCAGGACCGCCGCCCCGATGACCGGGGCGACGAGGCGCGCGAACAGCCCCAGCGACATCGTCGAGGCGGCGACCCGGGTCTCGATCGGCGTCCCGGTCATCGCGCCCAGGACGTCGGCGACATAGGCCACCCGCTCGTCGAGCACCGGGCCGTCGTACAGGTCCCGCAGCGGTCGCCAGCAGTCACCGTCGAGGTCGTGGAGGGCGAAGAACGGCCCGAGCCTGGTGAGATCCACGGCACCATCGTGGCAGGCCCGCGAGGTCGTCAGGGTCTACCCGGATGCGCTAGGGTCGGAGCGCACGACAGATGTGAGGAAGCCAGTGAGAATCTGGCACGGTCACGCCACTGTGAGGGGTCCTCCGGGGCCCTGAAGTCAGATCTTCCGCCGCCGTGTTGCCCGCCCAATTAGGGAACGTTGTATTCCTGAAGGAGCATCACGTGAGCTACACGTCTGCAATTTCTACGCCCATCGCCCAGCCGCTCGTCACGGCCAAGACGCGCACCATCGCGCTGCTGGCCGGGGTCGCGCTCCTCGCGGTCCTCGTCTACTACTTCATCGGTGTCGATGAGGGTGCGATGTCCGTGTTCGGCAAGAGCATGGTCGTCCACGAGTTCTTCCATGACGGCCGTCATTTCCTCGGCTTCCCCTGCCACTGATCGACGCGGCAGGAGGACAACAGAACATGGTGAAGAAACTTATCGCTCGTGGCGCGCTCTCCGGAGCCGCTGCCGGGCTCATCGCCTTCGTCTTCGCCCGGATCTTCGCGGAGCCGGTGATCTCGAAGGCCATCGACTACGAGTCGTCCCGCGACGACGCCACGGCCAGGTTCGCGGCCCAGCACCTGCTCTCCTCGAGCTACCCGGTGCCGGGCCCTGGTCCTGACATCTTCAGCCGCACCATCCAGATGGATGTCGGCATCGGTGCCGGCCTCATCCTCTTCGGTGCGGCGATGGGGGCGCTGGTCGCCGTCGGGTACGTGATCGCCATCGGACGGGTCGGACGGGTCCGCCCGTTCCAGCTCGCGCTGCTGATGCCGTTGTTCTACTTCCTCGGCGTCTACCTGGTGCCGTTCCTGAAGTACCCGGCCAACCCGCCGGCGATCGGGCACGAGGACACGATCAAGGACCGCGGCGATCTGTATCTGGTGGCCGTGCTCGTGTCATGCGTCCTGCTCTGGCTTGCCGTCGTGGTCGGCCAGCAGCTGCACAAGCGCTACAGCCTGAACACCTCGATCATCGTCGTCGCGCTCGGGTACGCCGTCCTCATCGGCGCGCTGTTCGTCATCGAGCCGTCGTTGGGGCACCTGGCCTATAACAAGCAGCACTACGGCAACGTCGACTCCGAGACGCCGCAGCCGCTCTACAGCACCACCGGCAAGCTGCTCTATCCAGGCTTCCCGGCTGATCTGCTGGCGAAGTTCCGGGTGTACTCGCTGCTCAACCAGGTGATCCTCTGGGGCGGCATCGCGTGCTTCTTCGCACCCCAGGCGCGCACGCTGCTCGACCCGGCTGCTGCGAAGGCTGCGGAAGCGAACCGGTTCGTCGAGGAGCACGTCCCGGCGGTCGTCTGAGTACTACAGCCTCAGGACGCGGCCTGCGACGACGAGATGCACCTCGTCGCAGGCCGCGGCCAATTCCTGGTTGACCACGCCGAGGAGATCACGGAACAACCGTCCTGACCGGTGAGCCGGGACGACGCCGAGGCCGACCTCGTTGGTCACGATCACGGTCGTCGTCGTCGTGCGGGCCCGCAGCGCCAGCGAGGCTTCCGCGGCGAGGCGGCCGATGCGGTCGCCCGCCTCCTGCGCGGTGGCGTCCCAGAGCCGGTCCTCGTCGAGGACTGCGGTCAGCCAGGTCCCCAGGCAGTCGATGATGAGGTCACCCGCGGTCGCGCTCAGGATGCCGACCAGATCGGGTGACTCCACGGTGGTCCAGACGGCCGGGCGGCGGGCCCGGTGCGCCGCGATCCGCGCGGCCCAGTCCGCGTCATCCTGGGACGGCCCTGGCGCGAGGTAGGTCGCCGGACCAGCCAGCAGCGACTCGGCGTGGCGGGACTTGCCGGAGCGGACCCCGCCGGTGACGAGGATCTTCATCTGCGCTCCTCCAACCAGGCGACGGCGCGGTCGAGGGAGTCCACGGACGGCACTCCTTCCGGGCCGTCGGGACGGCGTACGACGACGATCGACACCCCCAGCTCCTCAGCGGCTTCCATCTTCGGCCAGGTGAACGTGCCGCCGGAGTCCTTGGTCACCAGGACGTCGGTGCCGTGGCTGCGCATCAACGACCGTTCGCCCTCCAGCTCGTAGGGGCCGCGGCTGGACAGCAGCGTCCAGGAACCGGGAAGCGTCAGGTCCGGAGTATCGACGACCCGGGCGAGGACGTCGGATCCGGCGAGGTCGGGGACGAACCGGGCCAGCTCCTGGCGCCCGACGGTGAGGAGCGGGTGCTGCCCGAGGGTCGCGGCCAGCCGCGCGGCATCGTCGTGGTCCTCGACGTAGTGCCACGTGGCCCGGGGCTCCCAGCCGGCGCGTTCGAAGCGGAGCAGCGGAGTCCCGGTCGCCTCGCACGCAGCGACCGCGTTCGCACTCATGCCCTGGGCGAACGGATGGGTGGCGTCGATGACCAGATCGAAGTCCACGAGCGCGACCCGTAGGCCGTCGATCCCGCCGAAGCCGCCGATCCGCACGGGTCCCACGGGCAGCCGCGGTCGCGCGACCCGGCCGGCCAGCGAGCTGGTGACCTCGACGCCGCGATCGACCAGCACTTCTGCGAGCGCGCGTGCCTCTGCCGTGCCGCCGAGCAGGAGCACCCTCGCGCCGCTCACGGCGGAGCCCCGAACTGCCAGGACCTCAGCAGGCGGCAGTCGTCCTCGGCCCACCACTGGAGGTCGAGGCGGTCGAGGGTGCACGTGATCGGGAGCAGGCCTGCGACCCGGTCCCGCACGTCGCTCTGCGTCACCCCGCCAGCCGGATGGTCCAGGGTCAGGTGGGGGACCGGGTCGGCGAACTCGCCGGCGTACGGGGGGAAGCCGGGGTATCGCTGCGCGAACGCTGCGGAGAGAGCGCGGAACGCGTCGTCCGGCTCGGGGCGCAGATGGATGAGCCCGTTGTCAGGGAACGCGCTCACCTCGCTGAAGGTGGCCACGATCGGGTCGGCCGCAGCAGCGAGCGCGGCGACAGCCGCTAGGTCGGCGACGGTCGGCGAGGGGACCCACGGAGCGAGGATCGTGATGTGCGCGTGCACGAAGGCCGGATCCGCGGAGACGTACGACGGGTCGTAGTAGGCAGTGCGTTCGCGCACCTCGTCCTCGAGCGCGACGACCGGGACGGCGAGGACGGTGTGACCCATCAGGGAGCCCTGAGCAGGAAGACGTCCAGCACCCAGCCGGCTGCGGCACGGGCATCCTCGCGGGCCTGACCGATCGCGCCCGCGACGTCGGCGACCCGGCCGGCGACGAGGCGCTCGGAGTCGGTGCCGAGGTTGGCGCCCCACCAGATCGCCCACGCGTCGAGCCCGTCGAGATCGGGCGCACCGGAGAGCATCACGCAGAGATTGGACTGCCCGGCGTCGATGTCGGCGCGGAGACGTCGGGCCGTCGTGAGGTGGACCGGCTGGCCGACGGGGTGCAGGACCATCCGGTGCCGTGCGGCGAGCAGCTGTGGAGCGCTGATGCCGGGCAGTACGTCGTACTCGACGCCGAGGCGGGTAGCGAGCTGATCCACGACCCGGATCGTGGAGTCGAAGAGCGACGGGTCGCCCCAGACCAGGAACGCGACGTCGCCGGGTCGCTCCCGGAGCACCTTCTCGTACGCCGTCACACGCGCGCCGTGCCAGGTGCGCACCGCTGCGCCGTAGTCGGCAGGGTCGTCGCGATCACGCTCGGGATCGCGGACGGCGACGACCTCGACGCCGAAGGCACCCGCGACCGCCCGACGCCGCGCAAGGAGACCGTCATCATCGGACTTCTCCGCAGCCAGGACGTAGTCGCAGCAGCGCAGCACGTCCGCCGCCTCGGGGGTGAGGTGCTGCAGCCCCATCCCGATGCCGAGCACGTGGATCCTCATCTGGTCCTCACGCCTCGACGCTGTCCTCGAGATCGCCTTCGACCTCGAGGTAGACCTGCTGCATCGCGGCCAGCACGCCGGCATCCGGCTCCGCCCACAGGCCGCGCTCGGCGGCTTCGTGCAGACGCTCCACGATCCCGCGCAGCGCCCAGGGGTTCGAGGTGCGCAGGAACTCCTGGTTGGTCTGGTCGAGCACGTACTCGCGGGCGAGCGTGTCGTACATCCAGTCGTGGACGACCCCTGCCGTCGCGTCGAACCCGAACAGGTAGTCCACGGTGGCGGCGAGCTCGAACGCGCCCTTGTAACCGTGCCGCTGCATGGCGCTGATCCAGCGCGGGTTGACGACGCGGGCCCGGAAGACGCGTGTCGTCTCCTCCTGGAGCGTCCGGGTCCGCACTGCGTCCGGCGTCGTGGAGTCGCCGACATACGCCTTCGGGTCGTTCCCGGTCAGCGCCCTGACGGTCGCGATCATTCCGCCGTGGTACTGGAAGTAGTCGTCGGAGTCGGCGATGTCGTGCTCGCGGGTATCGACGTTCTTAGCGGCGACTTTGATCCGCCGGTAGTTCGTCCGCATGTCGTCGGCCGCAGGCAGCCCGTCCAGGCCGCGTCCGTAGGCGAACCCGCCCCAGGCCGTATAGACCTCGGCCAGATCCTTATCGTCGCGCCAGCTCCCAGACTCGACGGCCTGGAGGATCCCAGCACCGTAGGAGCCAGGCTTGGACCCGAAGATGCGCGTCGTCGAGCGCCGCGCATCACCGTGCTGGGCCAGGTCGGCCCGTGCGTGCGCGCGCACGAAGTTCTGGTCGTCAGGCTCCTCGAGCGCGGCGACCAGCTGGACAGCGTCGTCGATCATCGCGACGACGTGCGGGAAGGCGTCCCGGAAGAACCCGGAGATGCGCACGGTCACGTCGATCCGCGGCCGCCCGAGCTCCTCGGCGGGGACCACCACCAGGTTGCTCACCCGTCGCGAAGAGTCGTCCCATTCGGGTCGGACGCCGAGCAGCGCGAGGACCTCGGCGATGTCGTCCCCGCTGGTCCGCATAGCGCTGGTGCCCCAGACGCTCAGTCCGACGGACTCGGGGTACCCGCCGGTGTCGTCGAGGTACCGCTGGATGAGCGAGTCGGCCATCGCCACCCCGGTCTGCCAGGCCAGGCGCGAGGGGACCGCCCGCGGGTCCACGGTGTAGAAGTTGCGCCCGGTGGGCAGCACGTTGACCAGTCCGCGCAACGGAGAGCCCGACGGGCCGGCGGGGATGAAGCCACCCTCCAGGGCGTGCAGGACGGCATCCATCTCCTCCGATGTCCGGGTCAGCCGGGGGACGACCTGGGCAGCTGCGAACTCGAGCACCCGGCGTACCTCGGGGTCCGCGTGCAGGCCGGGGACCGCTTCGAGGGACCAGCCCGCGGCCTCCATCGCCTCGACGAGGGCGCGAGCCTGTGCCTCGACCTCGTCGACGGCACCGAGGGCCTCGGTGTCCTTCAATCCGAGCGCCGACCGGAGCCCCGGGACGGCGTTGCTCTCGCCGCCCCACACCTGGGCGGCCCGGAGGATCGCGAGCACCAGGTTGACCCGCGCATCACCCTGCGGAGCCTGCCCCAGCACGTGCAGGCCGTCCCGGATCTGCGCATCCTTGATCTCGCACAGCCAGCCGTCGACGTGCAGCAGGAAGTCGTCGAAGTCGTCGTCGGTGGGACGTTCCTCGAGCCCGAGGTCCCGGTGCAGCTCGGCGGCGCGCATCAGGGCCCAGATCTCGCCGCGGATCGCCGGCAGCTTGGCCGGATCCATCGAGGCGATGTTGGCGTGCTCGTCCATCAGTTGCTCGAGCTTCGCGATATCGCCGTAGGACTCGGCGCGTGCCATCGGGGGGATCAGGTGGTCGACGATGGTGGCGTGCGCCCGCCGCTTGGCCTGGGCCCCTTCACCCGGATCGTTGACCAGGAAGGGGTAGACCAGCGGCAGGTCCCCGATCGCCGCATCGGTGGCGCACGACGCCGACAGAGCAGCGTTCTTACCGGGCAGCCACTCCATCGACCCGTGCTTGCCGAGGTGCACGACGGCATGCGCCCCGAACCCGCCGGCGTCCTCGGAGGCCGCCACCCAGCGATAGGCGGCCAGGTAGTGGTGGCTCGGCGCGAGGTCGGGGTCGTGGTAGATCGCGACCGGGTTCTCGCCGAAGCCACGTGGCGGCTGGATCATCAGCACGACGTTGCCGGCCCGCAAGGTCGCCAGCACGATCTCATCCTGGTCGTTGACGAACAGGCTGCCCGGAGCCTCGCCCCAAGCCTCGGACATGCCGGCGCGGAGGTCCTCGGGAAGGTCTTCGGTCCAGGCGCGGTACTGCTCGGCCGTGACCCGGACGTGCGCCTCGGTGAGCTGGGCCGACGTCAGCCACTCCTCGTCCTGGCCGCCAGCGGCGATCAGGGCATGGATCAGAGCGTCACCGGCCTTGGTCTCGTCGTCGAGGTCGAGTACGCCGAAGCCGTCGCCGACGTCGTAGCCCTCCTCCCGCAGCCGCCGCAGCAGCCGGACCGTCGAGACCGGGGTGTCCAGGCCCACGGCGTTGCCGATCCGGGCGTGCTTGGTCGGGTACGCGCTCAGCATCAGCGCGACCCTCTTCCGTGCAGGGGGGACCTGGCGCAGCAGGGCGTGGCTCACGGCGATACCGGCCACCCGGGCGCACCGTTCGGGGTCGGCGACGTAGCGCGGAAGGCCGTCCTCGTCGATCTCCTTGAACGAGAACGGAGCGGTGATGATCCGCCCGTCGAACTCGGGGATGGCGATCTGGCTAGCGGAGTCGAGCGGGGTGACGCCGTCGTCGGAGGCCGCCCAGTCGGCACGGCTGGAGGTCAGGCAGAGCCCTTGGAGGACCGGGATGTCGAGAGCGGCGATGCGCTCGACGTCCCAGGCCTCGTCGTCCTCGCCGGCGCTCGCCGAGGCCGGACGGCTGCCGCCGGCGGCGAGGACCGTGACGACCAGGGCGTCGAAGGTGCCCAGGGCGTCGTACAGGTCGTCGGGCGCGGAGCGCAGCGATCCGGCGAAGACCGGTACGCCGACCGCAGCGCCCGTCGCGTCGATCGCGTCCGCGAGCGCGTGCGCGAACCTGGTGTTGCCGCTCGCCTGGTGCGCCCGGTAGTACAGGACGCCGATCCGCGCCAGGCCCTCGGCCGCGGCTCGGTCCGGTCGCTGCGCGAAGCCCCAGGACGGGATCTGGAGCGGCGGCTCGAAGCCCTCGCCGGTGAGCAGGATGGTGTCGCAGAGGAACGCGTGCAGCTCGGCGAGGTTGTCCGGACCGCCCTCGGCCAGGTAGCGGTGGGCCTGCGCGGCGACGCCGATCGGCACGCTTGAGTGCTCCATCAGCTCGGCACTCGGTTGCTGCTCGCCCCCGAGGATGATCAGCGGGGTGCCCGCAGCACGCGCCTCCTCGAGCCCCGGCCACAGCTCCTCGGCTGATCCGAGGAGTCGGACGACGACCAGCGAGGAGCCCGCGACCACCGCGGCGAGGTCGGCATCGGTGGCCCGGGCAGGGTTGGCCCACCGGTAGTCCGCGCCACTCGCGCGAGCCGAGAGGAGATCCGTGTCGGACGTCGAGAGCAGTGCGATGCGAACGGCCGTGGCCATCTGGTCCTCCTACGGGGTTCTCGCCCCGTGTAGCGGTCGGGATCGCCCGTGGCCAGTGTCTGGCTGTGCCGCTCGTCCTGCGGACGAGCGAGCATCACAGTGGCGGAACCGCCCCGGAGTCTCACCGGGTTCCTGTGCCACGAGCAGTAGAGGCCAGCGTACTGCCGTCCTCGTTCGGTCTGCGCCGGCGGTCGGTCCTCGGTTGGCGGCCCGAAGACACCACGAGCAGTGCGACGGCGTCTTCACTGCTGGGCTTGCGCGCTCTCGCCCGGGACGCTGACGGCGATCCCCGTCGGCGATGCCCGCAAGACGGTGCGCTGGGTACTGGCCCGCATGACCAGCGAGACGATCCGGCACGTCGGTCATGCCGACATCCTGGGCGAGCAGATCGACGGTGCGATCGGGCGATGAGGCCGTTTAGCCGACGGGACCGGTGCTGACCATCTCGAACGCGCGCCACATCGCGGCGTACCGGCCACCGAGCTCGATCAGCTCCTCGTGGGTGCCGGTCTCGGCGACCTCGCCCCGGTCGAGCAGCACGATCCGGTCGGCGCCGCGGGCGGTCTGCAGCCGGTGCGCGATCACGATCGTGGTGCGCGTCCGCGCGATCCGCTGCATCGCTGCGGTCACCCGCGCCTCGGTAGCCAGGTCGAGGTTCGAGGTGGCCTCGTCGAGCAGGAGCACGACCGGGTCGACCAGCTCGGCCCGGGCCAGCGCGATCAACTGCCGCTGCCCGGCCGAGAGCGACCGGCCGCGCTCGGAGACCTCGGCGAGGTAGCCGCCGGGGAGCTCGGCGACGAAGTCGTGCGCGCCGACCGCGACGGCCGCAGCCTCGACCTCGGCATCGCTCGCTCCGGGCCGTCCGTAGGCGATGTTGTCGCGGATCGTGCCCGAGAAGAGGAACGCCTCTTGCGGCACGAAGCCCAGCAACCGCCTGTACGCCGGCAGATCGAACCCGCGCAGATCCTGGCCGTCGATACTGACCGAACCCTCGTCGGGGTCGTAGAAGCGCGCGATCAGCTTCATCACCGTCGATTTGCCGGCACCGGTCTGGCCGACCAGCGCGACCGACTCGCCGGCCGCGATCCGCAGGGTCACGCCGCGCAGCGCCTCCGGTGGCTTGGTCGCCAGGGCCGGCCCGGAGGCGAGCTCCCAGCGCGGGTCGGCAGGCCCACGGCGGCGGGGCGCAGAACCCAGCGGCGTCGCCGACGGGTAGGCGAACCGCACCCCGTCGAGCACCAGCTCGCCACGGCGGCGTACGGGCTGGACCGGGTCCGCCGGCTGCGGAGTGCCGGTCTCCAGCGCCATCAGCTCGGCGATCCGGCCGACCGAGACCCGCGTCTGCTGCCAGGCGTCGAAGACCTGGGAGAGCTGCTGGATGGGGGAGAAGAACATGTCGACGTACAGCAGGAACGCGATCAGGGCGCCTGCGGACAAGTTGCCGTGCGAGACCAGGTGGGCGCCGACGCCGAGCACGATCACGTCAGCCACCGCATTGAGGAACTGCACGAACGGGAAGTACGTCGCGACCAGCCGCTGGGCCGCAACCCGGGAGACCAGGTAGTCGTGCCCGAGGCCATGGAACCGCTTGATGGTGGCGGTCTCATGGACGAAGGCCTGCGCCTCCCGGACGCCGGACAGGCTCTCCTGGAAGTCGGCGTTGACGATCGCAACCCGCTCCCGGGCCTGGTCGTAGAGCGAGGCCGATCGGCGCCGGAAGACCACGGTGGCCAGCGACAACGGGATGACGACCGCCAACGTGCACAGCCCCAGCTCGAGGTCCATCAGCAGCAGTGCGACGCCGACCCCGACGAAGGTGACGAAGGAGACCAGGGCGGCCAGCAGGCCGTTCTCGATGAGCGACTCGAACTGGTCGACGTCGGTCGTCATCCGGGTCATGATCCGGCCGGACATCTCGCGCTCGTAATAGTCCAGCGACAGCCGCTGCAGCTGGGCCCAGATCCGGATCCGGAGCGAGAGCATGATCCGCTCGGCGGTGCGGCCGGTCACGAAGGTCTCGAAGACCTCGTCCAGCATGCCCGCCAGGGTCACCGCCAGGAAAACCGCCGAGGCGACCCAGAGCGCCGTCTCCGAGCCCTTCGTCACGCCGCGGTCCAGGCCGGTGCGCACCATCACGGGGCCGACCAGGCCGGCCAGCGAGTCGAGCACGACCAGCAGCAGGCCGAGGCCGAGCGGCCGTCGGAACTCCCGCAGGAGACCGCCGAGCGAGAAATGCGGGTCTGGGCGGGACTCGATCGGCACATCGATCTCGGGGACGTCGCGCACCGGGGGAAGGGCGGCGACCTTGGCCAGCAGCTCAGGGGTTGGCGCGAGGTTGAGCCGCCACGCGCCGGCCCCGCCACCGCCCATCCCGGCCCCGAGGCTGGCGGCTCCGAGCTGCACGCCAGGAGCGCCTGCGATCGCAGTGCGCTCGGTGCGCACCCAGGCCGAGGCAGTGGTGCCGGCCGCGATCGCGATCACTGCCTCCACCCGGTCGCCGACGCCTGCCGCCGCCTCCGTGTCGATGCCCGAGAGCAGCTGCCGGTACGCCGCGCTGCGCTCGGTCAGCTCGTCGTGGGTGCCGTGGTCGACGACGTGGCCGTGGTCGAGCACGACGATCCGGTCGGCGAGGTGCAGGGTAGAGACACGGTGCGCGACCAGCAGCGTGGTGCGACCGTCGAGCACGTCGCGCAGGGCGTCGTGGATCTCCTCCTCGGTCCGCGCGTCGATGGCGCTGGTGGCGTCATCGAGGACGAGGATCCGCGGGTTCGTCAGGACGGCCCGGGCGAGGGCGACCCGCTGGCGCTGGCCGCCGGACAACGACAACCCGCGCTCGCCGACCATGGTGTCGTAGCCGGCGGGCAGCTCTGCGATGAAGTCATGTGCAGCCGCTGCCCGCGCTGCTGCCTCGATCTCGGGTTCGGAGGCGTCCGGGCGACCGTAGGCGATGTTCTCCCGGACGGTCGCGGAGAACAGGAAGCTCTCCTCGAACGCGACGCCGATTTGCCGGCGCAGCCCGGCCAACCGGACCGTGCGCAGGTCGTGGCCGTCGACGCGGACGGTGCCGGAGGTCGGGTCGTGGAAGCGGTTGACGAGCGCGACGGCGGTGGACTTGCCCGACCCGCTGGCGCCGATCAGGGCCACCCGCTCGCCGGGCGCGATCCGCAGCGAGAAGTCGCGCAGCACCGGCGGGCCGCCGGGGTAGGCGAAGTCGACGTGGTCGAAGACGAGCTCGCCGTTCAGGGTGCCGATCTCGACGGCGTCGGGCGCGTCGGCGATGGCGGGCTCGAGGTCGAGGAGCTGGAAGATCCGCTCGACCCCGGCCCGGGCCTGCTGCCCGATCGAGACCAGCCCGGCGAGCTGGCGGGCCGGGGCAGCGAACATGCCGACGTAGGTCGAGAAAGCCAGGAAGGTGCCGATGGTGATGTCGTCGTGCAGGGTCAGCCAGCCGCCGTACGCGAGGATCGCGACCTGGGCGAGCGTTGGCACCGTCTCGAGCAGCGGGTTGTAGAACGACTGGAGTCGTACGGCGCGCATCCGGGCGCCGTACAGGTCGCGCGAGACCCCCACGATCCGCTCGACCTCGCGGCCTTCCTGCCCGAACGCCTTGACGACCCGGACGCCGTTGACGTCCTCGTCCACAACCTGGGCGACTTCGCCCTCGCGCTGCTGGCCGTCCCAGGTGGCGGGGAAGACACGCTGGCGCATCCGGTAGGAGATGGTGAACAGGGCGGGCAGGACGACCACGGCGATCAGCGCTAGCTGCGGGGCCAGCGTGAACATGATGACCAGGGCCGCGACCATCATCAGCAGGTTGCTGCTCAGGATCGGCAGGAAGCTCAGGAGGCCCTGCACCAGGCCCGAGTCGGAGTTGGCGCGGGCGACCAGCTGGCCGGTCGGGATCCGGCTCAGGTTGTCGGCGTCCATCGCCTGCAGGTGGTCGTGCATCGCGTTGCGCAGGTCGTACTGCACCTGCTGGGCGAGCATCCCGCCCCGGTAGCGGCGGATATAGGCGAACACGAAGATCACCACAGCGCTGCCGATCAGGAGGAGCAGCCAGGGCCAGAGCCGCGAGTTCTGCTCGATGATGACGTTGTCGACGATCTGGCGCGCGATCAGCGGTACCGCGCTCTGGCCGACGCTGCCGACCAGGGCCGCGAGCACGGCGAGCGTGAGGTTGGTCCGGTGCCGGAGCAGGTAGCCCCAGAGTCTGCGGATCCAGCCCTGGTCGATCGGCGCGGTGGTCATGCGCGGTCAGCTGCCCGCTCGGCGAGGCGCTGCTCGATCGCGGCATCGAGTCCGCCCAGTGACGCGAGCAGACCGTGCGCATCCGGCGTACGCGCGACGAGGTCGGCGAGCTGGGCGCACATCGCGGCCTCGACCTCAGCCAGCGTGGTCCTGCCGAGGGGGGTGAGGGCCAGTGCTGCAGCGCGGAGGTCCTCGGCCACATCCGAACGGGTCAGCAGCTCGCGCTTGCACAGCGAGTCGACCACGGCGCTGACCGTGGGCTTGCCGACGGCGAGCCGCTGGGCGATCCGGCTGGCGCGCTCGTCACCGGCATCAACCGCCGAGAGCACCCGGTACTGCGCAAGCGTCAGCTCGCCGGTAGCGCGCTCGAGCAGTCGCGCCACCCGGCTCACAGCCCGGACGCCGACGATCAGGGCGGGGACGTCAGCGGCAGGGGGCACGCGGTGCACAGTAGCAAGTAGTTCGGCATCCGAACTAACGGACAAGCACGGTCGGCCGACCGCCCAGCATCATCAGGACGCCGCGTGCGCCGGGGTGCGGCCAGCAGTCATGGATCCCGTGGCCCCAGGACGCTCTCCGGCGCGTGCGGCCAGCATCAGCCCGATCAGGATCAGGGCGCCCTCGACGATCAGGGCCATGGTGCCGAGCGGGTCGTTCCAGTTGCCCTTGTCGCCGCTGTCGTGCGGGAGTCCGGTGGTGCGCGTCAGGATGTAGCCGACGAACGGCCCTGCCCCCAGGCCGAGGAGGAGCAGGCCGGTCAGCCGGGTGGAGACGGCGTCGAAGAGGATGACGAGCGCGACCAGCGCCCCGCCCACCTCGAGCGCGCGGTAGGCCCAGCCGAGCCAGTCGGGGTCGTCCATCGCCTTGAACCCGCCCTGGTCGGTCACGTGGATCATCGCGACGGCCAGGCAGAGGCCGGCGATGGCGATGCTCCGCTCGGTGAACGCTCTCGTCTGCTGCATGGGTCCTCCTGGGTACGGGTCGTCCCCATGGGCGGCCTCGCCCTCAACTACGGCGATGCGACGCGATCGGTTCACCTCGCGGTTCACCTCACAGGTGCCCGCCACGAACCGCCTCGACGACTGAACCGAACCGGTTCGTCGTCCGTGTGTACGGATGGAGGTGCACCCTAGAGCCATGGCCGAGAACCCGACCGCACTGATGCAGCAGCTGCATGGCGAGCATGCCGCTGCGCTGTGGGGCTTCTGCCTGCACCTGACCGGGGACCGTGCCCGCGCAGAGGACGTCGCGCAGGAGACGTTGCTCCGCGCCTGGCAGCGCTACGACGTGCTGGACGAGTCGCGCGGCTCGGTCCGGTCCTGGCTGTTCACCGTCGCGCGCAACATCGTGATCGACGAGTGGCGCAGCAAGCGGTACCAGAACGAGCGGTACACCGACCAGGTCCCCGAGATCGGCGACCCGGTCGACCAGACCGATGCGCTGCTGCAGTCCTGGGTTGTCGCCGAGGCGATCAGCCAGCTCTCCGAGGAGCACCGGGCGGTGTTGCTGGAGTGCTACTACCGTGGTCGCTCGGTGGCCGAGGCGTCCCGCCTGCTCGGCGTACCGGAGGGGACTGTGAAGAGCAGGACGCACTACGCGCTGCGCGCGCTGCGGCTGGCGCTGGAGGAGATGGGGGTGGGCGCATGACCGACTGCGGATTCGAGCACGAGGACGGCGCCTACGTGCTGGGCGCCCTCTCACCCGAGGACCGGGTGGCGTTCGAGCGGCACCTGCCCGGCTGCGATGAGTGCGCCCGGTCGGTGCGCGAGCTCGCGGGGCTGCCGGGTCTGCTGGCCCGGGTGCCGGTGGAGTCGTTGGATCCGATCGAGCGGCCGGTCCCGGTCCCCGAGACCCTGCTCCCGGCGCTGGTACGCCGCGCCCGCAGCAGCCAGCGCCGCCGTACCTGGGTCGCTGCTGGCCTGGTAGCTGCGGCCGCCGCTGCGGCGAGCGTCGTGGCCATCGGCATCCATCACGACAATCACGCGCCGACGTCGGCACCGGTGGCCACTGCGGCCCCCACGTTGCTCTCGCCGGTCGGCTCCGTGCCGATCTCCGGCTGGGTCTCGTTGACGCCGGTCTCGTGGGGCACCCGTCTGGACCTGACCTGCACCTACGCCATCGACGGCGAGGTCTACCCGCCGCAGAAGACCTTCGACTACGTCATGTACGTCACCCGCACCGACGGCACCACCGAGCGGGTCTCGTCCTGGGCGGCGCTGCCGGGCAAGACGATGCACGTGAGCGCCGGCACCGCGGTGCCGCGCAGCCAGATCCAAGATGTCGAGATCCGCACCGATTCCGGCCGTACCGTGCTCGACCTGGACGGACGGCCCAGCTGACCCAGGGCCCGGAACCTCGGCTCACCAACAGGCAGAACGGGTGACCCGACGGGCCGGCCAGCACGAACAGCTGCTCGCCGGGGCACTCGGAGCGGTCCAGCACCAGCCAGTCCGCCTCGTCCTCGGTACCGGGTCCCGGGGCCTCGTCGCCGGACCGTTACCCCAGGCCCACAGGTCGCGGTAGAACTCGGCGAGGCCCCGCGGATCGGTCGTGTCGAGCACCGTGTGCAGCAGCCTCGGGTAGTCGGTCGTCTCAGTGCGGAGCAGTCAACGGCTCGGTCGTCGCGGGCGGGACCGTTGGTTGCTGCACTTCGCCAGGAAGGTCCTCGTCCGGCGCTGCCGGCTGGGTCTTCGGATCGTCGTACTCCGGCGGTGCCTGCGGTGTGCTCATCGTGCGTCCTCTCGTCGATTGGCTCTGACGTACCCGGGGGGTGTGCCTGGTCACGCGTCCTCGCTGGTCAGCGGCTCGGCGATCTCCTCTAGGGACTCCTGCTCGGCTTCCACGCCGAAGACGATCTCGGCGATCCCGCCGAGCGCCATCACGACGGCGCCGATGTAGAACGCGAGCGCGACCAGGCCGCGGTCACCGGAGTGGATCAGGTGGCCGAACAGCAGCGGTCCGGTGATCCCGCCGACCGCCGTGCCGATGGCGTAGAACAGCGCGATCGCCAGCGCGCGCGTCTCCATCGGGAAGATCTCGCTCACCGTCAGGTACGCCGCGCTGGCGCCCGAGGACGCCAGGAAGAAACAGACCACCAGGATCGCGATGAACACCCACCGGTTGCTCGATCCGCCGGCCAGGGTGAGGCCCAGGGCCGCTGCCACGACCGCCGAGCCCAGATAGGTCCCCGAGATCATCGGCTTGCGGCCGAGGGTGTCGAAGAGCCGGCCGAGCGTGATCGGACCGAGGAAGTTGCCGATCGCCCAGATTGCGATGAACACCGGCACCGTCCCCGACGCCACGCCGTAGAACGAGTTGAGCAGGGTGCCGAGGTCGAAGGTGACGCCGTTATAGATGAACGCCTGGCCGACGAAGAGTGCGAGCCCCAGGAACGCGCGCCGCGGGTACCGCGAGAACGCGACCTGTGCGATCTCCCGGATCGGGATGGTGGTGCGCTGCTCGACGGTCAGCTCGCCCTCGGGGTCGTCGAGCTCGGTGCCGCCCTGCTCGATCTCCTCCTCGACTGAGCGGATGATCTCCTCGGCTTCGTCCTCCCGGCCGTGGATGAACAGCCACCGCGGGCTCTCCGGGACGTGGCGGCGTACGAGCAGGACGACCAGGCCGAGGACGGCGCCGATGCCGAAGGCGAAGCGCCACCCGAGGTCCGCGGCGAACAGATGGGTGTTGAGCAGCAGGACTGCTCCAAGAGCGCCGGCTGCCGAGCCGACCCAGTAGGAGCCGTTGATCGCCAGGTCGACCCGGCCACGGACCCGGGCTGGGATCAGCTCGTCGATCGCGGAGTTGATCGCGGCGTACTCGCCGCCGATGCCAGCACCGGTGAGGAAGCGGGCCAGATAGAAGTACCAGGGCGCGAAGGAGAACGCCGTGGCCACCGTCGCGACCAGGTAGACGCCGAGGGTGATCATGAACAGCTTCTTGCGGCCGAACCGGTCGGTGAGCTGGCCGAAGAAGAGCGCCCCGAGGCAGGCGCCGACGATGTAGATCGCGGCCGCGACCCCGATCTGCGCGGAGTTGATGCTGATCCCGCTGCCGGACTCGGTCAGGCGGGCAGCGACGCTGCCGACCATGGTGACCTCGAGGCCGTCGAGGATCCAGACGCTGCCCAGCCCCACGACCACCCGCCAGTGGAATGCCGACCACGGCAGCCGGTCGATCCGTGCCGGGATCTGGGTGGTGATCGTCCCGGTCTCGGCCTGGGTCATCTGCTGCCTCCTTGATGCTGTCCTCGGTCAGGTACCCGCCGTTTGGCGACCCACACCTCGGGGCACAGGGGCGTGGTGAGCAGGAGGGGGCACGACGTGGTCGGTCAAGCGACGACAACTCCGCGTACGACGACCGCGTGCCGGCTGCTCGGGCACCGGTTCGTCTTCGCTGCCGAGCGCGCAGTGATGACTTGGCGCTGCGACCGGTGCACGACCGTTGGCTCCAAGGAGTACGCCGACCCGGCAGACGCCGCGCGGATCGCCGCCGGCCTCAACGCCCCGAGTGCCGGTGACCTCGGACGGCGGGCGCCGTTGATCGGGCTGTTCCCGTTGCGGATCTGGCACCGCTGGCGCAGCCGCGCACGCTGAGGCAGGCGTTTGACGACTGTGCCGACGGGTACCTCACAGCTCCGGCGACTCGCGCCGTACGTCGAGAGGAGCAGGCTGATGGGATTCGTACTGTGGCTGGCCGCGGTGGTCCTGGTGATCTTCGGGGTCGTCGAGTTGATCTCGGGGGCGATCCTGTTCGGGATCATCCTGATTGTGGTCGGGCTCCTGGTCGGGCCGGGCGGCGTCTCGATTACCGGCCGTCGGTCGGCGTAGCAGCCGACGCTCCGTTGCGGCCCCGGCCGCTCACCTCCTGATGTTCAGGGCGTGAAGCGGTCGGGGTCCGCGTCATTCCAGTCCTGCTCCCAGCTGGCAGGCGCGGAGGCGTTCAGCTCGCCGGGCTCGAGGTGCGGGAACAGCTCCGCATAGCTGCGCACGTTCTCGTGGTCGATCCGGCGCCGCAGCATCCGGGGCTCCAGCTCGGTGGGGCTGTGCAGCCCCATCGAGGCGATCACCTGCATCGTCTGGGCGACGACCCGGTCCTGGTAGCGGCGTACGCGCTCGGTCTTGTCGGCGACGTCCAAGGCCCGCATCCGCTTCGGGTCCTGAGTGGCCACGCCGACCGGGCAGGTGTTGGTGTGGCAGGTCTGCGCCTGGATGCAGCCGACGGCCATCATCATGGCGCGGGCTGAGTTCGTGTAGTCGGCGCCCTGGACCATCCGCTTGACGATGTCGACGCCGCTGGTCACCTTCCCGCTGGCGCCGACCTTGACCTGGTCGCGCAGGCCCACGCCGACCAGCGCGTTGTGGACCGTCATCAAGCCCTCGGTGAGCGGCGTGCCGATGTGGTCCTCGTACTCCAGCGGTGCCGCCCCGGTGCCGCCCTCGCCGCCGTCGACGATGATGAAGTCGGGAGCGGCGCCCTCGGCCAGCATGGCCTTGCAGATGGCCAGGAAGTCCACCCGGGAGCCGAGGCAGAGCTTGAAGCCGGCTGGCTTGCCGCCCGAGAGCTCGCGCATCCGGGCGATGAACAGGACCAGCTCGCGCGGGGTCCGGAAGACCCGGTGGTACGACGGGGAGACGCACTTCTCACCGACCGGTACGCCACGTGCGTCGGCGATCTCCTGGGTCACCTTGGCTCCCGGCAGGACGCCGCCGATCCCCGGTTTGGCGCCCTGGCTCAACTTCAGCGAGACCATCTTGACCTGGTCGTCGGCAGAGGTGTCGGTGAACTTGTCCGGGTCGAAGTCGCCGTCGTGGGTGCGGGCGCCGAAGTAGCCGCTGCCGATCTCCCAGACCAGGTCGCCGCCGTTGCGGTGGTATTTGCTCAACCCGCCCTCACCGGTGTCGTGGGCGAAGCCGCCGAGCGCAGCGCCGCGGTTCAGCGCGGTGATCGCGTTCGCCGAGATCGCCCCGAAGCTCATCGAGGACACGTTCATCAGCGCCATCGAGTACGGCGCTGTGCAATCAGGCCCGCCGATGGTCACCCGCGCAGGCGTCGCGGCCACCTCGAGCGGCCGGGTCGAGTGGACCAGGTATTCATAGCCCGGCTCGTTGACGTCGCGCTCGGTACCGAACGGCTGCTCCTCCAGAACGCCCTTGGCGCGCTGGTAGATCGCCGAGCGGGTGTCGCGGTCGAACGGTCGGCCGTCGTAGTTGCGCTCGATGAAGTACTGCTGCAGCTCGGGTCGGATCCCCTCGAGCAGGAAGCGCAGATGCCCCAGGACGGGGAAGTTGCGCAGGATCGAGTGCTTGCGCTGGAGAAGGTCGTAGGCCCCGAGACAGGCCAGCAGCGCCACCACGCCGAGCAGCACCCACCAGCCCGGGCCGCCGATCACCGCCGCGAGGCCGGTCAGGGCGCCGAGGACGACGAGGGCACCGACGACGAAGAAGCGCAGCAACGAGTACTCCTCGAGCAGGGGGCAGGACTCTCGTAGTACCCCGTGCGGGGGCTCCGATTCAAGCCGTCAGCGGCCGACTGCCTTCTCCAACTCGGCTTTGGTCATCGACGAGCGTCCCGAGACGCCCTGCTTCTTGGCCTCGGCATAGAGCTGGGCCTTGGTCCGGCCCTTGCTGCCGTTGTGCGAGCGGAGCCCGCCGCGACGGCTCGAGGAGATGTCGTCGGTCGAGGTGCGGCTGCTCTCCTGGGACTCGTGATGCCGGGCCCGTTCCTTGTTCACGGTACGGGCAGCGATCTCCTCGGCCACGTCCTCGCTGCGACCGTGGTCCTCGAGCCCGTCCTTGATGTGCTCGTACTGGCGTTCGCGCTTGGCGCTCCACTGGCCTCGGGGCATGGTCTCCTCCTGAATCCGGCGCTGATCCGTCGGTTCTGCGATACCCCGGTGCGGGTATCCGAATCGTGTCGAGACAGCCGCCGTCTCCACCTGCGATATCCGTGTCAGGGCGTCATCGCGGTGGGCATACGGTTGACCCCATGAAGGCGCTGGTACTCGAGAACATCCATCCCACGGCCGTCGAGATCCTCGAAGGCCGTGGGTACGACGTCGACGTACGGACCGGCGCGATGTCGGAATCTGACCTGCTCCAGGCTCTGCCCGGCGTCAGCCTGCTCGGCATCCGTTCCAACACCACCGTGACCGAGAAGGTCCTCGACGTCGCTGACAGCCTCGAGGCGATCGGCTGCTTCTGCATCGGCACCAACCAGGTCGACTTGCAGGCGGCCTCGGCGCGGGGGATCGGCGTGTTCAACGCGCCGTACTCCAACACCCGCAGCGTGGTCGAGCTGGTGATCGGCGAGATCATCGCCCTCGCCCGGCGCCTGACCGAGAAGACCCAGCGGATGCACGAGGGTGTCTGGGACAAGTCGGCCGCAGGCAGCCACGAGATCCGCGGTCGCACGCTCGGGATCGTGGGCTACGGCAACATCGGTACTCAGCTCTCCAATGTGGCCGAGGCAGTCGGGATGAGCGTCGTCTTCTACGACAGCGCTGACCGGCCCGCGCACGGCAACGCCCGACGGATGCGCTCGCTGCCCGAGTTGCTCGAGGTCTCTGATGTGGTGACGCTGCACGTCGACGGACGCCCGGGCAACGCCGGCTTCTTCGGGCCTGCGGAGTTCGAGCGGATGAAGCCGCGCTCGATGTTCATCAACGCCTCCCGCGGGATGGTCGTGGACTACGAGTCGCTGCGCGAGCACCTTCTCTCGGGCCACATCGCAGGTGCTGCGGTCGATGTGTTCCCGGTCGAGCCCAAGGCCCAGGGCGAGACGTTCGAGTCGGTCCTGCGCGGACTGGACAACGTGATCCTGACCCCGCACGTCGGCGGGTCGACCCAGGAGGCGCAGGCCGAGATCGGCTGGTTCGTCGCCGGCAAGCTGACGTCGTTCGCTCGGGAGGGCAGCACCGCCCTGTCGGTCAACCTGCCCGAGGTCGCGGCTGGGCCGCTCGGGGAGGGCCACCGGCTGGGCTTCCTGCACCGCAACGTCCCCGGCGTCCTGGCCGAGTTCAACGCCCTGGTCGCGAGTGACAATTACAACGTGACCGGGCAGCGGCTCGCTACCCGTGACGACCTGGGCTACGTGGTCACCGACTTGTCGGCGCCGCTCCCGGACTCGGCGCTCGAGGTGCTGCGCAGCTCCGAGCGCTGCTTGTGGGCGCGCACCTGGTGATCGCGACGGGCTGAGACGCTCAGCCCGCCTAGCGCCATCACCAGGCCGAGGGCTCCGGCGAGCTCGAAGCCGCCCTGCCAACTGCCGCGGTCGATCGCCCAGCCGATCACTGGAGCTCCGATCGCGCCGCCCAGGGTGAGTGCCGAGCCGTGCCAGCCCATCGCCTCGCCCCGGACCCGAGCCGGCACCATCCGGGACAGGTCGTCGATAGTCGCCGTGATCGTGGGGGCGCAGAACAACCCGGAGAAGAACAGCACGATGGTGAACCACGCCCGTCCGTCGCTCAGTGCGACGAGAGCCGTGGTGCCGGCGAGCAGGACCAGCAGGACCCCGGCCGGCGGATGCCGGTGCAGGGCGCCGTAGATGATGCCGCCGATGGCCGATCCGAGCCCCCACAGCGCCAGCACCCAGCCGATCGACGAGGTGTGCCCCATGTGCCGCAGTGCGGCCACGATGCTCAAATCCTCTCCGGTCAGGATCACTGTGGCCGTCGCGCAGATCACCAGGATCGCAAGCACGGCGGGGGAGACCCACTCCCGGACGCGCGGTTTCGGGCCATCCTCGTCGGAAGGCTCCTCGTGCCCGAGCGGCGGGTTGTCGATCAGCAGCACGATCCCGCCGAGCACCGTGCACAGCTGGAAGACCAGCAGTGCGACCGGCGTCGGCAGGTAGACCGCCGCGAGCACGCCGAGCACGGGGCCGATCATGAAGGAGATCTCGACGACCACCGAGTCCACGGAGAGCACGGCCGTCCGCTGTTCGACCGGCACCGCGCCGATCAGCACCTGGCGGACGATCGAGAACGTCGGGATCGTGAACAGCCCGGCGACGGCGACGAAGCCGAGCAGCAGCCAGTAGCCGACCCACGGCGCGATGCTCCAGCAAACTGAGAGCACCACCAGCGACGGCAGTAGTGCGGCCCGGAGCCCGACCCGGTCGAGTCGGCGCCCGCGCCAGGGGCCGCTGACGGCCAGGGCGAGGGAGTAGACCATCTCGACCAGTCCGGCCTGGGCGTACGAGCGGTCCAGGTGGGTCACGACGTGCAGGGTCAGGATGACCCCGGCGGCCCAGAGCGGGATGCGGATCAGCGTGCCGAGCACCAGGACCCGGCGTACGACCGGGTTCCTCGCGAGATCGGCGTACGTCGTGAAGCGCATCAGAGCAGGTAACCACACCTACTGGCCGGTCGAAGAGTCCTTTTCTGGACCGCCCGGCGAGAGGCCCGGATCGACGATCGGCCCGACCCGGCCGTCGTCGTCGACGTGCCGGCTCGAGATCCCGAACCGGTGCCATACCGCGATGATCTCGGTCCGATCGTCGACGGCCAGCACCGGGTCGTAGCGGCGTACGAGACGGCGGGCGATCTGGGTCTTCACCGCCGAGTCGGGGCGGTGGTCGCCCGTACGCCGCATGAGCATCTCGTCGTAGGCGATGCCGTGCTCACGCAGCCACAGCGCGGTGTGGAAGGACCACCGTGCCTCGCGGGCAGTGACCACCAGGATCGCGAGTCCGGAGGCGCGGGCGGCCTCGACCACCTCGAGCACCTCCGGGTACGGCGGGCAGCTGACCGACGCCGAGTGGAAGGCGTGGAAGTTGCGACGGCGGCCCTCGACGAAGTGCCGGATCGTCCGGACGTCGCAGAGCGTGCCGTCCATGTCGACGATGAGCGCTCGGCGCCGGTCCTCAGCGTGCGGCAGGGCCGGATCCGGAGCGGACGGCAGGCAGGAGCGTGAGCGGGAGCCAGACCAGCAGGCCCCAGGCGCCGCAGGTGGTCGCCGTCAGCACCAGGTGCAGGGTGCTGGTGATCCGAAGGGAGGTCATGGCCCGACGCTACTCCCGCCGGGGCGGAGCCGCTCGGTCAACTCGGGGTCGATCGAGCGGCTCCGTGTCGTGCTCCCTCGACCGCTCGAGGAGGCCTCGAACGAAGTCAGTCTCCCTTAACCGTGAGAAGGCGGGACGGCAGACCGGTTGCACTACAGCAGGGACGTTAGTGAACTTCTGTGAGGAGCGGGCGATCTGTCCCGATCCGTGGTCCAGATGTCCAGACAGGTGGGCGACGCAGAGACGCGACGAGGCCCCGGGTTGCCGTCCCGCACCCCGTCCGGATGGGGGTCCGGGACGGGATGCGGGACGGCGCGGTGCACGCTGGGGGTTGGTGCACCGAGTCGGACCTTATCGGGACAGATCGCCCGTCGCCGGGGAATGGGGTTCCCGGCCCGTGTGGGCTCGACCACCCTTGCTGTGAGCGGTTGGTCTGCACGAGACCCGCACCACGATTGAACCGACGGCGGGTGAAAATCGTGAGCTCTCCTCAGGCGTCGGTGGCCTGCTGCTTGGCCCATCTGTAGTCGGCCTTGCCGGACGGAGATCGTGCGATCGAGGGGCGGCGGATGATCGCCTTCGGGAGCTTGTAGCGGGCGACGTGCTTGCCTGCCTCGTCGAGCAGGTCCGCATCACTCGGCTCGGTGCCGGGCCGGACGGCGACGATCGCGACGACCTCGCTGCCCCAGCGCTCGGACGGGCGGCCGGCCACGATGACGTCCGCAATGTCGGGGTGCGCGGCGATCGCCCGCTCGACCTCCTCGGCGAAGATCTTCTCGCCGCCGGAGTTGATTGTGACCGAGTCCCGGCCGAGCAGCCGGATCCGGCCGTCATCGAGGAGCTCGGCGCGGTCGCCGGGCACCGAGTACCGGATGCCGTTGATCACCGGGAACGTCTGCGCGGTCTTGGCCGCATCGCCGAGGTAGCCCAGCGGCACCAGGCCGCGGCGGGCCAGCCAGCCGCCGCCGTCGCCCGGCTGCAGCACGTGAGCGCGCTCGTCATCGACGACCTCGGTGTCCGGCTCGGGGTTGAAGACTGCCGTCTCCGCCTCGGCTCCGGCCGCGGAGTAGTGGTTCATCTGGATGCCGGTCTCCGAGGAGCCGACGGCGTCGAGGATCAGGATGTTCGGCAGCGCCTCATGGAGCCGATGCCGCACGCCGGGGGTGATCGGCGCGCCGCCGTTGTTGATCGCCGCCAACCCGGACAGGTCGTAGTCGCCGCGCTCGATCTCATCGATCAGTGGCCGCGCCATCGCGTCGCCGACGACCGGGATGCTCATCACGCCCTCGCGCTCGGTGGTCCGCAGCCAGTCGACAGCGTCCATGCTGACGACATTCTCGGGCAGGACGACCCTGCCGCCGCCGGTGAACATATGGAACGTCGACCACTGGGCGGCGCCGTGCATGAACGGGGCGGTCATCAGCAGCCGGATGCCGCCGTTGCCGTTGCGCGCCGCCTCGGCGATCTCCTCGTACGACGTGAACGGATCCGGCGATCCGAACGGCCGGCCGCCCATCGCCGCGACGTACACGTCGTGCTGGCGCCAGATCACGCCCTTGGGCATCCCGGTGGTGCCGCCGGTGTAGAGCAGGAAGGCGTCCTCGCCCAGCGGCTCGAGCAGGGGGGTGGCGGGCGTCGGCGTCGCGACGATCGCCTCGTAGGCGACCGCCCCCGGCAGCAGGTCGTTGCCGGAGCCGTCGTCGACCTGGATCAGCACCCGGATCGTCGGCACCTGGTCGAGCAGCGCTGCGACCCGTGGCGCGAACTCGGAGCCGAAGACCAGCGCGGAGGCGCCGGCGTCGTTGAGCAGGTAGGTCAGCTCCTCCTCGACATAGGAGTAGTTGATGTTGAACGCGACCGCGCCCGCCCGGTACGCCGCGATCATCGCCTCCGGGTACTCGTTGCCGTTGCGGAGGTAGAGGCCGACCGTGTCCTGGCCGATCTCATGCCCAGCAAGATCGGCGCGACTGGTGTGCCGGCCGAGGCCTTGGCCGGCGAGGTAGTGCGCGATGCCGTCGATCCGGGCGTCCATGGCGGCGTAGGTCAGCCGCCGGTCACGCCAGATCAGCGCCTCCTGCTCCGGGACGGCGGCCGCGACAGTCTTGAAGACGGTAGCGAGGTTGAACTCGATCATCGGCTGCTCACCACCCTTCCGGCAGGTTGGTGAAGTCGGGGGTCCGACCCTCCGCGAACGCGGCGAGAGCCTCCAGGTTGGCGGGTCCGCCCATCAGCTCGGCGAAGCAGGCATTCTCGCGCTCGCGGGCTGCGGCGATCTCGGCGCGGACCGGCTGGGTCATCGTGCGCTTGACCGCGATCAGGCTGGAGATCGGGCGGGCAGCGAGGATCGCGGCATGCCTGCGGGCCTCGGGGAGCAGGTCGTCGGGCTCGCAGACCCTCCAGACCAGGCCCATCTCGAGCGCTTCGGCCGCGCTGACCCACTCGGCGGACAACAGCATCCAGGCTGCGTTCTGACGGCCGATGAGCTGCGGGAACAGCAGGCTCGAGGCTGCTTCGGGGGCGACGCCGAGGCTGGTGAAGGGGCACTTCAGTTTGGCGGTCGTGGACATGAAGGCGAGGTCGGCGTACCCGAGGATGGTGGCACCGATGCCGAGGCCGAGCCCGTTGACGGCGCAGATCAGTGGCTTGGGGAAGGCGACGAGTGCGTCCAGGAGGCCGAGGAAGCCGTGCTCCCCACGTTGGAAGTCCGGGTCGGTCGCGAGCTGGTGCATCTCGAGCAGGTCAGTGCCGGCGGAGAACGCGCGGCCGTTGCCGGTCAGCAGGACCACGGCTACGCCAGGGTCGGCGGCAGCATCGAGCAGCGCCTGGGCCGTGGCGTCGTAGAGCGCCTCGTTGAAGGCGTTGAGTGCATCGGGGCGGTCCAGGGTGAGCGTGCGGACCCGATTTTCGTCGTGGAGGAGGAGTCCCATGCTGCCGACTTTAGAACACGTTCCAGTTCTGTGGGTGGTCGTGCGGCCACGTCTTGGACAGGTGTCCAGTTCGCATCGGCATCGGGCGCTCAGGCCAGCGAGACCAGGACCACTGCGGCCGCGCACAGCGCCAGCCCGACGGCCTGGAGGCGGTGAACGTGCTCGCGGAGCACGCCGATCGCGAGCAGCACGGTGAAGGCGGGGTAGAGCGACGAGATCACCGCCGAGATGCTGAGCAGTCCATGGCGGGTGGCGAGTACGAAGAACACGACGGCGCAGGTCGCGAGTGCTCCGGGCAGCAGGCCCCACAGTTCAGCACCTCGGCGCGGGGTGGGGTCGCCGCCGACCGCGACCGCGACCCCCGCCATCGCGACCACCGACACCGCCTCGGCCACGGCGAGCGGCCAGTAGCCGGCGTCAGGGGACACCTTGCCGAGCGAGGCGAACAAGGCGCCGAAACCGAGCCCGGCCAAGACTCCATCGAGGAGCCCGCTGCCCACGAAACCGGTCGAGGGGCGGCCGACCACGGGTTCGCGGGAGACCAACCAGATGCCGGGGAGCGCCAGGACGATGCCGACCCAGCCGATCAGGGCCGGCCGTTCGCCCGATGACACGGCGACCACCAACGGCACGATCACGGCCCCGACCCCCGAGACCGGGGCGACCACGCCCATCCGTCCGGCGGCGAGGCCCCGGTAGAGGAACGCCGTGCCGGCACCGGCCCCGATGCCGGCGACCGCGCCATAGAGCAGGTCGCTCCCCGACGGGCTGCCACGTGTGAGCGACGCGACGATGACGCAACCGAGCGCCGAGCCGGAGCAGGAGAGCAGGCCCACCGGCCACACCGACGTACGTCGCGAAGCGACGCCGCCGACGAAGTCGGAGACTCCGTAGAGGATCGCCGAGGCGAGGGCGAAGACGACAGTCACGAGAGGATCGCGCCCATGGCCCAGGTGAGGCTCGCGAGGACTCCGAAGCCGTGCTCGATCGCCACCCCGTGGAGGACCGCGCGCAGCGCCGCGATGGTGGCAGCGCCCGCTTCGGCTTGTCCGAGCCTGCGTGCTTCTGCGAGGTAGATGCCGAGTGCGAAACCGAGCGGCAGGCCGATGGCCGGGATCGCGAAGAACCCGAGCACGCCCAGGACCGCCCCGACCAGCAGCGTCGAGGTCGGTACGCCGGTCTCCTTCAGCTGCCGTCCGGGGACGAGGTACTTGACGACCGTCCCGATGGCGAGCACGACGAGGACGACCCCCAGGGTGATCCAGCCGCCCGTCGTACCGGTGATCACGGCCCAGACTGCGACGGCGGCGCCGATCAGGATCGTGCCTGGCAGCAGCGGCACCAGGATGCCGATCAGACCGAGCGCGATCGCGAGCGCGGTCAGGACGACGAGGGGGGTCATGGCGGTCAGTCTGTCCCAAAAGTGCGCGTGCCCCCGGTCATGGACCGGGGGCACGCAGCGTTGATCAGGTCAGGCGTCGGACTCCGTCGTGGTGCTCGGGGTGTCAGCCAGCTTGTCGGTCTCGTCGTGGACGTGGGACGCGATCTCGCGCAGCTTGTCGCCGTGCTCGCGGGCGTGGTGTGCACAGAAAAGAAGCTCGCCGCCGGCCTGGAGTGATACGCGCAGGTAAGCCTGCGCGCCACAACGGTCACAACGGTCGACCGCCGTCAACGGGGTCTCACTCGGGGCTGTCGCAGTAGTCACGTTCGCCTCTCTTTCTGCTGCCGGTGCCTGTTCAACTCCCTCGCACCGGCAAAGGTTCCGGTGGTCTAGGAGTTTCATCGGGCTCAACATCAAATCATGCGTTTTGCTTCCCGCCCGGCGGTTTTGCCAGCCGCTGAGACGGGCCGTGCCATGAGTGTGACTCACCGCACTGACAATCATCGGCACCGACGCCACGGTGTTGCGCAGATTTTGCCGGATCGAGACCTTGTAGTTTTTGAATCAGTACTTCGTTCACGACCCCTGCCGGCTCCGCATCAGTGCTTCGTAGCGGCGGGCGTCATGGATGGTGATGAGACAAGCCGATTCGACAAGACAAGATCTGGGAGCACGACGATCGCCGACAACACCTACAACGCGCAGCACCTTCTCGTCCTGGAGGGTCTGGAGGCGGTCCGCAAGCGACCCGGGATGTACATCGGCTCGACTGACACCCGCGGCCTGATGCACTGCCTGTGGGAGATCATCGACAACGGCGTGGACGAGGCGCTGGCCGGCTCGGCGAACAAGGTCGAGATCCTGCTGCACCCCGATGGCTCGGTCGAGGTGCATGACAACGGACGCGGCATCCCCACCGACAAGGAGCCGAAGACCGGCCTGACCGGGGTCGAGGTCGTCGCGACCAAGTTGCACGCCGGCGGCAAGTTCGGCGGCGGCTCGTACACCGCCACCGGCGGTCTGCACGGCGTTGGGTTGTCGGTCGTCAACGCGTTGTCCTCGCGGATGGACATCGACGTCGAGCGGTCGCCGTCGGTACAGGGGATGAGCTTCCAGCGCGGCGTACCGGGGACCTTCGCCAGTGACGCGCCCGACTCGCCGTTCACCGCGGCCTCAGGCCTGACTCGCAAGGGCGCCCGGGTCGCCAAAGGCAGGACCGGGACCCGGATCCGGTTCTGGCCGGATAAGCAGGTGTTCACCAAAGACGCGCGGTTCGAGCTCGAGGGCCTGATCGGCAGGGCACGGCAGACCTCGTTCATCGTCCCCGGCCTTGAGCTCCTCATCCGCGACGAGCGCGGGCCGGAACCGATCGTCGAGAGTTTCAAGCACGTCGGCGGGATCTCGGAGTTCGCTGAGTTCCTCTCGGTCGGCGAGCCGGTCACCGACGTACTGCGGCTCCAGGGCGCCGACACCTTCACCGAGACGGTCCCGCTGCTCGACGACAAGGGCCATATGACGCCCCAGGACGTTGAGCGCGAGCTGACCGTCGACGTGGCGCTGCGCTGGAACGACGGCTACGACACCGAGATGCGCTCGTTCGTCAACGTGATCGCCACCCCGAAGGGAGGCACCCACGTCTCCGGTTTCGAGGCAGCGCTGACCAAGACCTTCAACGACGCGATGCGCGGGACCAGGGTGCTCAAGGTCAACGACGCCGATGTGATCAAGGACGACGTGCTCGAAGGCATGACCGCCGTGGTCACGGTCCGGCTCGCGGAGCCGCAGTTCGAGGGGCAGACGAAGGAGGTGCTCGGTACGCCGGCCGCCCGATCGGTGGTGCGCAAGGTCGTCGCCGGCGAGCTGAAGAACTTCCTCGGCTCCACCAAGCGCGCCGAGAAGGCCCAGGCCAAGCTGGTCATGGAGAAGGTTGCAGGAGCTGCGAAGACCCGGCTGGTCGCCCGTCAGCAGCGCGACACCCAGCGTCGCAAGAACGCACTGGAGTCCTCGGCCCTGCCGGCGAAGCTTGCCGACTGCCGATCGAACGATGTGGAGCGCTCCGAGCTGTTCATCGTCGAGGGCGACTCCGCGCTGGGCACCGCCAAGCTCGCCCGGAACTCGGAGTTCCAGGCCCTGCTGCCGATCCGGGGCAAGATCCTGAACGTGCAGAAGGCCCAGGTCGCCGACGTGCTCAAGAACACCGAGTGCGCTTCGATCATCCAGGTCGTCGGGGCGGGGTCCGGGCGGACGTTCGACGTCGATGCGGCGCGCTACGGGCGGATCATCTTCATGGCCGACGCTGACTCCGACGGCGCCCACATTCGGTGCCTGCTGGCGACGCTCTTCTTCAAGTACATGCCCGAGCTGGTCACCCAGGGCCGGGTCTTCACCGCCGTACCGCCGCTGCATCGCATCGAGATCTCGAACCCGAAGAAGGGGATGGACAAGTACGTCTACACCTACTCCGACCCGGAGTTGCAGCGGAAGCTCGCCGAGCTGACGAAGAAGGGCGTCCGCTGGAAGGACCCGGTGCAGCGCTACAAGGGCCTCGGCGAGATGGACGCCGACCAGCTGGCCGAGACGACCATGGATCCCCGCCAGCGCACCCTGCGCCGGATCACCGCCGACGACGCCGCCCAGGCGGCCGAGGTCTTCGAGCTGCTGATGGGCTCCGACGTGGCGCCGCGGAAGGACTTCATCGTGGCGGGTGGAGGACAACTAACGGACGCGGACATCGACTACTGAGGACCGACAGGCGCGTTCCCTGGTGGGGATAACGGGTTGCGTTCATGACGGATGCCGTTATGCTCACTAGGTGATCAGATCCTTCGGTGACAAGGCGACCGAACGAATCTGGAACGCCGAGTACGTCAAGGGGATAGATCGGCTTCTGCAGCGCAGCACACTGAGGAAGCTCGAGATCCTTCATGCCGCCGCCGACGTGGAGGACCTACGGGTGCCTCCCGGCAACCGGCTCGAACAGCTCAAAGGCGACCGCAAGGGACAGCACAGCATCCGCGTCAACGACCAGTGGCGACTCTGCTTCATCTGGCGCGACGGCGGCGCCGAAGCGGTCGAACTGGTCGACTACCACTGAGGAGGATGATGGAGATGAACGCGAAGAACCGGATCGATCCGATCCACCCAGGCGAGATCCTGCTGACCGACTTCATCGACGGCTTCGGGATCACCCAGCACCGGTTGGCCGTGGCGATCGGCGTACCCCCACGTCGGATCAACGAGATCGTGCACGGAAAGCGGGGGATCACTGCTGACACTGCGGTTCGCCTCAGCAAGTACTTCGGAAACTCTGCCGAGTTCTGGATGAACCTGCAGTCCCACTACGAGCTTCGGATCGAGCGGCTTGCCCTGGGTGAGCAGTTGGCAGCGATTAAGCCGATCCAGGCGGCATCGTGATGCTCCCGCGCAAGGACTTCATCGTGGGTAGCGGAGGACAACTAACCGAGGACGACTTGGACTTCTGATGAGTTCGGTTGAGTTGGAACAGGCAGACGCCGCGTATGAGGCGGCGGAGCGTGCCGCACTGGATGCCCTGCGTACGGGTGCAGGTTCCACCGAGGTTGCACGGGCATTCGGGCAGGTAGCGACGGCGGCTGAGCATTGGAACTCAGTTGCGTACAGCGAACTCCACAAAGCAAGTGGCGACCGGCGAGGCCAACTTGATGCCCTCACTGAACGGACCGAATCGGTGAGTGAACTGTGGCGCGACATTGCCGACGCCGCGACCGAGGGAACCCGCAGATGATGCCCCGGTGCAAGGACTTCATCGTCGCGGGGGCCTACGAGGTGGACCAGGACTCGATCGACGTCTGATGGCGGCGAGTGGTCCGGGCAGCATGGTCTGGGACCGCGTGAGTGCGGGGCCTGCTCAGTCGGGCAGTAGCAACTGGGTCAGTGCCGTCCAGTTGTACCGGGTGCCGAGGTCGACGAGCTGGTCGAGCGTGATCTCCTCGTTCTGCCTCGCCCATCGCGCGAGCTGCTCGCAGGAGCCTGACGCGGCATGGGCGAAGCCGAGGACGACGTCGTCGACGGCACCCGACGGCGCGTAACCGCGAAGTAGCGCCGCCAGCAGTTCGACTGTCTGCATCCGAAGCGCAGAGGTCTCGGCGGCGATGGATCGCTCAGTAGCAGCGCCTGGTCCGTAAAGCAGGTCCCAGCGTCCCGGCGAGGACGCGAGGAACTCGAAATAGCCCCGGATCACCGCGCGTACGACGGAGTGGAGCGCTTCCGGCGTCCGCTCGTCGGTCTGAACACCGAGCGCCGCTGTCGCAAGCCGTTCGTCGAGTTCTGCCCGTGCTCGTCGGTAGCAGCCGAGGTAGAGCCCGTCCTTGCCGCCGAAGTACGTATAGACGATCGGACGTTTGAGGCCGGCTCGGCGGCAAACTTCCTCGATGGATGCGCCGGCGTACCCGAACTCGGTGAAGACCTCCTCGGCTACGTCGAGCATCTGCCTTTCCCGGACCTCGCGTGGGACGCGCCCGTGCTTGTACCCCTCGATGGTCCGAGCCGACGTCGTCACGTACAGGACTGTACGGTACGCGTTGACAGGTACAGCGCTGTACCTTAGCGTCGCGGCATGGGCTCGACCGGTCCCATGCCGCGTGATCACCGGAGGCCCGAAGCGATGCAGAAGACCTCACCGCAGCTCATGACTGCGCTAGCGCTGTGCGCGGTGATCGTCGTGGCACTCACGACGAGGGCCGGGCTCGCCGCTGCCGAACCGAGCACGGCACAACAGCTCTCCTTGCAGCCAATCGCCGAGGACAAGGCCTGGCGCGCCTACGACGAGTCGCCCACGACCGACGTCGTGCACCCGACCAGAGTCTTGGGAGTGACGGGCAATGTTGGCAACCCGTCAGGTCTGGCTGATCCGACCGGTGCGCAGACCACCACGCTGACCTACGCCGCCGGTGGCACGAAGCCTTCCCTAGTCCTCGACTACGGCCAGGAGGTCGAGGGCAAACCCACCTTCACGGTCGCCAAGACAACGGGCGCCGGGATCGACACCCAGTACTCCGAGACCCTCGCCAACCTGGGCAACGACCAGGCCATCAGTGTCCTGCTGTTCATCTCCGGCGACCCGATCAGGTCGGAGACCTTCCACCCATCGGCGCCGGGGGTGGTCACCTCGTCGCTCATCCAAGGCGGCGAGCGATACGAGGAGGTCACGCTCAGTGCGCCCGGGACAGTCACCCTGCGCTCGGCCGGGATCAGCTTCACCGCGCCGCGCGATACGCCCTCGGTGATCGCGGGGCACTTCCTGTCCAGCGACGACACCCTCAACAGAGCCTGGTGGGCGGGCGCGTACACCCTCAGTCTGAACCAGCTCGCGCCCGGGACGCCCGTGCTGCCCGGTGCCGTCAACAAGCTCCACCTGATCATGGACGGTGCGAAACGCGACCGCGCGGTCTGGAGCGGGGATCACGCGATCTCCGATCTCACCGATTACTACGTCAGCGACCCTGCCTACGCCCGCGACTCACTCGCCTTGTTTCTGACCCACCCGGCGACCGTCGCCGGTGAGGCAGTCCCGGCAGTCGGGCTGATGGCGTTGCCCGGCCCTCTTCCAGGCGCTTGCTCGCCCAACCCGCTCACCGGCAATCTCTGCGTGAGCTGGTCAGCGTCGTACTCGATCGCCGTCATCCCGGCGGTCTGGAACTACTACCTCTATACAGGCGATCTCTCCTTCGTCCGCGCCCACTGGGCCGCCGTGGCCAGGCAGATGGCGTGGGACGCCCAGCAGGTCGACGCCAACGGCCTGTTCCGCGTGACCTCTGCCGACGGCGAGGACTGGAACGTCGAGAAGACCTCGGGCGAGCTGACCTACGTCAATGCGCTCTACGTCCAGGCTCTGCGCTCGGCATCCCAGCTCGCGACGGCACTCGGACTGAGCAGCCAGGCCTCGAAGTGGGCCGCGGCCGCACACGCCGTGACCACCGCCGTCAACGCGAACCTGTGGAACCCGAGCACCGGTGTCTATGACACGAGCACAGCGCTTCGCGGGTCGGTCGTTCAGGACGCGAACGTCACAGCGATCCTCGCAGGGGTGGCGTCGGCTCAGCAAGCTGCCAGCATCTTGGGCGTGCTCCCTGTGCGGCTTGCGACGCCCTACGGCCTGGCGACGGTCGGGACCGATCCAGCACCCGCCGGCTACATCCGGGTCGTGTCGCCGTACATGGGCAGCTTCAACGTGCTCGCTGACTTTGCCAGTGGCAACAGCGACGCCGCGCTGCGGCTCATCCGCCAGGAGTGGGGCTACATGCTGAGCCAGGACCCAGGCGGCGTGACGTGGGAGCGCATCCAGCCGGACGGCGTTCCCGCTGGGGGTCTCCTCGCCGACAGCACCGCTCACGCGTGGTCGACCGGCCCGACGTCCGCACTCTCCCGCTACGTCGTCGGTATCGCGCCGACCACACCCGGATACGCACGATGGTCAGTCGCACCCCAGACCTCAGGTCTCGTGTGGGCGCAGGGCGTCAGCCCCACGCCGCACGGACCCATCAGCGTCCGGTGGGCTCGGACGACGAGGTCCTTCCACCTGACCGTGCAGGCGCCGGCTGGCACGAGCGGTGCAGTGAGCGTGCCTTTGATCGACGCGAGCGCCGATATCGCGCGCAACGGGAAGATCGTCTGGAGCAACGGCAGCCCACGAGCTGGTGTGGATGCGCACCGCGTCGGCGACGCGATCGTCTTCACAGAAGGCTCAGTCCCGACGACCTTCGCTGAGACGAGCTAAGGCCTCGGACGCCGCGCGCCGCCTGAGTCGTCAGCACCGGCGGCCGGGTGTCTGGACCGCCGCCGATCCTCAGGTGACTCTTGGGCGGACCGCGGCACACGGGGGTTCGCGGGGCCCTAGAGTCGCGCCATGATGACGGGGGTGACGCGGCGCGGTCTGCTGCTCGGGGGAGCTGGTCTGGCGTTGGCAGCGTGCTCGGCGAAGACGGTCCTGCCCGGCCACCGGGCGACGGTAGTCAGCGGCACCTCGGCGTCGGCGGCGATGGGTGGGATCGCCGTGGGGTGGTCGATCGCGTATCCGAAGGGGCACGGCCCCGGGTCGGACCTGCCGGTGGTGGTCAGCCTGCACGGCAAGGGCGGAAACCACGAGACCAGCTTCGGCCAACTGCATCTGGACACGGTGCTCGGCGACGTCGTCGCCGGGGGAGTCGCGCCGTTCGCGATCGCGTCGGTCGACGGCGGTACTGACTCCTACTGGCACAAGCGGGCTGACGGGACCGACGCCGGGGCGATGCTCCGCGATGAGTTCATCCCGTTCCTCGCCAAGCGCGGTCTGGACACGGATCGGATCGGGTTCTACGGCTGGTCGATGGGCGGGTACGGCGCGCTGCTCCAGGTCGGCCGCTACAAGGTGTCGACCCGGGCGGTCGCTGTCTCCAGCCCGGCGCTGTTCACCTCCGCCCAGAACACGGCGGCCGGCGCCTTCGACAGCGCGTCCGACTTCGATGACAACAACGTCTACGGCAACCCACAGTGGTTCGGCGGAGACTCGCTGATGATCAACTGCGGCCGGTCGGACCCTTTCTTCGCGGCGACCCAGACCTTCGCCTCCGGGCTCTCGGCCACGCCCGCGGGCGGGTTCGGTGCCGGCGGGCACGACGCGACGTACTGGCGGAGCGTGGCTCCCGCCCAGTTCCGGTTCCTCGGCCACCAGATCACCGCGACCTAGCCGGCCGGGTGGGTCGATGCTGGACAACGTCTCGCGCGACCGCTTGAGTGTGAGCCGGGTCACGTCGGTGGCCTTCTCGGCAACCTGAGGAGATCCGATGACTCACCATCTACGCATCGCACTGTCCAGCGGTCTGACCGCCACGTTGGTCGTCGTGGCCGCGGTGCTCGGGCTCAGCCCGTCCCATGCGGCCGGGCCGTCGTACGTCGCCCTCGGCGACTCCTACTCCTCGGGGGTCGGCACCCGGACCTACATCAACGACGGCACCTCCTGCGAGCGCTCGGTGTACGCCTACCCGTACCTGATCGCGCAGGCGCGGGGGTACTCGCTGAACTTCCAGGCGTGCTCGGGGGCGACCACGGCGACGGTGACCAGCAGCCAGCTCGGCGCCCTGTCGACGTCGACGAAGTACGTGACCATCTCCGTCGGCGGCAACGACGCAGGGTTCTCCAGTGTGATCACCAACTGCGCGCTGCCGTCGTGGGCGAGCGACTGCGCGGGCAAGGTCGCGACCGCGAACACGTTCATCACCAACACGCTGCCGGGCCGACTCAACACGCTGTACGCCAGCATCAAGTCGAAGGCGCCCAACGCGAAGGTCGTCGTGGTCGGCTACCCGCGGCTGTTCAACGGCGAGGACTGCAACGCCGCGACGTTCTTCAGCCCCGACGACGAGTCGAAGCTCAATGCGACGGCCGACCTGATGAACAGCAAGCTCTCGGCAGCAGCGGCCGCCAAGGGCTTCACGTTCGCCAACCCGACCAGCCGGTTCATCGGGCACGCCGTCTGCGGCAGCCCCGAGTGGCTCAACGGCCTGTCCAACCCGACCTCGGACAGCTACCACCCGAACCAGACCGGCCACGCGTCCGGCTACTACCCGCTGGTCAGCCCGCTGCTGGTGGGCTGATCGCCGGATGACGGATCGCCCGCGCGCCCTGGTGACCGGTGCCACCCGTGGCATCGGTCGCCAGACCGCGCTCGCGCTGGCCGCAGCCGGCTTCGACGTCGCGGTCGCCAGTCGCACCGTGGCCGAGGGTGAGGGCACGATCGCGCCCCGGGCGAGCTCGGACGCGACCAGCGACGCGGTCCTGCTGCCTGTCGAAGGAAGCCTGGAGGACACCGCGCAGGCCGTGCGCGACCTCGGGGTCGAGTCCTTGGTGGTGCCGCTGGACCTGACGGACCCGACCAGCGTGAGGGCCGCGGCCGACCAGGTCCACGCGGCCTGGGGTGCCCTGGACGTGCTGGTGAACAACGCGTTCGTGCACCGGCCCCAGCAGCCGTTCCTGGCGCTCACGCCGGCCTCGCTGCGCGACAGCTGGGAGGGCAACTTCCTGAACCAGGTGCTGCTGACCCAGCTGATCCTCGGCCCGATGCTCGAACGTGGCACCGGCACGATCGCCAACATGGCGTCGAGCTCGGCCACCTACGACCCGCCCGCCGGGCCGGGGGAGGGCGGCTGGGGCCTCGGGTACGCCTCGTCGAAGGCAGCGTTCGGGCGGATGGCCGGCAGCATCAACGCGGAGCTCGGGCCACGGGGGATCCGTGCGTTCAACGTCGATCCCGGGTTCGTGGTGACCGAGTCGGCGCTGGCGCGTGGCGGCACCGAGGCGATCGCG
>DASRRQ010000035.1:0-29097 GCA_035695505.1 Marmoricola sp. | reverse complement strand
CGACGGGTGTCTGCTTGGCGCGATCCTCTGTCAGGGCGAGCGCCGCCGGCTCGCGGTGCATGGTCGATAGGAGGTCGCCAGGCTCAAACGAGCCTGGACCGCGGCTCGCAAGAAGGCAGCCCTCAATTTGGGTACTCGCCTCGATGCTCCACCACCAGACGCACCGCCCTGGGAGCCTGACCCTTCAGCTCCCCATCAATCTTCTTCGGCATGCTGCAGATCCTCTTAGACTCAACAGGAGCGGCATCAAACCTGGGGCGCTTCAGTCTTGGAACGATTGCTTGTCGTTTCTGATGACTTTCCGATGACGAGTCAAGACAGCCGGGTCACACCGAGTCGGGCGAGTCAGCCAGACATGCCGGGTGTCGGGCCAACGCTGGTGGGCACGGACACCTCCGTGCGCCTTCTGTAGGCCCAGGTGAGGGTGAGGAGAGCTGGGCCCCAGAGATTCAATGGCGCGTAGCAGGTCGTGAAGACGCCGGCCCACAACGAGCTGGACATGGGACCGCGTCGGCCGCCGGTCCAGATGTGCCAGAACCCGACCGTCCAGATCAGTATCAGCGCGATGGAGCCTGTTGCCCCGCGAACGGCACCAAGCCCGGCATCGCGCCGCTCGCCGCCAAACTGCAGCCGGCCTCCCCGCCCCGTCTCATCCCCGAAACCAGAGCACTAGTTGTCTGAGTGCGCGACTTGTGTGAGCAGCCAGTGCGTCGGCCAAGTGCGCCAGTCATCGGTGTTCGTGGTCCGCAGCCCGAGGACAACTGGGGTGAGCGGGTCAGGGTGCGCGCTGGACTGGTACCGGGCAAGGCCGGCGATGAGGTCGCCCGGGGACGGGATGCTCGATCGGGTGCCGTCGCATTCCAGCCAGTCGTACGGCGACTCCTCGAGCTCAGCGACCGTCGGAGGTGCGTAGAGAGCATCGGGGCAGACACCGTCGACGGCATCCACGTGCCGGCGCGCAGATGCGAGAGCCTGCGCGGCCAGCTCGGGTGCCAGCGAGTGCGACCCGGCCACCGCGGCCAGCTGCGCCAGCCAGACACCGCCGTAGGCGCGCCACGCCGGGTGCAGATCGCAGTCCTCGGCCACGTCGAGCAGCCGCTCGAACTCCGCGACCAACCAGGCAGCGGCATTGCCGCCGCGCGGGACGTTGATCATGGCGACAGCGAAGTGCACCGGCGCCGAGCGCGCCATCGGCACGTCGATGCTGTGCTCGTGACTGGCCCACGCGGCCACCGCATCCAGCTCGTGTGGGGCATCCGCATCGTCGAGAGCGCCCGCCTGGACGCAAATCGCGACCTCGACGATGTCGTTGAGACAGTCACACATGTGCACCTTCTTGGGCGTGAGCAGTTGCCGTCGGAACTACGGGATGCCGAGCCGGGCTGCCAAGGACGGCCCTGCAGGCAGTGCCAGTGCGCACCGCGACGGGTTTCGTCGTCGCGGTGCGCACGCGGTCAGTGCCGTCTGCTAGACCCTCCCAGGCCGCAGAGCGGAACTATTCAGGGCTTCGCGTAGCCCAGCGCCCCCGTTCCCGTGGCCGCTGTTGCGGTCGCGTCGCCGGCGAAAGACCCGGTGTAGTGGGTCTGGAGGAGGACCACCAACGATGGGACGGATCCAGCGCAGGTCGCGACGCCGGCGGCGTTGGTCACCGCCGAGCACGCTGTCGTGCTTCCGATCTTGAAGGTGATCGTCTTGCCCGCCGTCGGGCCAGCCGGGCTGGTCAGCGTTGCCGACATCGCCGGCGCCTTCCAGCTCAGGCCCGATGGTGCACCGTTGGCGGCCGCGACGACGATCGAGGTGACGACCTTGCCGACACTGACCGTCGTTCCGGAGGACGCGCTCGCTGCGAACGAGTCGCCGCCCGAGTACGCCGCCGTGATCGCGTGGGCGCCGGCCGGGATCGCCGACGTCGTCAGCTGACCCTGCCCGTTCACCAGGGTCACCGGTGAGCCGAGCGGGGCGCCATCCGCCTTGAACTGGACGCTGCCGACTGGGACCGCCGCGGAGGCTGGATCGGTCGCGACCTTGGCGGTGAGCGTTACCGGTCCGCTGGCCACCGAACCACTCGACGACGTCAGGGTCGTCTTCGTGGAGTACTGGACCAGCGTCTCGACGACGTTCGAGTCGTTCGGCGCGACGCTCAGGCTTACTCCGTTCACCGTGATCGACCCACCCGAGTAGTGCGCAGTCAACTCGTGCGTGCCGCCCCCCAGGTTGGCCGTGTTCAGCACGGCCTTGCCTGCGGCCACCGGGACGACACCGAGGCTGGTGTCGCCATCGAAGAACTCGACGGATCCGCTGGTCGCCGGCGTTACCTGGGCCGTGAGGGTCAGGTTCTGGCCGAGGCTCGCGGTCCCGGACGGGGTCACCGTCAAGGTGGTTCCCGCGATGGTGACCTTGCCCAGCGAAGCGGCAGTCGAACGGGCCTGACAGGTCACCCCGAACCTCAAGGACGTGTTGGTGAAGCTGAGCACCGGTAGCCCCACGTCGACCACGTCACCTGGCTGCCCCTGCACTGTCACAGCCGCTGTGAGGCCTGACCAGGTTGCCCGGTTGTCGAACTGGGTAGTGGTGTTCGCGTTCACCAGGACGGCGTTCGGCGTCAACTGGTTCAGTGATCCGTTCGGCGATAGTTGTGCGACCAGGCCGCGGAGCGGTGCTGCGAAGCCTTGGTTCGTACCGGTCACGACCGGCATGCCGATCTGGACGCTGGCGTCACCGATGTTGATCGTGCTGCCCGATGCGACGGCTCCAGGCAGGGTCGCAATGCCCGATACGAGGGTCCGCCAGTGGTACTGGATCCCGCCGGTGGCCTGGGTGTAGGTGCAGTCGTAGACCTGCCCGTAGGCAGGCAGCACCGTGAACGGCATAGCTGCGGAGAACCCCGCCTTGTAGTTGGTGTCACCGAAGTAGTGCAGCTGAACGGTGTGGTTGCCGACGCTGAGTCCGCTGGTGTCGATGAACTCGCGGGTGAAGCCGCCCGAGCTCGCCGGAGTCGTCAGTGGCACCATCGGGATGGTTGCGCCGGCCGCGGCCACGTTCGACGCGAAGTCGACGGTTGACGTGGGCACTCCGTCAACCAGCAGCTCCGCCTGACCGGCCGGGACCGGGTTGACGGCCTGACCGGCCACGTTCGTCGCCGCGACCACGTTGCCTTGCAATGCCACCAGCTCGCCACGGTAGGCGCTGTTGCCGTTGGCAACGACGACTACATTCAGCGCACTAGCATCGACCCGGGTCGCGGGCGGCACGGCGATCGAGCTGGCGATGCTCGCAATGCTCTTGACCTGTGCTCCGGTAGTCGGATCGACCGCAAGCAGCGACGCCGTCGCGTTGAGCGTCCTCTTCACGGTGCCGACCGCGGTCGCCATCCGCAGATGCACGGTTCGGGTCTGGCCGGGATTGACATTGAACCCGGTCAGCGTTCCATACGACGCGGTCATCGCCGAGTAGGTCTGCACCCCTTGGACCAGGCCCATAGGCTGCCAGTCGCCGTTGCCGTCCTGGTACTCCATGGAGAGCTGACTGGGCGTGACGTTCAAGCCGCCTGCGCTGGTGTCGGTCGGAGTCTGGGTGATGTTGAAGTCGACCCGAAGGTTGGCAGCGACCCCAGACGAGGGGTTGTTCACCGTCATCGCGAACTCCGACGGAGCTGCTCCCGGAGTAAGCACTGCCGGGAAGTCGGCGCCGAAGTTCGGCAATCCCTGCACGAGGTATGGCGCGGAGGCTGAGGTACTGGCGGCGTAGGACGCGTTGCCCACGTACTTTGCGCTCAACTGGTGCGACCCGGCGTCAAGCTTGTCAGTCAGCGTAGCGACCCCGTTCCCGTCGGTCGAGCCACTGCCGAGCAGCGTCTGCCCGTCGTAGAAGTCCACCTGGCCGGACGCATCTGCCGGGGTGACCGTCGCGGACATGACCGTGCTGGTGCCGGCCGTGACCGGGCTCGGCGGGCTGACCGCCAAAGCCGTCGCAGAGTCGGCCAGCGAGGCGGACAAGTCACCGTGCAGGGTCAGTTGCAGACTGTTGTTCGTTCCCGCGAACTGCGCACCCGCATTGTTGGTGATGATCGTCCCGCAGTCGTCGGTCGTCTCCAAGTTGGGGATGTTGAAGCCCGCTGCCTTGAGGGTGACCAGGCCGGTCGTCGGGTCGTAGGGCGACGTCGAGGTCAAGTTCACGTTGACCGGCTGCGAATAGCAGTCGCCGTGCGCCACGCTCGCCGTGATGTTGACATGCAACTTGAACGACAGGCTCAGTGACATGTCCCCGTTGGCGTCGATGTGCCCCGTCCCGGGGGCGAGCGGAATCAGCTGCTCGTCGATGGTCACTGTCACGGGCAAGGGCTGGGTGACCTGCTGGACCACATGGATCGAGGGGCTGGCAAAGGAGACGTCAGTGAAGTCGCCGCTGGCCGCGTCGAAGTTCCCGGTGACGCTTGTCGGGTCACCCAACGGGGCACCGGGCTGGTTACCGGCGATCACGAAGGAGCCCGAGCCGGACACCATGCTCAGGCCGAAGCCCTGGGGGTCGGCATGGGCTGCGAACGGGTTGAGCAGGCCTACAGAGAGCCCGGAGACGGCCAGGGCGAACACCGCGAGGAAGCTCCGCCGCTTGCCGTTGACCCTTCTGCGATGGACGGGACGGGGGAGCCTGGGATGCATGTGAGAAGCCCTTCGGGTGAGTCGAACGGGAGGTTGCGTCGGTCAGATGCGGGCCCCGAGAAAGCCGCCAAGCGTCTGCTTGGTTGAGTCATGTAACGCCGGTTTTTCAACACTGTCAACCATTACCGAGAGGTAAGATGAAATTAAATAATTGTTGTTATGTAACCGGCATTTCATGACAGATTCGGGCAAATGAATCCCAATTTCGATCAGCTTGAAGGGGGAGCATCGCTCCCTCGAATCGTGCTGCCAGGCACCCGCGACGCCCGCGATCCGGGGCGGTCTCTGACGCCGGTCGGCCACGGATACACCCGTCAGGAGATCGCCGACCTGCAGATGGACCGGTTGCGCGACGCGATCGTCCAGGTGACCACCGAGGACGGTTTCGAGAACGCAGGGATCAAGGTCATCTGCAGCCGCGCCGGAGTGGGACTCGCTAGCTTCTACGAGCACTTCCACTCCAAGAACCAGCTCATCCTGGCGGCGTACGACGAAGGCGTCAGCGTGCTCTTCGACGCCGTCAGCACCGCGTACAACGAGCCTCCAGACGGCAGTGCCAGCCGCGAGCGCACCGAGGTCGGGATCCTCGCACTCCTCGAGATCCTCGCCGAGAACCCGGCGTTCGCGAAGTTCTTCCTCGTCGAGTTCCACAAAGGCGGCCCGGAGGCCCAGCGCCGGGTCGAGGACGCCCTCGAGGCGGCGTACCAGTTGTTCAATGGTGTGCAACCGGAAAGCGGTCTCATGGGGCCGGATCCAGAGATGGTGCCGATGCTTGTCGGCGGCATCTACAGCCACCTCTCCCGACAGGTCCGGATCGGGCAGACCGCGAGCTTGCCGGCGCTCCTGCCCGGACTGATGAAGTTCAGCCAGGCCGTGATCGGTGCGGCGGGCGTCAACTCACTGAACTTGCGCCCTCCGCGATGAGGAGCACGACCGCTGGGCTAGAAGTCGAACAGTACGAACGATGTCAGCACCGGCAGCAGGTCGGGGAGCTCGTCGGTCCTGCCGTTGCGGATATAGAAGAGGATCCGGGTGTAGGCGCCGCCGATGACCAACGGCCCGACGTCGGCCTGCGGCAGGCTCCGCTTGGCTGCGACTTGGGTGCGGGCGTACATCGCGAACGCGGTTTCGAAGGTCGCGTCGACCCGCTCCTGGGTCGCTGGCCCGGCCTTGTGGACCTCGATGGCGAAGAACCGAGCGAAGGCCGGGTTGTCCGCAAGGGCACGCAGCACCGTGCCCAGGCTCGCTTCGATCTTGCTGCGCAGGTCGGTCGACCCGGGATCGACCGGAGCCGTGCGCGCCGCCTCGATCAAGGTAGCCACGCCGGCGTCGTACGCCGCCAGGAACAGCTGCTCCTTGGACTCGAAGAGCTCATAGAAGGTGCTGTAGGCGACGCCCGCTCGCTTGCAGATCACCTTGACACCGGCCGACTCGTAGCCACGCTCGGCGACCACCTGAACGAAGGCGTCGATCAACCGGTCGCGCTGCACTGCCTCGACACGATCCCGCGGTATCCCGTGCGGGCCGACGGCGAGAGCGCGCGACGGGTCCAGTGCCGAACGCCACCCGGGCAGGACGATCTGCGGCGGACTCTCGTCCGCCTCGTCAGTACAGGGATCTGGGGCACGCTCGCTCATGTTGGACCATCATCAACCGTGTCCCTGCCGCGCGCGACGAGACCCCCCGGTCCGAAATCCCTACGAAACAATGCGCATCAAACCGCGGGGACTCCGACTGCGGATGTCAGAATCGACTAAGCCTGCAAAGTAGCCGCGCCTTGGCGCCCGGTTACTCCTGATCGAGTGTCGGACCGTTGCTCGCATCTCAAAACCCTTCAGGCGCCCGAGGTCGATATTTCCCGGCCCTAAGTGGACATGTGATCAAGTCCCTTAAACCTTTCAGGCGTGGAACCCGTAGGTTCCACGCCTGAACTTTGTAGCGGGGGCAGGATTTGAACCTGCGACCTCTGGGTTATGAGCCCAGCGAGCTACCGAGCTGCTCCACCCCGCGTCGGTGAACAGAACATTACCGGGCAGGGGCCGGTTCGCCCAAATCGAGACGCCCGCGCTCAGCCGAGGAGGAGCTCGCAGGCGCGCCGGATGTCGGTCTCCGCCAGGGCCCGGGAGCGGCTGCCGTTGAGCACCATCATCAGTACGCCGAACCAGCACTGGGTCAGCAGCCAGGCCCGCCGGCGCTGGTCGTCGGTGGGGTCGGCGTGCCACTGCGCGAGCCGCAGGATGATCTCTCCGAACACGAACTTGATGTGTGCATGATCCGGGCTCGTCAGGCTCTCGGCGAAGATCATCGACTGGATCATCGAGAGCGACAGTTGCCGCTCGGCGTACATGTCCAGGGTCATCCGGTTGAGCAGCTCGCTGACCGCGACGATCGCATCCTGGCCCGGCTCGGTGATGATCCGCGCCTGGTCGAGCCTGTCCACCCGCCACTTCATCACGCCGACGAACAGGTGCACCTTCGAGGGGAAGTACCGGTACAGCGTCGCAATCGCGACCTCAGCCTCTGTCGCGATGTCCTGCATCTGGACGTGCTCGAAGTCGAGCGCGGTCCCCTGACGGACCGCCGCCCGCAGCATCCGCAGGTAGCGGTCCTTCTGACCTGCCGAGCTCGGCTCGGCTGGTGGTCGCCCCTCCGAGATCCGCGGCACTCCACCCCCTGATGCTTCAGCTGCGGCGGCTCCTCGCGAACGGCCGTGTCCGCTGATTATTGCGGACTCCTCCTCGACGCTGCACTCGAGGAGGACCCGGACGGCGTCGGAGTCGCGGTCGGCGAGGACCCGGTCGACGGAGACTTACTCGGGGACTTGCTGGGTGTCGTGCCCGACGGCTTGGTGGTCTTCTTCTGGCCCACTGCCAGCGCCTGGTTGACCAACGCCCTGGCCTCGTTCACGTCGGTCGCGTACACGTCGAGCTTGCCGGCCTTCAGCGCGTCCTGCGCGGCAGCGAACTTGGCGTTGGCCTGCTGCAGAAGCTGGATCGCCCGCTGCGGCAAGGCCGGGCCGGTCGTCGTGCCGTTCCCGTTGCCGTTGTCCGTGCCCGTGTCCGTCGAGGTGTCCGGCGCCGTCGAGTCGCCCGACGACACCCCGATGTCCTTGATCGCGAGCGACAGCGTCGTACCGATGCCGACATCGGTGCCATAGGACGCCACGATGAACGACAGCACTGGATAGTTCCCGGTCCCGTTGCGGATCGTGTAGAGCGGTTGGACGTAGAGCAGTCCCCCATCGATCGGCAAGGTGAGCAGGTTGCCCGGGACCACACTCGCGTCCGTGCCGCTCTTGTAGTTCTTCAGCAGCGTGGCGACCTTGGTGTCCGTACTGAACTGGTTCGCGATCAGCCCGGGGCCCTTCTGCTGCGTGTTGTCCGGGAGTCGCAGGATCGTGAACTTCCCGTACGTCGACGGGTCGGCCGCGTCCGCACCGACCGACATGAACGCGGTCAGGTTGTTCTTCTTCGACGGCACGTACACCGACGTCAACGAGAACACCGGCGACTCCGTCGACGTACCCTCCGGCGCCACCGAGAGCCGGTACGGCGGCTGGTTGCTCGCCGGCTTGTCCGGGTCGGCCGGTACATCCCACTTGTCGCCGCCCTCGTAGAACGTCTTCGGGTCGGTGACGTGGTACTCGGCGAGGATGTTGCGCTGCACCTTGTACAGGTCCTCGGGGTAGCGGAAGTGCGCGAGCAGATCCTTGGAGATGTCCGACTTCGGCTTCACTACTCCCGGGAATGCCGACTCCCAGGCCTTCAGGATCGGGTCCTTGCTGTCCCAGGCGTACAGCGTCACGGTGCCGTCGTAGGCATCGACCGTCGCCTTGACGGCATTGCGCATGTAGTTGATGTTGTCGGTCGGCACCGTGCCATAGCCGGTGGTCGGGCTGATCGCGTCGGACGTCATGTCCTGCAGCGACCGCTTCTCCGCGTCCGGGTACTTGTCGGTGGTGGTGTAGCCGTCCAGGATCCAGACGATCTTGCCGTCCACGACCGCCGGCAGCGGGTCCTTGTCGACGGTCAGCCACGGAGCCACCTTTTGCAGGCGCTGGATCGGGTTGCGGTTGTAGAGGATCTTGGAATCCTTGTTGACCCGCGAGGACAGGATCATGTTCGGGTCGCCGAACTTCACCGCGTACAGGAGCTTGTTGAAGAACGAGCCGACCTTGACGCCGTCCTTGCCCTGGTAGGTGCTCGTCTTGGCACCCTTGCCAGTGTCCTGTGGCACGTCGAGCTCCACGCTCGGCGCACCCTTCGGCTCGCCGACGATCGAGTACTTCGGGCTGTTCTCGCCGAAGTAGATCTGCGGTCGGTAGCCCCCGCCGTTCGCGCCGGACAGCACTCCGGTCGGCGGCAGGTTCTGCTCGGCGAAGATGGGCTGCCCGCCGGCGGTGGTGGGCACCTCGTTGCCGGCAGCATCACGCTGGTTGCCGTACGCCGCGATCAGGCCGTAGCCGTGGGTGTAGACCGTGTGCAGGTTGGCCCACTTCTTCTGGGCGTCGGGGAGACCGGAGGTGTTGATCTCGCGCGCGGCCACGACCATGTCGCGGGTCGTGCCGTCCACGTCGTACCGGTCGACGTCGAGCGGGGTCTCGACGGTGTAGTACGCCTTCTGCTGCTGCAGCTGCTCGAAGGTGTCGCGCACGACGCTCGGGTCGAGCAGCCGGATCCCTGGGATCGACGGCGACTTGAGCACCGTCGAGGCGCTCAGCGTCGTGCTCGGCGTGTACGACGTCTCGGCAGTGTCCTGGATCCCGAAGGCGTCGCGGGTGGCTTGGATGTTGTTCCCGATGAACGTCGCCTCCTTGTCCGGCTCGTCCGGCTTGACCTCGAACTTCTGCACGATGGTCGGCCAGATCAGCCCGAGTAGGACCGCGGACAGTGCGAACAGGGCCAGGCCCACCGCCGGCAGCTGCCACGTACGCCGGAAAACATTGGCGAAGAAGAGGACCGCGCAGATCACCGCGATGGCCATCAGGATGTTCTTGCTCGGCAGCTGGGCGTGATCACGCGAGTAGGTCATACCGGTGATCAGCGAGCCCTGCTGGGTGGTCAGGTCGAAGCGGTCGAGGTAGTAGTCGGCGCCCTTGAGCAGCACCAGGATGCCAAGCAGCACCGAGAGATGCGCCTGTGCCGAGCCGGAGACCTTGTCGGCCCGGGCCTGCAGCCGGATGCCTCCGTAGATGTAGTGCACGAAGATCCCCGCCAGCAGGCCGATGACGAGCGCGGTCATCGCGAAGTCGACGAGGTAGTGCAGCCAGGGCAGCGTGAACACGTAGAACCCGATGTCCTTATGGAAATACGGGTCGGCCTTGCCGAAGGACTGCCGGTGCGCCCAGAGCAGGTAGGTCCGCCACTGGCCGGTCGCCGACGCACCGGCGAAGATTGCGAAGACCAGGCTGGTCGCGATCAGCAGGATCTTGCGGATCGGCGTGATCACCTCGCGGTAGCGCTCGAGGTTGGCCTGCTCGGCGGAGTTGGCCCGGAAGACCGGACGCAGCCGGAATGCGATCGCCAGGTTGCCGCCGACAGCCAGCGCCATCAGCAGGCCGAAGACCGCGAACAGCACGATCTTGGTCACGAACAGCCGGGTGAAGACGCCCGAGTAGTCGATGCTGGCGAACCACAGCTTCTGGGTCCAGATGTTCGCGAACAGCTCGAAGGCGATGAGCAGGACCGCCATCGTGATCAGCGTCAGGATCAGCGGGCGCGGCCGCCGACTCTCGGCGCGCACATGCTCCGGCTTGGCCGGCTCGGCGTCGTCTCCGAAGAAGTCACTCATCGGCCGCTGTGTCCTCCAGATCGAACGTGGCATGCAACTGCGTCAACAACCCCGGCACGAGGTCCGGGCCGGTGAGCACCAGGTCGTCCGCGTCATGCGACTTTAGCCGCAAAGCGCAAGCAGACTCGCCTGTCCGCAGTGCGGCCGCGACGATCCGGACCTCCTGACGATCAGGGTGGTTCGCGGCGTACTCCTGCGCGGCGGACGGCTCCTCGGGGATCGCGTCGTCAGCGCCCGGCGGCAGCACCAGCCGCTCGGCGATCACAGCGACCCCGGCGACCTCCTCGGGCCAGGTGATCTGGGCGAGCACGTCCTCGAGCCGCTGGTCGGCGCCGAGCGCGTCCTGCTCGATCGGGGTGAAGCCCTCGGTGTCGGAGCCGTCGAGGCCGAGAGCCACGGCGAGGCCGGGCTCGCGGCGTACCAGGTCGGCGGTCGGGGCCAGGGCGAAGATCTGCTCGGGCTGGTCCCAGCCAGCAGCGCTGGCGTGCGCCTCGAGCTCGCGCGCGACGTCGTACAGGGGGCCCGTCGGCGGCGCCGGCTGCTCGACCGCCACCTCGACCGGCTCGCTCACGTGGTGCACCTCGGCAACGATGCTGACGTCGGGTCGGTACGCCAGGTGTCGACCGCCTTGATCGCCTCGGCCAGCGTGCTCACCTTCAGCAGCAGCATCTTCTTGTGGTCGTAGTAGCTATGCGCAGCCTCGGAGCAGTTCGCGGCAGGTGCGAGGAACAACCGCGCTCCGGCGCGCTGGGCCCCGATCATCTTCTGGCCGATGCCGCCGATCGCGCCGACGGCGCCGTCCGCAGTGATCTCGCCGGTGCCGGCGATGGTCTTGCCACCAGTCAGCGAGCCCGGCGTGAGCATGTCGTAGATCGAGAGGGCGAACATCATCCCGGCGGACGGGCCGCCGATGTCGTCGCCGAGGCGGATGTCGACGTTGAACGGGAACACGTAGCGCTCGCCGGGCGAGACTCCGATCCGTGCCGACTTCGGGGCGTCCGGCGCCGCGACGGACTTCATCGAGACGGTCAGGTCCTTGTCGTCGCGTCGGAGCTTGACGTTGATGATCGTCCCGGGCGACAGCGCCCGGACCTGCTTGACCAGCTGGTCGGCGCCGGTCGTCGGCACCCCGTTGACCGCCACGATGATGTCGCCGGGCTTGATCTTGCCGTCGGCCGGAGCTCCCTTCTCGGTCGCCGAGATCACCACGTCGGTCTTGTAGGCGATCCCGTCGGCGCTCAGGGCGGCGGCGGTCGCGTCGTCCTGGGAGTCCGACATCTCGACCGCGGACTGCTGCTGCACACTCTTGGAGGTGTCGGTCTTGCCGAACACGGCACTGCGCGGGACCAGAGCGGTGTCCCGCGAGATCCAGCCCGACAGGCCGTCCAGGAGGTTCAGGTGCTGGTCGGGACCGGACTGGTAGACGGTGAGCATCCGCAGCTCGCCGGAATCGCTGTAGGTCTTGTGCCCCGTGATGTCGAGGATCTTCTTGCCGCCGTAGTCGCCGAGCACGTTGACCGTCGGGCCAGGCTCCAGGGTGACGTAGTTGACGGGCAGGAGGAAGGCGACCACCAGGCCGACGGCGATCAGGCCGATGGCGAGCAGGCCGGCGCCCGTGCGGCGTGTCATGCGCCCAGCCTCTCAGACGCGCTCAACCTCAGGCCGAGCGGCGGGTCGAGGACCGGCGTACGGCGACCCCGTTACTGACCTGGCGCTGTCGTGGCCGAGGCCGCGCGGCGACACCCTTCGGAGCCGGTAGCGGCCGCAGGATCGCGTTGGCGAACCGCTCCTGGTCGGCGTCGCTGCGGCCGCGCTCAGGACGCTCGCGACCGACCCAGCCGGCCCAGAGCATGGCGAGGCAGGTCACCACGCCGGCAGGCACGAGCCACAGCAGGATCTCCATCGCTCCATTGTGCGAGGACGCCGGTCGAAAGCCGGGCAGCACACGCTGTCAGGCGAGCAGTGCCGCGAGCTTGCCGGCAACCGCGTCCAGCGCCAGTACGTCGTGGGCGAGGCCTGCCGTCGCCACCGCTCCGGGCATCCCCCACACGACCGAGGTCGGCTCGTCCTGTACGACGATCCGGGCGCCCTTCTCGGCGAGCAGGCCGCAGCCGATCAGCCCGTCGGCGCCCATGCCGGTCAGCACCAGCGCGACCGCTGCCCCGCCGTACGCCTCGGCCGCGGAGCGGAACAGCGCGTCCACGGCCGGGCGGCAGAAGTTCTCCTGCGGGCCCTCGTCGAGGTGCGCCCGGACGACTCCCCCGGACCGTGTCACCCGCAGGTGGAAGCCGCCGGGTGCGATCAGCGCCTCGCCAGCGACCGGCACATCGCCCTCGGCCGCCTCGCGCACCGAGAGCTCCGAGATCCGGTCCAAGCGCTCGGCGAACATGGTGGTGAACAGCGGCGGCATGTGCTGCACCACCAGGACCGGCACACCGAGCGACCCCGGCAGCTCCTCGAGGACGAGGGACAGCGCATCCGGCCCCCCGGTGGAGCAGCCGATCAGCAGCACCTCGGGGCGCTCGGTGGTCGGGACCGCGACCCGGACCGGCGTCACCACGGGCCGCTCGGAAGCCGGCGGACGGCCGGCACCGACGACGCGACGCGCGCCGACCAGCGCCTTGACCTTGGGGATCAGCTGCTCGCGGACGCTCGCCATCGACGCGGCCATGCTGGTGGTGTTCGACGGCTTGGTCACGAAGTCCGAGGCGCCCAGCGACAGCGCCTCGAGGGTCTTGGTCGCACCCTTCTCGGTCAGCGTGCTGAACATGATGATCGGCAGCTGCGGGTGCCGGCGGCGGATCGCCTCCAGCGCGCCGAGCCCGTCGAGGATCGGCATCTCGATGTCCAGGGTGACGGCGTCCGGCTTGAGGGTCTCGACGAGCTCGACCGCCTCGCGTCCATGGACCGCCGTACCGGCGACCTCGATCTCGGGATCGAGGCCCAGCGATGTCGTCACCAGACGGCGCACTAGCGCCGAGTCGTCGACAACGAGCACACGGATCACGGGTCTTCGATCGGCACCGGACCACCCCACCTGAGCCGGGCATGACCTTGGTCTCGGATCCGGCGGGACTGCTCAGGATCGCCGGGGCGCAACCGAATGGTCCGCCGTGACGATTTCACGCCTCAGCTTCACGTTCGTCTCCGACCTGGTACGCCGGGAGACGGCGATGCTCTACGACCCCGGCAAGGAGTACCTCGTCGAAGCGCGGCTGCTGCCTCTCGCCCGCGAGGCCGGCTGCACCGACGTCGACGCCTACGTCGTGACGCTGCAGAGCGACGCCGGAGAGCGCGCCAAGGTCCTCGACGCCCTGACCATCAACGAGACGTCCTGGTTCCGCGACAACACGCCGTACCAGGCATTCACCGAGGCGATGCTGCCGGCGATGATCGCGGCGCGTGCCCACACCCGGCACCTGTCGATCTGGTCCGCCGCCTGCTCGAGCGGCCAGGAGGCCTACAGCCTGGCGATGCTGCTGGACCAGCACCTGCCGAGCGGCTGGACAGCGCAGATCCTGGCGACCGACGTGTCCCCGAAGATGCTCGCCCGAGTCGATGCCGGCCGCTACAGCCAGGTCGAGATGAACCGTGGCCTGCCAGCCACCTCGCTGGTGACGTACTTCGCCCGGGCCGGCAGCGAGTGGGAGGTCTGCGACGACCTCAAGCGGATGGTGCGCACCCAGCACCTGAACCTGTCGATGCCGTTCGGGCCGCTGCCGAGATTCGACATCGTCTTCATCCGCAACGTGCTCATCTACTTCGACCTCGACATGAAGCGGGACATCCTGCGCCGCGTCCGCCAGGTCATCTCGCCCGACGGGTTCATGCTGCTCGGCTCCGCGGAGACGACCCTCGACCTCGACGACCACTGGGACCACGAAGCCCACGGCCGGGTCCAGCTGCACCGCCCGACCGGCCCCGCCGCCTTCACGACCACCTTCCAGCCGACCGCCCTGACAGGAGCCTGAACCATGCATGCGCTGATCATCGACGACTCGCGCGCGATGCGGAGCATCCTGCGCCGGATCGTCACCGACCTCGGGTTCGACACCCTCGAAGCCGCCGACGGCCAAGAAGCCCTCGACCACCTCCACGCCGGCCGGGTGCCGACCCTGTGCCTCATCGACTGGAATATGCCGGTGATGGACGGTTACACCTTCATCACCAACGTCCGGGCCAATCCCGCGTGGCGCGACATCACCTTGATGATGGTCACCACCGAGAGCGAGCACGGCCAGATCGTTCGGGCGCTGGCGGCCGGCGCCCACGAGTACGTGATCAAGCCGTTCACTCCGGACGCGATCGCCGAGAAGCTCGAGCTGCTCGGGCTGGTTGCGAAGGCGGTGCCGGTATGAGCGAGCGCAGCGAGCGAATCAACAAGGACAGCGCCGACCGTGCCTCATCGGCGCCCGGAGCGAAGCGAGAACGTCGATGAGTCTCTTCTTGGAGCCTTCGCTCCTCGACGTACAGATGGTGCTCGAGGAGGTCTGGACGTCGTTCCTCGGCGTCGAGGAACCGCTGCTGCCCCGCACGCCCGGGGACATCACCGTCGGCTGGTCCGCAGCGGTCACCGTCTCCGGCGAGTGGCACGGCATGGTCAGCGTCGAACTGCCCACCCACGTCGCCGAAGACGTCACCCGCCGGATGCTCGGCCTGGTCGACGGCCTCGACGTCGCTGCCGACGAGGACGTCGCGGACGCCGTCGGCGAGCTGGTCAACATGATCGGCGGCAACGTGAAGAGCCTGATGCCCGGACCGAGCGTGCTCTCGCTGCCGGTCGTCGCAGCCGGCCGGGTGGCGCGACCCTCGGACGTGGTCGAGGTCTGCCGTCTCGACGCCTCCTGGGCGGGATCGCCGCTGGTCGTCTCGGTGCACGTGCAGGCGAAGGCAGCATGATGAAGATCCTGGTCGCCGACGACAGCCGGGTCATGCGCCAGATCGTCATCCGCACCCTGCGCCAGGCCGGGTACGCCGGCCACGACATCGTCGAGGCCGAGAACGGCAAGGAAGCGCTGGAGAAGGTGCACAGCGAGGCGCCTGACCTGGTGCTCTCGGACTGGAACATGCCGGAGATGAACGGCATCGACCTGCTCGCCGCCGTGCGCTCCGCCGGCTCCTCGGTGCCGTTCGGCTTCGTCACCTCCGAAGGCTCGGCGGACATGCGCGCCCGCGCCTCGGCCGGCGGTGCGCTCTTCCTGATCGCGAAGCCGTTCACGCCGGAGGCCTTCGACGAGGTCCTCGCCCCCGTCCTGAAGGGCTAGGCACGTGTACGTCCAGACGTCGTACCTGCCGAGCACCAAGGAGATCCGCGACCTGCTCACCGAGCTGCTCGACCGCGAGATCACGGTCTCCCCGACACCTCCGCTGGCCCCGACGCCGAACAACCCGTGCACGGTCGCGGTCTACGTCGACGACACCCTGCAGGTGACCTCGGTGGTCGCGTTCGACCTCGCCCTCTCGGCGTACGCCGGGGCAGCGATCGGGCTGGTCCCGGTCGCCAGCGCCGCAGCCACGGTCGAGGAGCGGGTGCTCGACGACACCCTGCGCGCGAACGTGCAGGAGGTACTGAACATTGCCGCGTCCCTGTTCAACAACGACGGCGCCACCCACGTGCGTCTCTACGACACCCACCACATCGGTACGCCGCTGCCCGGCGATGCTCTCGCCCGCGCCCTGACCCTGGGCCGCCGCGAGGACCTCTCCGTCGAGGTCGCGGGCTACGGGGCCGGCCGCCTGTCGGTCGTCCTCGTCGCCTGACCGCCGACCGGGCACAGATGTCCCGCCGAACGACGCTGACCGGGCGCAGATGTCCCGCCGAACGACGCTGACCGGGCACAGATGTCCCGCCTGGCTGGGACATGTGCGCCCTCTCGGCGCATCAGGGTGAGACATCTGCGCCCTCTCGGCGGGCTGAGGACCAACGTCCTCTTCTCGTACTAAATGTCCGTTTCTACTCAGAGCCCCTCAGCCAGAGCCGAACAACCCCCCGAGCACGGATCGCTCACCCCACGCCACGGACTGGCACCGCTCCAGCGCAACCGGAGGCTTCCGTGCCGCTCGCCGTGTCCGACTCTGTCACCCAGGTCCTGGCCACCGCTCTCGACGGGATCGCCGAGCGCCAGCAGGTGACCGCCAACAACATCGCCAACATCGACACCCCGAACTTCCGGGCGACCAGTGTCGACTTCGAGTCCCAGCTCCAAGCTGCGATCGACAACGGCGAGTTCAGCAGCGGGTCGAGCGCGCCGAGCGCCTCGGACCTGATGACCTCCACGGCCACCGACACCCCGGTCGGCGCGAACGGCAACAACGTGGACCTCCGCAAGGAGGAGATGGTCGCGATCCAGACCCAGTACCAGTACCAGACTCTGACCCGGGCGGTCTCCGACCAGTTCAGCCTCCTCAAGACCGCAGCGGCAGGCGAGTGATCATGGGCGCCTTCGACATGCTCACCATCGCCAACAGCAGCCTCGGCATGCACCAGACCTGGCTGGATGCACTGGCCAACAACATCGCCAACATCAACACCGTCACCTCCACCAGCCAGAACGCATTCCAGGGCCAGATGGTGATCGCCGGGGCAATGCCCGAGGGCGGTGTCGGCGTGGCCGGTGTCGCGCTGACCGACCCCGGCGGCCGAGTCACCAGCGACCCGGACAGCCCGCTGGCCGACAAGGACGGCAACGTCCGGCTGCCCGACGTCGACCTGGCCAGCCAGATGAGCCAGCTGGTGATGGCTCAGCGCGGCTTCCAGGCCTCGGTCCAGGTGACCAAGGACGCGCAGGACACCTACGCCTCGGCCCTCCAGATCGGACGCTGACATGAGCGTCTCCGGCATCGAGGGCTTCACGCCGCTGGTCCCCGCCACCCTGTCCAGCGCCACCATCGGCAGCACCGCGACCGATGCCACCGCGTCGACCAGCGGCAAGGACTTCGGGGGCATGGTGCTCGACGGCATCGACCGCCTCGAGTCCGTCCAGGACAAGAGCAGCCAGCTCGCCGTCAAGGCCGCGACCGGTGACCTGACCAGCATCCACGACTACACGATCGCGGCCAGCGAGGCCAGCGTGACCACCCAGCTGACTGTCGCCCTGCGCAACAAGGCCGTCGACGCGTTCAACGAGATCATGCGGATGCAGGTCTGATGAAGGACTCCCTCAACCGCACCTTCCAGCGGTACCAGCGCGCGTTCCTCGCGTTCACCACCGGCCAGAAGCTGGTGGCCGTCCTCGGCACCGGCGCGCTGCTGCTGGCCGGTTTCCTGGTCTTCCGGTGGGCCTCCACGCCGAGCTACTCGCCGCTGTACAGCAACCTGTCCTCGAAGGACGCCAGCGCCGTCATCGACAAGCTCGACTCCGCCGGTACGCCGTACAAGATCACCAACGGCGGCGCGACCGTGATGGTGCCCAAGAACAAGGTGTACGCCTCGCGGATCGCCCTATCCGGCGCCGGCCTGCCGAGCAGCTCCGACAGTGGCTACTCGATCCTGGACAAGCAGAGCCTGTCCACCTCGCAGTTCCAGGAGCAGACCGATTTCAAGCGGGCGATGGAGTCTGAGCTGTCCAACACCCTCGAGGCCCTGGACGGCGTGCAGACCGCGGTCGTGCACCTGGCGATCCCGGAGAAGCAGGTGTTCTCCGACTCCCAGGAGCCGGCCACCGCCTCGGTGCTGATCGCGACCAAGCCGGGCAGCACGCTGGACGCCGGCCAGGTCACCGCGATCGTGCACCTGGTCGCCTCCAGCATCGACGGGCTCGACCCGAAGAACGTCACCGTCGCCGATTCGGCCGGCAACGTGCTCTCCTCCACCGACGGCAGCGGGCTCGACGGCTCCGCCAGCACCCAGGACCAGGAGATCTCGGCGTACCAGGACCAGACGAAGGGCCGGATCCAGTCACTGCTCGACCGGGTCGTCGGCGCCGGCAACTCCAGCGTCGCGGTGACCGCGAACCTGGACTTCGACAAGTCCACGACCGAGACCAAGAAGTACTCCTACAACAAGCAGAACATCCCGCTGTCCCAGACCACCAACACCGAGAAGTACAGCGGTGCCGGCGCCGTTGCACAGAGCGGCGTGGTCGGTCCCGACGGTCAGATGGACTCCACGACGAGCAGCGGTACCGGCGACGGGTCGCAGTACGACAAGAGCTCGGAGACCTCCGACAACGCCGTCGACACCACCATCGAGAAGCGCGAGAACGCACCCGGCAGTGTCCAGAACCTGCACGTCGGCGTGGTGCTCGACGCGGCCACCGCCCGCAACATCAGCCCGGCCACGATCCAGACCCTGATCGCCAGCGCGGTCGGCATCGACCCGACCCGCGGGGACACCGTCCAGGTCTCCACGCTGCCCTTCGACCGGACCGCGGAGAAGACGGCGAAGGCCGAGCTCACCGCAGCCAACAAGGCCCAGGCCAGCGCCAAGCAGCTGAACTTGATCCGCGACAGCGGCCTGGTGGTGCTGGTCGCGCTGATCCTGCTGCTGGCCTGGCTCAAGGGCCGCAAGGTCGCCAAGGCCCGGGCCGAGGCCACCAGCTATGTCGTCGAGCAGCTCCGCCTCGAGCAGCTCGAGCGCGCTGCCGCCGTACCGGTCGAGACCTCGCCGGCACTGCTCGCGCTGGAGAGCAGCGAGCAGTCCGAGACCGAGGACATGCTTGACGAGCTCGCGGCTCTGGTCGAGCGGCAGCCCGAGGACGTCGCCTCGTTGCTGCGCGGCTGGCTGGTGGACCGCCCATGAGCACCGCACTCTCGGGCGGCACCCTGGCGGGTGTCGGCGTCCGCAAGGCAGCCATCCTGCTGATCCAGATGGGACGGGACCGGGCTTCGACCGTGCTCGCGCACCTCTCCGACGCCGAGGTCGAGGCGATCTCCGCCGAGATCGCGCGCCTGGAGTCGATCAGCTCGGCCGAGACCCAGCAGGTGATCTCGGAGTTCAGGGACATGATGACTGCGCGGGCGCACATCGCCCAGGGCGGCATCTCCTTCGCCCAGCAGCTGCTCGAGCAGTCGCTCGGAGCGGAGCGGGCCGCGGAGATCATCGAGCGGGTCAAGGCCGCCGCAGTGCAGATGCCGTTCCAGTTCCTGCACCGCGCCGACCCCGCCCAGCTGCGGTCGTTCATCGTCGACGAGCACCCGCAGGTGATCGCGCTGGTGCTGGCGCACATGACCCCGGACAAGGCCTCGCTGCTGCTCTCCGGCCTCGCGCCCGATCAGCAGGCGAAGGTCGCGCACCGGATCGCTGTGATGGACCGGACCTCGCCCGAGATCATCCGCGCCGTCGAGAGCACCCTGGAGCGCAAGCTCTCCTCGATGCTGCAGCCCGCGGAGATGTCCCGGGCCGGCGGAGTCGATCCGCTGGTCAACATCATCAACCGCTCCGACCGCTCCACCGAGCGTCAGATCGTCGATGGGCTCGAAGCCCTGGATGCTGCGCTTGCCGACGAAGTCAAGAGCCGGATGTTCATGTTCGAGGACATCGTCAATCTCGACGACCGCTCGGTGCAACTGGTGCTGCGCTCGGTCGAGGGCAACGAGCTGGCGCTAGCGCTCAAGGGCGTCGCCGACGGCGTCCGCGACAAGATCACCACCAACCTCTCCACCCGGGCCGCGGAGAACCTGGTCGAGGAGGTCGAGCTCCTCGGGGCCGTCCGACTGACCCAGGTCGAGGAGGCCCAGCAGTCCATCATCCGTACGATCCGCCAGCTCGAGGAGCAGGGGCAGATCATGGTGCGCCGCGGGAACGACGATGAATTCGTCACCTAAGGCAGGCCTGGTGCCGCTCGCCGTACCGGAGCTGCGCACCGGCGAGTGGACCCGCTTCGGCACCAGCAGCGTGCTCGGCGACACCGTTACCGAGCAGACCCTGTCCGCGCTGGCCGAGAGCACCCGCGTCGCCGCCGGCTCGCAGGGGTACGCCGTGGGCTGGGCCGAGGGCCAGCGCGCAGCGCGCGAGCACGCGCGGATCGAGGCCGTCGAGGCCGAGCGGGTCCGCGCGAACGCCGAGATGCTGCGCGTCGCCGAGCACGACGACGCGATTGCCGCGCTCGAGCGGGCCGCTGCCGCCCTGCACGAGGCCGTCGCCGGGATCTGCGACCGGGTCGAGGAGAGCGCCAGCCGGCTCGCCTGGGACCTCGTCTCCGAGCTGGTCGGCCACGAGGCGCGCACCACCGGCGTGGACGTCGTAAGCCGCGTCCTGGCACTGCTGCCCACCGAGCCGCTGGTCCGGGTCCGGCTCTCCCCCGCCGATGCCGCAGCCGCCGGAGCCTTGACCGAGCACGGCGCGGTCGTGGTGGCCGATGAGTCCCTCGCCCCCGGCGATGCGCTGGTCGAAGCCGACGACCACGTGCTCGACCTCCGGCTGAGCACGGCACTGGACCGCGTCCGTGCCGCACTCTGCGACGAGGTCGGCCGATGAGCGCGCTGACCCTGGACGTACGCCGCCGGGCAACTGCCGCTGCCGCCCCGCTGCGCCTGGGCCGCGTCGCCGAGCTCGTCGGCCTGCACCTGCTGGTGACCGGCCTGGTCGCCGCGGTCGGCGACCTGGTCGAGATCGAGACCCGCTCCACCAACGACGGCGCCCTCGCCGAGGTCGTCGCCAGCGGTCCGCGCGGGCTGGTCTGCCTGCCGCTCGCGCCCACCCTCGGACTGCAGGCAGGATCGCTGGTCCGGCACACCGGCGGCCCCTTGCGCGTCCACGTCGGCGACGCCCTCCGCGGCCGGGTGCTGGACGGCCTGGGCCGTCCGATCGACGGCGGGCCCAGCATCGAGCACCTGCCGTTCGTCGGAGTCGACGGCCCTGCCCCCGGGGCACTGAGCCGTCCGCGGATCACCACCCCGCTCGGCCTCGGAGTGCGCTGCCTGGACACGATGGTCCCCTGCGGCCGCGGCCAGCGGCTCGGCATCATGGCCGGCTCCGGCGTCGGCAAGTCCACCCTGCTCTCGATGATCGCCCGCGGCACCGACGCCGAGGTCTCGGTGATCGCGCTGGTCGGCGAGCGCGGCCGCGAGGTCCGCGAGTTCCTCGACAACGACCTCGGCCCCCAGGGCCTGGCCCGGTCTGTCGTCGTCGTCGCGACCAGCGACGCCCCACCGGTCGAGCGGCTGCGGGCGGCGTTCGTCGCGACCCGGATCGCGGAGTCGTTCCGCGACGCCGGCAAGCACGTCGTCTTGATGATGGACAGCCTGACCCGGGTCGCGATGGCCCAGCGCGAGATCGGCCTGTCTGCGGGCGAGCCCCCGGCCACCCGCGGCTATCCGCCGAGCGTCTTCGGCCTGCTCCCCCGCCTGCTCGAGCGCGCCGGCACCTCGCCGTCCGGAAGCATCACCGGGCTCTACACGGTCCTCGTCGAGGGCGACGACCTGCAGGATCCCATCGGCGACACGGCCCGGTCCATCCTGGACGGCCACGTCGTGCTGTCCCGCGACCTCGCCACCTCCGGCCACTTCCCCAGCATCGACGTGCTCGAATCGATCTCCCGGGTCACCGGCGCGATCACCGGCCCCGAGCAGCAGGCCGACGCGACCGCCCTGCGAAGGATGCTGGCCGCACACCGCAACGTCCGCGAGCTCGTCGAGATCGGCGCCTACGTGCCCGGCGCCGATGCCGACGCCGACCTGGCGCTGGCCCGGCTGCCGCAGATCAACTCCTTCCTGCGCCAGCCGCTCGGCGAGAGCACGCCGACGCCGCTGAGCTGGTCGCTGCTGGCCGGGCTGGTCGGACCGGACGAGCACGGAGGCCGGCCATGAGCCTCGACGCCGGCATGCTCGCCGTCGCCCGAGTACGCCGGGTCCGGGAGTCCGACAGCCGGATCGGCCTGCAGTCCGCCCTCGCCGAGTACCGCGTCACGCAGGGCCGTGTCGACGTGCTGCGCGAACGCTTGGCCGCTGCAGGCGGTTTCTCCAGCGGTTCGGCCGCCGAGTTCCAGGTGCTCCGGCACGCGTTGGCCGCGCTCGGCGACGTGCTGATCGCCGCGGAGTCGGAGCTGGACAGCTCCCAGATGATCAGCGGCGCGGCGCTCGTGCGCTGGCAGGACGACAAGGCCCGGCTCTCCGCGATCGAGCTGCTGCTGGAGCGGCGTACGGCGGCCCGGCGTACGGCGGCTGCGCGGCGCGAGGCCCGCGACCTCGACGACATCGCGGCGCAGCGGTGGCTGCGTGCGCGCGACGAGGCCGCTGCACATGCCGGGACGGAGGCCGGCCGATGAGCGTCAGCGACGTCACCGCCCGGATCCAGCAGATCCAGTCCCAGATCGCGCTGCTGCAGCCGTCCTCGACCACCGCCACGGACTTCTCCACCAGCCTGGACGACGCATCGAGCACGGACGGCACCGACAGCACCACGGAGACTGCCGCCACCAGTACCGACGTCGCGCCGAGCGGTGACGCCGTGGTGACCGACGCGCGCAAGTACCTCGGCGTCCCGTATGCCTGGGGCGGCACCGACCCGTCGACCGGGCTGGACTGCTCGGGGCTGGTGCAGCTGGTCTACAAGGACCTCGGCTACGACCTCCCGCGCGTCTCGGGCGACCAGGCGAAGGCCGGCACCGAGGTCAGCGGCGGTCTGGCGAACGCCCAGCCCGGCGACATCCTGACCTTCGGCTCGCCGGTGCACCACGTCGGCATCTACGTCGGCGGCGGCCAGATGATCGACGCGCCGCACCCGGGAACGGCCGTGCGCGTCGAGAAGGTCTACGAGACCCCCTCGCACGTACGCCGGATCGTGCCGAGCGACAGTGCCGACCCGGTCACCGACGTCAGCGCGATCAGCGGACGCGCGGCGGTGCCGGCCAGCACGCCGTACGCCTCGCTGTTCATCGCCGCCGCCCAGAAGTACGGCGTACCGGCGACCCTGCTCTCCGCGGTCGCCAAGCAGGAGTCCGGGTACGACGCGACCGCGGTCAGCCCGACCGGCGCCCAGGGACTGATGCAGCTGATGCCCGGGACGGCGAAGGGCCTGGGGGTCAGCAACTCCTTCGATCCGGCGCAGGCCGTCGACGGCGCCGCGAAGATGCTGCGCAACCTGACCAACCGCTTCGGCAGCACCGACCTGGCGCTGGCGGCGTACAACGCCGGCCCGGGGGCCGTCATCAAGTACGACGGGATCCCGCCGTACCCGGAGACGCAGCGCTATGTGCGCAACGTCCTTGCGGACATGAAGGCGGCCTCATGAGCCTCTCACTCGTGCCCAGCTCCTGCGCTCCACCATCTGGGCCGGCACAGTCCCCGGCGCCCCTGGCTCCCCAGGGCGCCGGGGAAGCCGCCGACTTCCTCACCGCCATCACCGCCGCCTTGCCCCAGCCCCCGCCGACCCGCCCCCCGCTGGGAGAGCCTGTCGAAACCCCCGCCACCCGCTCACAAACACGCCCACCGCTGGTTGAGCCTGTCGAAACCACGCCCAAGGCGACCAAGCCCGCCAAGCGCGCCCGAGATCTCCCGACACCATCGGTCCTCAGTACGGCCGCGGTCGCGACCCCGACCCCCGCACCAGGTTTCGAGACGCTCGCTGGCGCTCGCTCCTCAACCAACGGCGGGACCGCACCGACTTCGGTCGCGAAGCCGACCCCCGTTGGTCGAGCAGCGATGGGTGTTGATGTAAGCCGGGAGCGGCCAGTCGAGACCACCGCCACCAGCGCACAGGCCCAGCCCCCCGCACCAGGTTTCGAGACGCTCGCTGGCGCTCCCTCCTCAACCAACGGAGACGTGACGCAGCTGAGCATCGCCCCCACCACCACCGCGCACGTCGATCACATCGCGGCGCGGGTGTTCGGGGAGGTGACCGGGCTGGTCTCGCGCGGGAACGGTACCCACCGGATCAGCCTGACGCTGCACCCGCACGACCTCGGCGAGGTCCGGGTGGTGATGACGATGCGCGACGGCGCGGTGCATGTCCGGCTCGCTGCCGGCCACGAGGCGAAGGCCGCGCTGCTGGAGGGCTCCGACGAGCTCGGCCGGCTGCTCGCCCACGCCGGCGCGACCGAGAGCCGGATCGTCGTACGCGACCTACCAGCGACGCCGGCACCAGCGCAGGACCCCACAACCCCCACTGGCACGACCGGCACCCCCCTCGGTGCCAGCACCGACCGTGCACCAGATCAGCACGCAGGGACGCGTGCCGACCACCCGGCCAGGGACGGCTCCGACACCACGGGGAGGTCCGCTCGGACCGCCCCGGCGACCGCGCCGCGGTCGATCCAGCCGGTCACCGGCACCCGCGTCGCGGGCGTCGACCTGACCATGTGAGGAGGAAGCATGACGATCCCGGCAACGGAGTCGACCACCGCAGTGCCGACCTCGGGTATCTTCGGCACGACGTCCACGTCGTCGACCGACAGCAGCGCGTCCGATGACAAGGACATGTTCCTGCAGCTGCTGGTCGCGCAGATGAAGTACCAGGACCCGACGAACCCGACCGACTCGAGCCAGTTCCTGGCCCAGTCGGCGCAGTTCACCGAACTGGAGAAGATGCAGGACGTGGCCGACAAGACCAGCCAGCTGTTCTCGGCCTCGGTGTCCTTCGGCGCCAGCGGCATGATCGGCAAGACGGTCACCTATGCCGATCCGACCGGCGCGACCAAGACCGGCACCGTCCACGGCGTCACCTTCGGAGCCGACGGTCCGGTCCTCGACGTCGGCGGCACTGATCCGCTGCCGATCGCCTCGGTGCTCTCGATCTCCGATGGCTCCGCATCCACCACCTCGACCACCTCGTCCTGAAAGGCCACCACCATGCTCCGCTCGCTCTTCGCCGGGATCTCCGGCCTCCGTGTCAACCAGACCATGCTCGACGTCACCGGCAACAACATCGCCAACGCCAACACCACCGGCTTCAAGTCCAGCTCGACCGTCTTCCAGGACACCCTGAGCCAGATGCTCACCGGCTCGTCAGCGGCGAACGCCAACAAGGGCGGCACCAACCCGATCCAGATCGGGCTCGGCGTCCAACTGGCCGCGACCAACGCCAACTTCACTCAAGGCTCGACCCAGACGACCGGCAACCCGACGGACATGATGATCCAGGGCGACGGCTTCTTCGTCACCAAGCAGGGCAACGAGGACCTCTACACCCGCGCGGGTGCGTTCACGTTCGACAACACCGGCACCCTGGTCACCCCGACCGGGAACCGGGTGCAGGGCTACGCGCTCGACGCCACCGGAGCCCCGACGGGAGGCCTGGTCGACGTCACCCTGGACACCAGCAACCTCACCCCGCCGGTGCCTGCGGGCGTCAACCTCACGTCGTACAACATCGGCGCCGACGGCAAGCTCCGTGGCGTCTTCGATGACGGCGTCCAGCGCGACATGGCGCAGATCGCGATCGCCGACTTCAACAACCCGATGGGCCTGGAGAAGGTCGGCGACACCTCGTACCGGGAGTCCTCCAACTCCGGTGCGGCCACCATCGGCGTCGCCAGCCAAGGTCAGAACGGCACCATCCAGACCGGTGCCCTGGAGATGTCGAACGTCGACCTTGCCGCCGAGTTCACCAACCTGATCCTGGCCCAGCGCGGGTTCGAGGCCAGCTCGAAGGTGATCACCACCTCGGACCAGGTGCTCGAGGACCTGGTCAACATCAAGCACTAGCCGATCGCAAGCCGGCTTCCTCGCCCAGTGGCGAGGCAGCCGGCTTCGTCGTGGGGACGCGTCAGCCCGCGTCCGCCGTCGCGGCGGCGTACTCGTCGTCGGTGACGTGGTCGCCCCAGGTCGCGTCGTCGTCCTCCCACATGGCGAGGTGGGCCATGAAGCGGTCGGGAAGAGCGCCGTGCCAGTGCTCTTCGCCTGGCGGGGTGTGCACCGTGTCGCCCGGTCGCATGATGATGACCTTGTCGCGGGTGGCGACCACGCCGATGCCCTCGGTGACGTGGAGGGTCTGGCCGAGGCTGTGGCTGTGCCAGGCGGTCCGGGCACACGGTGTGAAGCGCACGATGTTGACGCGGATCCGCGAGTCGCCTTCCCCGCGGGCCTTCACGTCGAAGTAGACATCGCCGGTGAACAGGTCGGCTGGGCCCTTGGTCGTGGGCTGCTTGGCCAGGAGCTCCATGCGTCCTCCTCGGGTTCGGATCGGGTCACTCGCAGACTAGCCGCGCACCCCTCAGCCCTTGCGGCCCTTGAGCCGCCGGCTGACCTCGCGCTCCATCTCGCGCGAGGCCTCTCGCTCGGCCAGCGAGTGCCGCTTGTCCCAGGTCTTCTTGCCGCGGGCCAAAGCGATCTCGACCTTCGCGCGCCCGTCCTTGAAGTAGAGCGTCACCGGGACGACGGTCAGGCCGCTCTCGTTGACCTTGCGCTCGATCCGGTCGATCTCGGCGCGGTGCAGCAGCAGCTTGCGCTTGCGGCGGGAGCCGTCGTTGACCCAGTGCGCCTGCTCGTACTGCGGGATATGCACCCCGTGCAGCCACAGCTCCCGGTCCTCGGCATCGACGAACCCGCCGACCAGCGACGCACGACCGGCCCGCAGCGCCTTGACCTCGCTGCCGACCAGCACGATGCCGGCCTCCCAGGACTCGCCGAGGTGGTAGTCGTGCGCCGCTTTGCGGTTGCGCGCGACCACACCGGACGTCGTCAGCTTGGGCACCGGATGATCATCCCGCAGTAGGACGCGGACCGCTGGGAGGTCCGGGCAGGATGGAGCCATGACGACGAGTACGACCCGATCCCGTCCCAACGTCCTCAAGCAGGGGGTGCGCTGGGGCCTGGACCATGCGCTGCCCCGCACCGTGATGTCGTACGCCGCCCGCAAGGGCGACCTGCCGGGCCGGCTGATCGTGGAATCGGGGCTGCGCGAGACCGCGGACCTGGTCGACCTCTTCGACGCCGCCCGGGCGTCCGGACCGATCCACAAGGGCCGGCTGTCCTTCACCACCGCCACCCAGGCCACGGTCAAGGAGATCCTGACCAGTCCGGACTTCCGCACCGGGATCGTCCGCAGCGGCGGGCCGTTCGACGGGCTGCGGATGTGGGCCGACGTCAAGATGCTCGGCCCGCTGTCGCCGCCGTCGCTGCTGGTCACCGAGCCGCCCGACCACACCCGCTACCGCAAGCTGGTCACCCGGGTCTTCACCGTCCGGGCGGTCGAGCAGCTGCGCAGCCGGACCGAGGAGATCGCGAACGGGCTCCTCGACGGGCTGGACCCGGCCTCGCCGGTCGACCTGGTCGAGACCTACTGCGCCCGGCTGCCGCTGACCGTGATCACCGAGATCCTCGGCGTCGAGCAGGCCGACCAAGAGCGAGTGCTCGCCTTCGGCACGGCCGCGGCGCCGAGCCTGGACCTCGGCCTGTCCTGGCGCTCCTTCCGCGACGTCGAGGCGGCGCTGGTCGACTTCGCCGACTGGCTGGCCGACCACCTCGAGCACTTGAGGGCCCACCCCGGCGACAACCTGATGAGCAAGCTGGTGGCCGCCCGCGAGGACGGCGTCGGCCTGAGCGACTCTGAGCTGATGGCGACCGCAGGGCTCGTGCTGGCGGCCGGCTTCGAGACCACCGTCAACCTGCTCGGCAACGCCATCGCCCTCTTCGGCGAGCACCCCGACCAGCTCGCCCGGCTCCGCGACGAGCCCGGGCTATGGCCGAATGCGGTCGACGAGGTGCTCCGGATCGATCCCCCGGTGCTGTTGACCGGGCGGATGGCTGTGCGCGACACCACCGTCGCCGGGATGCGCGTCCCTGAGGGCGCCATCGTCTCGACGCTGCTCGCCGGCGCCAACCGCGACCCTGAGGTCTTCACCGACCCCGACCTCTTCGACGTCGCGCGCGCCAATGCCGGCGAGCACCTGGCGTTCTCTGCCGGCCGGCACTACTGCCTCGGTGCCTCGCTGGCGCGGATGGAGGGCGAGGTCGGGCTGCGCACGCTCTACGACCGGTTCCCCGACCTGGCGGTGCTGCCGGGTGCGGAGCGGCGTACGACCCGGATCCTGCGCGGCTTCGAGAGGCTGCCAGTCCGCCTCGCCTGAGCGAGCTTTCCGGTTCGGGACGTCTGGCCCAACCAGGACCTCCAAGTGCCTCATGTCCCCGGGCGCGGGGCCGATACCTAACGCTGAAGGGCCATGGACGGCCCGGAACTGAAGGCTTTCAGGGACAGGCACAAGGAAGGTGCGCCCATGATCACGCTTACGCGACTCTCGGGTTCGGCGTTCGTCCTGAACTCCGACCTGATCGAGCGCGTCGACTCCACCCCCGACTCCGTGGTCACCCTCGTGGACGGCAAGAAGTACGTCGTCGCGGAGTCGCTGGAGGAGATCATCGACGCCGTCCGCACCTACCGCGCCGAGGTGATCGCGATCAGCTCGCACCTGGCCGACCTACCGCTGGCCGACGATCCGCTGGACCACCTCGACCTGCCCGCGGAACGACACAGCGGCCGACCGCTGGCGACGGTCGCCACCTTGCCCACGACCCAACCCACGCCGCTGCCCCTGCCCACGCACGGGGAAGCCTGATGGATCTCGCACCGGCGATCGGGATCGGCGGCGGCTTCGCGGTCGTCGTCGGCGCCAACGTGATGGAGGGCGGCAATCCGATGAGCCTGCTGCTCCCGGCGCCGCTGATCCTGGTCTTCGGCACCACCGTGCTGATCAGCATCGCCGGCGGCACGATGATGGACGCGAAGAACATCGTCGGCTCGCTCAAGCGCGCGTTCACCGGCAACGTCGAGCCG
>DASRRQ010000034.1:0-13571 GCA_035695505.1 Marmoricola sp. | reverse complement strand
GGAGTGGTTTCGACAGGCTCAACCAACGGGGGGACGGACCCTGCGCCGGGTGCAGCCGCCTCGGTCACGCCCCTGCCCCGCCGCGGCATCGAGATGCTGCACGGCGTCGACATGGAGGTGACTGTCGAGCTGGGGCGCACCCGGATGACGGTCCGCGACCTGCTGGCCCTCACCCCCGGTGCGGTGCTCGAACTGGACCGCGCCGCCGGCAGTCCCGCGGACCTGCTGGTCAACGGCCGCCTGATCGCCCGCGGCGAGGTGGTCGTGGTCGACGAGGACTTCGGCCTGCGGGTCACCGAGATCATCGACGACAGCGCGGCCGGCTGAGATCGTCATGCTCGCCCTCACCGTCCGGCTGATCGCCTCGTTGATGATCGTCGTCGGACTCCTCCTGGTGCTCGCCCGTGTCGGCGCGCGGAAGTTCCGCGGCAACTCGGGCGCGCTGGTGCACGTCGTGCACCGCCAAGCGCTGAGCCGTACCTCCGCGGTCACCGTGGTCACCGTCGGCAGCCGGGTGCTCGTCCTGGGCACCACCGAGCAGCAGGTCCGGGTACTGGCCGAGCTCGACCCCGAAGAGCTCGAAGACGCCGAGATCACCGACCTCGAGGAGTTCGCCTCCCTGTCGCTGGTTGAGGAGCCAGCGGTGGTTGAGGAGCGAGCGCCAGCGGGCGTCACGAAACCCCCGCGAGCAGCGGACCGACCCGATCGGGCTGGCCGCGCCGCTCACCGCGTCTCGACAACCTCGACGAACGGCCGTCCCGGCTCGCACCGCGCTGCCCCCGAGAAGCCGGCGCATGCCCCCGCAACCGGATCCCAGGCCGGCCCGCTGGCCGGCTCGATCCTGTCCCCGGCGACCTGGCGTCAAGCGTTCTCGGCGGCGACCCGGCGCGCGTCATGAGGGCCGGCGCCCTGCTCGGCCGGCTGCTGCTGGTCGCACTGGCCACCGCCGGCGTGCTGCTGCTCGCGCCAGCCGCGAACGCGTCAGCACCCACCGCGACCACGGGTGCGACCGTCGTACCGATGGCCGACACCCCCGGCCCTACCGGACCGACCGCCCCTGCCGGCCCGACCCAGCCCACCAGCACCTCGGTCACCGTCGACCTCGGCGGCCTGACCGGCAAGCCGAGTACGTCGGTCTCGGTGATCATCGCGATGACGGTGCTCTCGCTGCTCCCGGCGATCCTGCTGACCTGTACCAGCTTCACCAAGATCCTGGTGGTCCTCGGCCTGACCCGCAACGCGCTCGGCCTGCAGCAGACGCCGCCCAACCAGGTGCTCGCCGGCCTGGCCCTGTTCCTGAGTCTGTTCATCATGGCCCCGGTCCTCTCCAGCATGAACCACACCGGGGTGCAGCCCTACCTGCACGGCACCAAGACCAGCACCCAGGCCTGGGACGACGGCATCAAGCCGCTGAAGAGCTTCATGCTCGACCACACCAACGACGACGAGCTGCGGCTGCTGACCGACGTCGCCGACCGCAAACTGCCGAAGGACCGCGACGACGTCTCGATGGCCACGCTGGTGCCGGCGTTCATCCTGTCGGAACTCAAAGAGGCGTTCATCATCGGCTTCATCATCTTCATCCCGTTCCTGGTCATCGACATCGTCGTGAGCGGGGCGCTGATGGCGCTGGGCATGATGATGATGCCGCCGGTGATGGTCTCGCTGCCGTTCAAGCTGCTGCTCTTCGTCCTCGTCGACGGCTGGGCGCTGGTCATCAAATCCCTCGTCGCCAGCTATGCGACCTAGGGGACTGCCATGACCGACACCACGATCATCCAGCTCGCGCTGCAGACGATGCTGGTCGCGCTGAAGCTCTCCGCCCCGATCCTGGTCACCTCGCTGGTGATCGGCTTCACCGTCTCGCTGTTCCAGTCGATGACCCAGATCCAGGAGGTCACGCTCTCCTTCGTGCCCAAGCTCATCGGCATCGGGATCGCGCTGCTGATCTGCGGCAACTGGATGCTGCACACGCTGATGGACTTCACCACGAGCCTGTTCCAGAGCATCCCGAGCCTGCTGAGCTAGCAGTGACGATCACCCTCGCCGGAGCCCCGCTGATCGCCTACCTGCTCGCCTCGATCAGGATCGTCTCCTGGCTGGCCATCGTGCCGCCGTTCTCCTCCAACGCGGTGCCGGCGATGGCCAAGGTGGTGCTGAGCCTCGGGCTCGCGCTGGCGGTGACGCCGGGGATGACCGGCGACGTGCCGCTGAGCTTCTGGGCGCTCGCGGTCAACGTCACCACCCAGGTGCTCGTCGGCGCCGGGATGGGCTTCGTGACCTACCTGCTCTTCCAGGCGATCTCCACCGCTGGCAGCCTGATCGACATGTTCGGCGGGTTCCAGCTCGCCCAGGGCTTCGATCCGCTCGGGCTGACGATGAACACCGTCTTCGGCAAGTTCCACCAGATGCTCGCCACGATGCTCCTCTTCGCCAGCGGCGGCTACCTGGTGGTCATCGGCGGGCTGCTGCGGACCTTCCACTTCCTGCCGGTCGGCACCAGCCCGGACCTGCACAAGCCGACCGATCTGCTGGTCACGGCGATGGGGATGTTCTTCACCACCGCCGTGCAGATCGCGCTGCCGATGATCGCGGTGCTGTTCCTCGCCGACCTCGGTCTGGCGCTGCTGACCAAGGTGGCGCCGCAGCTGAACGCGATCAACGTGATGTTCCCGGCCAAGATCGGCCTGACCCTGCTGCTGGTCGGGATGTCCTTCCCGGTGCTCCCGCAGGCGACCGAGCGGCTCGTCGATCTCGCCAACCAGGCGATGGCTGCGATCTCGGGCGCCTCATGAGGTCGGAACCGTGAGCGGCGAGAAGACCGAGAAGCCGACCCCCAAGCGCCGCAAGGAGGCGCGCAAGGAGGGACAGGTCGCACGGACCCAGGAGCTCGGCGCCTGGGCCGGCCTGCTCACCGTCGGCGCGGCGGCCCCGGCCCTGCTCACCCACGAGCTGAACTCGGTGCAGCAGATCATGATCACCTGCCTGAGCAGCGCCGACGACGCCAGCACCAGCCGGGCGCTGACCTTGCTCGGCGATGCCGCGAAGCACGTGTTCATCAGCCTGGTGGTGCTCGGCAGCGCCCTGATGCTGATCGGGGTGACCTCAGCGCTCGCCCAGGGCGGCTTCTACCTGGCGACCAAGGCGGTGAAGCCGAAGTGGTCCAAGCTCGACCCGATCCAGGGCATCAAGCGGGTCTTCGGACCGCATGCGCTCTGGGAGGGCGCCAAGATGCTCCTGAAGAGCTCCTTCGTCGGCCTGATCGCCTACCTCGGGATCCGTTCGATGATGCCGCTGATCGGCGGCCTGGTGCCGATCCAGACGGTGATCAGCATGGCGACCGCGCACGCTCTCGGCCTGATCCGCAACATCGGGCTGGTCGGCCTGGGGATGGCTGCCGCCGACTACGCCATGCAGCGGCGCCGGATCGGCAAGCAGACCCGGATGAGCAAGGAGGAGATCAAGCAGGAGCACCGCCAGACCGACGGCGACCCGATGCTCAAGGGCGCGATCCGCTCGCGCCAGCTGGCGATGGCGCGCAACCGGATGATGGCCGACATCGCAACCGCCGACGTCGTCCTGGTCAACCCGACCCACGTCGCCGTGGCGCTGCGCTACGACCCGCTGCGCGGAGCCCCGCGGGTTGTCGCCCGCGGGGCCGGCGCGATCGCCTCCCGGATCCGCGAGATCGCCGCCGAGGAGTCGGTGCCGCTGGTGCGCGACGTACCACTGGCCCGGGCGCTGTACTCCTCGACGAAGGTCGGCCAGGAGATCCCCCAGGAGCTGTTCTCCGCGGTCGCGCAGGTGCTGGCGTTCGTGATCAGCCGTCGCGGCCGAGGCCACCTCGGCGGCCAGCACCGCTCGCCCCGCGGCGAGGCCGAGCTGCCCGACGTACCGCTGATCGGGCGCCGGCGCCGGCACGTCCCGGGCTCGGTCGAGGGACCTAAAAAGCACTCAGCCCGGCTCGTGCCGGGCCGATAGGGAGACCGACGTCAGGGACGGCGTCGCCCCCTGTGCCACGGACGGCTCGCCAGTGAGATGGAGCGACGTCGATGAAGCGTCTGATGCAGCTCGGTGTCCCCGTCGGCATCGTGTTCATCGTGGTGATGCTGGTCGTCCCGCTGCCCGCGATCCTGCTCGACCTGCTGATCGCGATGAACATCACCGGCGCGCTGCTGATCCTGCTCACGGCGATGTTCGTCTCCAAGCCGCTGGACTTCGCCAGCTTCCCGGCGGTCATCCTGGTGATGACGCTGTTCCGGCTCGCCCTCAACGTCAGCGCGACCCGGCTCGTCCTGCTCAACGGGTACGCCGGCAAGGTGATCGACACCTTCGGCCACTTCGTCGTCGGCGGCTCGCTGATCGTCGGCCTGATCGTGTTCGCGATCCTGCTGGTGATCCAGTTCGTCGTCATCACCAACGGCGCCGGCCGCGTCGCGGAGGTCGGCGCGCGCTTCACCCTGGACGCGATGCCCGGCAAGCAGATGGCGATCGATGCCGATCTCAACTCCGGCCTGATCGACGAGGACCAGGCCCGCAAGCGCCGGGCCGAGGTGCACGCCGAGGCCGACTTCTACGGCGCGATGGATGGTGCCTCGAAGTTCGTCAAGGGCGACGCGATCGCCGCGATCGTGATCACCCTGGTCAACCTGGTCGGCGGCTTCGGCGTCGGGGTCGGCCAGAAGCACCTCGCCTTCGGCGACGCGGTCTCGACGTACAGCCTGCTCTCGATCGGCGACGGCCTGGTCTCCCAGATCCCGGCGCTGCTGCTCTCGGTCGCGACCGGTCTGATCGTCACCCGTGCCGTCGGAGAGGCCGACATGGGCTCCGACATCCTGGCCCAGCTGACCGCCCGCCGTACGCCGCTGCGGGTCGCCGGCTTCGCTGCGCTCACGCTGTGCCTCATCCCCGGGCTCCCGAAGATCCCGTTCATCCTGGCCGGCGGCGCGATGCTGCTGGTCAGCACCCGGATCACCGAGGTCGACGAGGCCGCCGACCTGAAGACCGAGGCGCTGGCCGCGCTGCCGTCCCCTGACTCGCCGGAGGTGCTAGCCACCGAGATCCAGGTCGACCCGCTCGGCCTCGAGCTCAGCCCGGACATCATCGACCTCGTCGACCCCAACGCAGGCGGCGACCTGCTCGAGCGGGTCAAGGCGCTGCGCCGCAAGGTCGCCTCGGACATTGGCATCGTGGTCCCGCCGGTCCGCACCCGCGACAACCTCGACCTGCCGCTGCGGACGTACTCGATCAAGCTGTTCGGCATCGAGGTCGCCCGCGGGGAGTCGCCGGCCGGCACGGTGCTCGCTATCGGCGACCTGCTGGGGTCGCTGCCCGGCGAGCCGACCCGCGAGCCCGTCTTCGGCCTGGAGGCCAAATGGATCCCCGCCGAGCTGCGCAACGCCGCCGAGTTGTCGGGCGCCACCGTCGTCGACCGGGCCTCGGTGATCACCACGCACCTCGCCGAGATCGTCACCACCCACGCCGCCCGGTTGCTGGGCCGCGAGGACGTCAAGCTGCTTACCGACATCGTCAAGCGCACCCATCCCGTCGTCGTCGAGGAGCTCACGCCGTCGCAGCTCACCCTCGGCGAGGTGCAGCGGGTGCTGCAGGCCCTGCTCGACGAAGGGGTCTCGGTGCGCGATCTGGTCCGGATCTACGAGGCGCTGTCGTTGCGGGCTGCGGCGACCAAGGATCTCGACACCCTGGTCGAGTCGGCGCGCCTCGCGCTGGGACCTGCCATCGTCGCGCCGTACCTGGACCCGAAGAGCTTCACCGACCGCACCGTGCACGTGATCAGCATCGACCCGCAGCTCGAGCAGCAGATGCTGGAGGACCTGCGTCCCACCGAAGCCGGCGTCGTGATCGCGATGAGCCCGGATCTCGGGCAGTCGGTGCTCACCCAGCTCAGCCAGTTCCAAGCCGATGCCGAGAACCGCAACCTGCGCCCGGTGCTGGTCTGCTCGCCGCAGCTCCGCGCCGCCGTACGTCGCCTGGTGCGGCCCTCGCTGCACCAGCTGCCGGTGCTGTCCTACTCCGAGCTGGTCGGCGCCGAGCAGGTCCGCTCGGTAGGCGTTGTGTCAGGACGCCCGGTCATCGAGGCTGCTGAGATGCCGGTGACGGCGTGAGCCCGCTGTCGGGCACCGTCCTGACCGCCGCGACCGTGGTCGCCTCCCCCGCTCTCTGGTCGAGCCTGGTCAACCAGACCATGCCGCTGAGCACCGGGCTGACCCGGTACCTGATCGCGGTTGGGATCTGCTGGGCGCTGCTGAGCCTGGTCGCCGAGCTGGCCTTCCCCGCCCCGGGCACGGTCAAGGTCACGGCCGCGCTCCCCGAGGAGCCCGGGCCTCCGGCGCTGGAGACGACCGAGTCCGATCCGACCTGATCTGCTACGGACCGCGCAGAGCTCACCACATCGACAAGCCCGACGAACGGGCGCGCCCACCACATTCCAGTCGCTAGGTGTTGAAACCCCCAGCCGCCGCCACCGCTGGTTGAGCCTGTCGAAACCACTGGAGAGTCTGCGCAGACCTCACCACGCCTCGACAAGCTCGACGAACGGGCCGCTACCCGCCGACAAGCCCCGCGATGATCGTCGCCGCGCCGGCCAGGACCAGCGCGACGACCAGGATGAGGGCTACCAAGCGCGTGTTCATCAGTACCGCTCCGCCGGCTCGAAGCCCGAGGCACCCTCGGCGACAGCGACGATGCTGCACTCCTCGATCAGGATCGGCGGAGAACCGATGATCTGCGATCCGGGCGAGGTGTCCGCGGTCGCGGTGAACGACCTCTGGAAGGCCTCCCGCACCGCCGCGTCGCCGAAGACGTAGCAGCCCTCGAACCACTCGCCGCTGCGCATCCGCCAGGTCTTGAACCGCAGCCCGTCCATCTCACTGAAGCGCGCATGCGAGGTACCGGCGACATAGTCGGCCAGCGCCGCCTCGACGCCGTCGGCGGCCTCGGCGAGCGACCAGCGCACGGTCAGCCCGGCGAGCTGCGTCATGCTCCGACCCCGTCCAGCGGCGCGGGCGATCCGAGCCAGTGCAGCAGCAGCCGTACGCCGAACCCGGTCGGCCCCGCCGTCCAGATGCCCTCGTCAACGAACGCGTCGCCGACCGAGGCAAGGTCCAAGTGGACCCAGGGCAGCCCGCCGGTGAAGTGCTGCAGGAACAGGGCCGCCGTGATCGCCTGCGCCCGGAGCGGGCCATTGTCGGAGTCGGCGACCTTGGAGGCCAGCAGGCTCTCGTACTCCTCAGCCAACGGCATCCGCCACAGCCGCTCGCCCGAGATGGCGCTGGCCTGCATCAGCTGCGCGACGGCGCCGTCATCGGTGGCGAACAGACCACCGGTTTTGAGCCCGAGGGCGACCTTGATCGCCCCTGTCAGGGTCGCGACGTCGACCAGCAGATCCGGCTTGAGCTTGGTCACGGCGTACTGGAGCCCGTCGGCGAGCACCAGCCGCCCCTCGGCGTCGGTGTTGGTGACCTCGGTGGTCCGGCCGCCCCAGTGCGTGATCACATCGCCGGGGCGCAGCGCGCTGCCGCTGATCGCGTTCTCGGCGATCGGCAGCAGACCGGTCACCCGGACCGGGCAGTCGACGGCTTCCAGCGCGCTCATCGTCGCGACGACCACGGCGGCGCCGGTCATGTCCCGCTTCATGGTCACCATCGCCTCGCCCGGCTTGATGGACAGGCCGCCGGTGTCGAAGGTGATGCCCTTGCCGACCAGCACGACGTGCGGTGCCTTCCGAGCACCCTTCGCGGGCGTGTACTCCACCTGCACCAGGTACGGCGGGGTCGCCGACCCCTGCCCGACGGCCAGGATGCCCCCGAAGCCGTCCTTCTCCAGTCCGTCCGCATCCCAGACCTTGGTCTTCAGCCCTGAAGGCTCGACCAGTGCCAGCGCCTGGTCGACCAGCCACGCCGGGGACTTGATGTTCGAGGGCGTGGTGGCGAGCCGGCGGGCCTCGGTGCTCGCCCGGGCGATCGCCTCGGCGCGAGCCAGGACCGGCGCACGGTCGGGGCCGGTCAGAGCCAGCACGACCCGGCGTACGGGCGGCTTGATCGGCTCCTCGGTGCGCAGGCTGTACCGGAACGACGCCAGCACCGCGCCGGCCACGAACGCCGTCAGTCCGTCGTCATCAGCCGCTGCTTGGACCGCCGAGACCACCTCGTCGGCACCGACAGCGGCCCGCGCCAGCCCGGCTCCGGCTGCGCGCAAGTCGTCGGTGCCGAGGTCGCCGACCCCGACGCCGAGGACGGCAAGGCCAGGGAGCTGCAACCGGGTCACCTCGCCGGCCGCCGTACTAGCCGAGGCCTCCTCGAAGAGATCGAGCAGGTTCAGCCCGTCGGGCAGGGCGTCGGCGACGACGGCAGCGCCGGGGCCCAGGCTCAAGGCCCCGTCGTCGTCGAGCAGAGCCAGCGCCACCACCCCGGCAGGGACCGGCAGCGCGGAGCTCAGGACGAAGGCAGGAGCCAGGGTGGCCGGAGGGACGACAGTGACGGGCACTCCTCGACAATACCGAAGGCCCCGACTCCCTCAGCGGGGGTCGGGGCCTTCAGGAAAGTCTGTCAGGCGACCACGTTCTTGAGAGCGTCACCCAGTGCGCCAGCCTCGTCCGCGGTCAACTCGACCACGAGCCGTCCACCACCCTCGAGGGGAACCCTCATGATGATGGAACGACCTTCCTTGGTGACTTCCAGCGGCCCGTCGCCGGTCCGCGGCTTCATCGCCGCCATGCGCACACCTCTTCCTTAGCGTGAATCAGAGCGCCGAGCAGATGTGACGCTGTCCGCACCATTATTCCCTATCAGGCACGACCTCGGACAATCCGCGGTGTTCAGGTACGGCAGACTCGCCCTGGCGGCTGGTTCGCACCGCCCTGACGAGGAGCTCCCCGATGACCGATTCCGCCCCCACCGGAGGCCCGGTGACGTACGCCGTCGCCGACAGCGTTGCGACCATCACGCTCAACCGGCCCGAGGGGATGAACGGGCTCAACATTGCCACCAAGGAGGCGCTCCTCGACGCCGTCACCACGGCCGCCGAGGAGGCGTCGGTGCGGTGCGTCGTGCTGACCGGTACCGGTCGCGCGTTCTGCGTCGGCCAGGACCTCAAGGAGCACGTGGAGCTGCTCAACAACGGTGGCTCCGACCTGCTCTTCACCACGGTCGAGAAGCACTACAACCCGATCGTCACCGCGATCGCCACGATGCCGAAGCCGGTGATCGCGGCCGTCAACGGCGTCGCCGCCGGAGCCGGCGCGAGCCTGGCATTCGCCTGCGATCTGCGGATCGTCGCGTCCTCGGCCGGCTTCAACCTCGCCTTCCCCGGCGTCGCGCTCTCGTGTGACACCGGGGCCTCCTGGACGCTCCCGCGCCTGGTCGGCCGCGCCAAGGCGATCGAGCTGCTCTACTTCCCCAGCACGATCCCGGCGGCCGAGGCCCTCGAGCTGGGCCTGGCCACCAAGGTCGTGCCGGACGAGGATCTGGTCGCGGAGGCCGCCGCACTGGCCACCAGGCTCGCGTCCGGCCCGACGCTGTCGTACGCCTCGATCCGGCAGTCGGTGAGCTTCTCCTCCAGCCACGACATCGCCGAGTCGCTCGCCTACGAGGGCTCGAAGATGACGCTGACCGGGGCCAGCGCCGACCATCGGCGCGCCGTGGACGCCTTCCTGGCGAAGACGCAGGCAGCCTTCGAGGGCAACTGAGAAGACAAACAGCCGAGCGGGGGCACCTGGCTCAACGACTGGCGAAGACCGCCGCCAGCAGCCCGTCCGGCCCACTGACCCGAGCCTGGTAGTGGCTGATCTTGTAGCCATACTCCACCGTCAGCGCCGCACCCGGGAACTTGTGGTTGTACCACTCGGTCAGGGTGCCGTGGCAGCCCGAGTTGCAGTTGAAGACCTTCGCCGGTAGGTGCAGTCCGTCGACCAGGCGCAGCGCCAGAGAGCGCGCCTTGCCGTAGGACGTGTCGACGCCCTTGAGCGGCTGGTGCATGCTCACGATGAAGTTCGGCTTGATCGAGCTCAGGAACCGCATCATCGCCCGCGTCTCGGGCTCCGAAGCGGGCCGGCGACCGGAGTTGTACTTCCCGCGCTGCCGGATCCAGTTGATCGGGTAGTTGCGGTTGAGGTCGACGCCGCGGGCGTCGGTCCGGGTGTTGCGGGCGAGCCCGTCGGCGTTGAACCGCGGGATCACCCAGATGTCGGCGCCGGTGATCGGGGCGCCGTGCATCAGGTTCACCAGGAGCCGCTGCGGGCCGGGCTCATCGCCGTGGATCGAGGCGATGAAGACCACCTTGTTAGGCGAGGTCGGATCCCCGAGGTGGTACGCGCGCAGCGCGCGGCCCTTGAGCGAGTGGCCGAAGACCTCGACCCCGAGGACGGCGCTCGTGCGGGCGGCAGGTGCCGCCGTGACGCGGGCAGAACCTGCCGCCGGGAGACTGGTTGCCGCGTCTGAAGGGGTCGGCGAAGCGAGGAACGAGCCGAGCAGGGCGAGTGCGGCAGCAGTGGTGCCGGCGATGCGTCCGAGGGTCACGAGTCCAGTGTGCCCGATTCGTCTGTGTCCGATTCGCGTACCTGTGGATCCCCGGCCCCGATCTCGGGCTCAGGGGCGACCGGTTGCGGCACCTCGCCGGCGAGCTGCCGCGCGAGCCGGTCCAACAGCGCATCCACCTCGCTCTGCCGGTAGCCCCGGACCACCGTGGTGAACTCGATGTTCTCCAGGTCCTCGGGGCTCAGCGGTCCCTCGGCCGGGACCAGCACATCGCGTCGGTCGTCGTACGACGGGGAGAGCGGGTCGCTCCCCGTGGTCGCGACCACGAACACGCCGCCGATGACGAAGATGACGATGACCGCCAGGACCCACATCATCGGGCGGCACCCATCAACGCGATCGCCTCGTCGACGTCGTCGGTCACCTTCATCGCGTCCAGGTCGGCCTGGGAGATCTTGCCGTCGGCCAGCACCACCGAGCCCAGCCAGTCCAGCAGCCCGGTCCAGTACTCGACCCCGATCAGCACCACCGGGAACGAGGTCACCTTGTGGGTCTGGGCCAGGGTGAGCGCCTCGAACAGCTCGTCGAAGGTCCCCAGGCCGCCGGGCAGCACCACGAAGCCCTGGGAGTACTTCACGAACATGGTCTTACGGGCGAAGAAGTAGCGGAAGTTGACGCCGAGGTTCACGTAGTCGTTCACGCCGACCTCGAAGGGCAGCTCGATCCCGAGCCCGACGCTGACGCCGCCCGCCTCGGCCGCACCTTTGTTAGCGGCCTCCATCGCGCCCGGACCGCCGCCGGTGATCACGGCGTACCCGGCCTCGACCAGCTTCGCGCCGATCTGGACACCCTTGGCGTAGTACGGGTCGTCGCGCTTGGTCCGCGCGGATCCGAAGACGCCGATCGCAGGGCCTAGCTCGGCCAGCGCGCCGAAGCCTTCGACGAACTCGGCCTGGATCCGCAGCACCCGCCACGGGTCGGTGTGCACCCAGTCGGAGCTGCCGCGGGAGTCGAGCAGGCGCTGGTCGGTCGTAGAGCCGTCGACCTGGCCGTCGCGCAGGAAGGTCGGCCCCTTCCGTTTGACCTTGCGGGCGTCACCTGCCTCGGGCCCGCTCACCGGCTGCCTTCCAACCAGGCACGCAGCGTCCGCTCGCAGTGGTGGAGCTGCTCCAGCGGCACGTGTTCCTCCTGCTTGTGGGCGAGCATCGGGTCGCCCGGCCCGTAGTTGACGGCGGGGATGCCCAGCACCGTGAAGCGGGCGACGTCGGTCCAGCCGAACTTCGGGTTCACCTGGCCGCCGACCGCCTCGACGAACGCCTTGGCGGCGGGCAGGTGCAGACCGGGCAGCGCACCGGGCGCCGAGTCGACCACGGTGAGGTCGTAGCCCGCGAAGAACTCCTCGACGAACGCGAGCGCGTCGGCCTCGCTGCGATCCGGGGCGAACCGGAAGTTCACCGTGACCACGCACTCGTCGGGAATGACGTTGGTGGCGACTCCCCCGCTGATCAGCACCGCGTTGAGGCCCTCGTGGTACTCCAGCCCGTCGATGACCGGCAGCCGCGCCTCGTACGCCGCGAGCCGCTGCAGGATCCCGACGGCGTCGTGGATCGCGTTGGAGCCGCGCCAGGAGCGGGCCGCGTGCGCGCGCTCGCCGCGCGTGCGCACCTCGACCCTCAGCGTGCCCTGGCAGCCGGCCTCGACACCGGCGTCGGAGGGCTCCATCAGGATCGCGAAATCCGCCTCGAGGAGCTCGGGTCGCTGCTCGCTGATCAACCGCAGCCCGTTGTACGTCGCGTCGATCTCCTCGCCCTCGTAGAAGACGTAGGTGATGTCGCGGACCGGCGCTGACACCTCAGCAGCCAGGCGCAGCGCGACCGCGACGCCGCCCTTCATGTCGCACGAGCCCAGACCGTGCAGGAGAGTGCCGTCGTTGCGGGCCGGCAGGTTGTCGTTGAGCGGGACCGTGTCGACGTGGCCCGCGATGACGACCCGTTCGCCACGGCCGAGCTCGGTGCGGGCGACCAGCGAGTTGCCGATCCGGGTCACCGCGAGGTGCGCCAGCCCAGTGAGCGCCGCCTCGATCTGGTCGGTGATCGGCTTCTCGTTGCGGCTGACGGACTCGATGTCGACCAGGGCGGTGGTGAGGTCGACCACGTCTGTCGTCAGGTCTAGCGGCATGTGCTCATCCTCGCAGTGCGGCTCAAGCCGTCTCGACAGGCTCGACGACCGGCGGCGCGAAGACGCAGAACTCATTGCCCTCCGGGTCGGCCAGCACGGTCCACCGCGGCATCTCCCACAGCAGCGTGGCGCCGCGGGCGATGAAGTCCGCGACCTCGCCGTACACGTCCCAGTGCAGCCGGTTCTTGACGGTCTTCGGCTCGGGGACCGGGCCGAAGACCATCGCCCAGAACGGGGCGACCGCCGGGCTCGGGAAGCCGGGGGCGCCGGTGATCCACCACCACTCCTCGCCGTTGTTCTCGGCCTCGACACCGAACACGTCGGCCCACCAGCGGGTGATCGACTCGGCGTTGACCGAGTCGACCGCGATCTCGAAGACCCGGTACGGCGCCAGCCGCGACGGGTCGGTCCGGACGAACGCGCACAGCTCGCCGCCCTCGGGGTCGGCCATCACGGTCCACTTGATCTCGTCGTCCTGCGAGCGCAGGACGGTCGCGCCGAGCGCGGTCAGCTCTTCGAGCGAGCCGCAGCTCACGTCGAGATGCACCCGCTGCTTGACCGTCTTCGGCTCAGGCACCGGGCACAGCGCGATGCCCATGCCCTCCTCAGTGCCGATGACGTCCCCGGGATCGGCCGGGTTGCGCGCCGGGACGTACTCGCACCCGGTCGCCGCGGCCCAGAACCGGCCCAGGGCGTTGACGTCCTGGCCGTCCGCCGGGTGGGTGTCGAGGCAGAGCTCCTTGAACGTCGCGATACCGCTGCTCGGGCCGTTGTCCCTGTCGCTGGACGTGTCCATGTCCAGCAGCCTGCCACGGCTCGGTTCACCGCGCACCGGTAGCCTGAGCGCATGTCCGCAGAGCCCTCCCCGCCTCCTGCACACGCCTGGGGCTTCGGCCTCGC
>DASRRQ010000033.1:0-14784 GCA_035695505.1 Marmoricola sp. | reverse complement strand
ACTTCTCCGGCGTGGTCCGGGTGATCTCGGCGAAGTCAGCGACCGACGAGCCACGACGGCCCGGGGTGGTCGGCTTGTACTTGCGGATAGCCATGAGTTATCTCTGCTCTCTGTCTTCTCGGCCGGTCAGGAGACCGGGCCTCCGAAGATGTCGATGCGGTGGCCCTCAGCGAGGCTGACGATGGCGCGCTTGGTGTCCTTGCGCTTGCCGAGGCCCCGCGCCGTGCGGCGGGTCTTGCCCTGGCGGTTCAGGGTGTTGACCGAGGTGACCTTGACGTTGAACACCTTCTCGACCGCGATCTTGATCTCGGTCTTGTTCGCGTCCGGGTGGACGATGAAGGTGTACTTGTTGTTGTCGAGGAGCCCGTAGCTCTTCTCGCTCACGACCGGAGCGATCAGGACGTCGCGGTGGTCCTTGTGCAGGGTGCTCATTCAGCACTCTCCTCGGTGGTCTCAGCCTCAGTGGGCTCAGCCTCGGTGGCCTCGGCGACGGCCTCGTCGGCCGGCTCCTCGACCTTCTCGGCCTTCTCTGCCTTGGGGGCGGCCTTCTTGGCGGCCTTCTTCGCCGGCTTCTCCTCGACACTGGCCTCATCGGCCGGGGCCCCGACTGCGTCTTCGCCGACGAACGCGTCATAGGCGCCCTTGGTGAAGATGACGTCATCGGAGAGCAGCACGTCGTAGGTGTTCAGCTGGTCGACCGCGAGGATGTGCACGTTCGGCACATTGCGCAGCGAGAGCCACGTCAGCGCGTCGTCACGCTGCAGCACGACCAGCTGGCGACGACCACCGGCCAGGCTGTCCAGCAGGGCGACGGCGGACTTCGTCGACGGCTTGTCACCGGCAGCGAGAGCCTCGACGACGTGGATGCGGCCGGAGCGGGCCCGGTCGGAGAGGGCCCCCCGCAGGGCGGCGGCCTTCATCTTCTTGGGGGTCCGCTGGTCGTAGTCGCGCGGCTTGGGGCCGTGCACGACGCCACCGCCGACGAACTGCGGAGCGCGGGTCGAGCCCTGACGGGCGCGGCCGGTGCCCTTCTGCTTGTACGGCTTGCGGCCGCCACCACGGACCTCGCCCCGACGCTTGGTCGAGTGCGTGCCCTGGCGAGCAGCAGCCTGCTGCGCCACGACGACCTGGTGGATCAGCGGGATGTTGGTCTCACGGTCGAAGATCTCGGCCGGGAGCGACACCTCGATGACGGTGGCGGCACCGGCAGGTGCAGCAGCCTTCTTCGCGGTGGCCTTCTTCGCGGTGGCCTTCTTCGCAGTTGCCTCAGCCATGCTCAGGCCTCCTGTCCGGACTTGGCAGCGGAGCGGATCACGATCAGGCCGCCCTTGGGGCCGGGAACGGCGCCCTTGAGCAGGATCAGGCCCTTCTCCACGTCGACCGCGTGCACGGTCACGTTCTGGGTGGTGACGGTGTCGGTACCCATGCGGCCGGCCATCCGGGTGCCCTTGAAGACGCGACCGGGGGTCGCGCAGGCACCGATGGAGCCCGGCTTGCGGTGGTTGCGGTGGGCACCGTGGGAGGCGCCGACGCCGTGGAAGCCGTGGCGCTTCATGACACCGGCGTAGCCCTTGCCCTTGCTGGTGCCGGTGACGTCGACATCCTCGCCGGCGGCGAACAACTCGGGGCTGATCTCCTGGCCGACCGTGTAGGTGCCGGCGTCAGCGGTGCGGATCTCGGCCATATGGCGGCGGGGGGTGACCCCGGCAGCCTGGAAGTGACCGGCCGACGGCTTGGTGACCTTGCGGCCCTCGATCTCGCCGTACCCGACCTGGATGGCGTTGTAGCCGTCCTTCTCGGGGGTGCGGACCTGGGTGACCACGTTGGTCGTTGCCGCGATCACGGTCACGGGGACGATCTTGTTGTTCTCGTCCCAGAGCTGGGTCATGCCGAGCTTGGTGCCCAGCAGCCCCTTCACGTTGCGTTCGAAAGTCATCTCTATTACCTCAGAGCTTGATCTCGATGTCGACGCCGGCAGGCAGGTCGAGGCGCATCAGCGAATCGACCGTCTTCGGCGTGGGATCAATGATGTCGATGAGGCGCTTGTGGGTGCGCATCTCGAAGTGCTCGCGGGAGTCCTTGTACTTGTGGGGCGAGCGGATGACGCAGAAGACGTTCTTCTCCGTCGGCAGCGGCACAGGGCCAGCAACCTTCGCACCCGTACGGGTCACCGTGTCAACGATCTTCCGCGCCGAGGTGTCGATCACCTCGTGGTCATAGGCCTTGAGCCTGATGCGGATCTTCTGTCCCGCCATCACGCGTCCTTCACTTCTCGTCTCGCGCCTTGTCTCGTCCCGTCTCGGTGAGACGGTCCGCCCTGCTCCCCCAGCCCGCTGGATCTGCTCGCTCTCACGCTCAGATCCCCGACCCCCGCGGTCGGGCGTGTCGCGCTCATCGTGACGCGCAGGACAACACTCGACCTTGTGGGGCCGTCGTACTCGGGGTGTGCCCGCCGGGGCGGCGGGCGGAACGGGATCTCCAGGTGCGGCACGGACACGCGACCACAGCGCCCCCTTCGACAGAGGGCCAGGAAATCCTGTTCAGTAGTCAATGTCCGCGCCCCGGCAATCCCGCCGGAGCAACCGGACTATCTTGGCAGAGATCCGCGGCAGCGCCAAATCGGCTGCCGGCGGGGTCCCCACGACCCGGACAGGGTGGGACGAACCTGACAGGATGAGGGCCGGAAGACAACTGCCGGAGGAGCGCGTCGATGTCGGATCCCGGGCCGGTCCCGCCGCCTGCGCACGACCCCGGGCACCCAGGTCCCGGGCAAGACCAGTACCCCGTGCAGCCGTACGCCGCGCCCGGGTCGGCACCGCCGCCCGACCCCGCAGCGGCCCAGCAGTCCTGGTTCGCGCAGCCGCCGTACGCCGTGCCGCCCGGCGGACCGGAGCCGCCGGCGCGATGGGCTCGGTTCGGGCAGCCGCAGGGTCCTCCCGGGTACGTCGCCGGACCGCCGGGCCACGGACCGCCCTCGCCTGGCTACGGCCAGCCGCTCTACCTTCCGGCCGCCCACAAACCCGGCGCGATCCCACTGCGCCCGCTCAAGCTCGGCGACATCCTCGACGCGGCGTTCAAGATCATCCGATTCAACCCGAGGGCGACGGTCGGCTCCGCCGTGCTGGTCAGCGCCGTCGCGATGGCGATCCCGGTCATCGCCACCGGCATCCTGAGCCTGTTCCTCGACCTGTCCTTCGACCTCGGAGCCGACAGCAGCAGCACCTCCGACACGGCCGGCTTCGCCACGGCGTACGGCGCGGTCATCCTGGGCGGGATCCTGCAGGCGATCGGCCTCATCTTCGTCACCGGGACGATCGCGCACGTGACCGCGGCTGCCGCCGTCGGCCGACGGCTCTCGTTGAGCGAGGCCTGGCGGGCCACCGCCGGCAAGCGCTGGAAGCTGGTCGGGATGACCGTCCTGCTCAGTGGCGGGACCGTCGCATATCTCGGGGTGGTGATCGCCGTGATCGCGGTTCTCGCCGCCCTCGCGCCCGCAGCCATCGCCGTAGTCTTCGGCATCGTGCTCGGCATCAGCGCCTTCGTGGGGTTGGTGTTCTTCTGGGGCCGGGTGTACTACCTGGCCGTCCCGCCGCTGATGCTGGAGCCGATCGGCGTCTTCGCGGCCTTGCGGCGCTCGTGGGTCCTCACCTCCCGCCAGTTCTGGCGCACGATCGGGATCGCCCTGCTCACGATGCTGATCACCGAGATCGCCGGCAGCACCCTGTCCACCCCGATCACCCTGGCCGGCACCTTCGGCTCAGTGGTCGCCGGCTCAGCCGGAGCGTTCGTCTACGTGCTGTCCGCCGCGGTGGCCCAGGTGGTGACCTCGGCCTTCGTCGCACCGTTCACCAGCGCGGTGACGTCGCTGCAGTACGTCGACCAGCGGATCCGCAAGGAGGGCTACGATGTGGAGCTGCTGAGCCGGGCAGGCCTCACCGGGACGTGATCAGGCGCCTCGTACTCACCGACACTCCCCTGGTTCCGTCGCCGGGCCGGGGGCGCTCTCTGCTGCGCCACGAGCTGCTGCACCCGCAGTACCACGACGCGAACCCGGTCCAGCAGGTCCGGCACTGGCTCGTCCGGGCGCTACGCAACGTCCTGCATACGGCCTCCGGCACCTCGCCGCTGGGCACCTTCGGAGTCCTGGTCGTCTTCGCGGCGCTGCTCCTCCTGGTCATCCTGCTGCTGAGCCGGGCCCGGCGCTCGACACGTCGCCACGAGGTCGAGGGAGCCGTGCTCACTCGCGAGCAGGTCACCGCCGCCCAGCTCCGCGCCCGAGCGGCCGAGGCGCTGGCGGCGGGCCGGGCGGGCGACGCGGTCGTCGATGGCTTCCGGGCCCTCACTCTGCGGCAGATCGAGCGCGGCCGCCTCGACGACCAGCCCGGCGCGACCGCCCACGAGGTGGCGGGCAGCCTAGGCACGACGTACGCCGGACAGCGCGGCCGCATCGACGGCTCCGCCGCCCTGTTCGACCTCGTGCTCTACGGGGACCGGCCGGCGACCGCTGACCAGGCCCAGGAGATCTTGGCACTCGACGACGAGCTGGCGGTCAGCCGATGAGCACGACCACGGCCCCAGGCACAGCACAAGCGGGTGCCCCGACGGCCCCGACGGCGCGCTGGTGGCGCCGGCATCGGGCCGGCCTGATCGTCCTCGCCGCGTTGGTGATCGCGATCGGCTTCGCCGCAGCCGGCAGCAGCGGACATACCTACTCCGCCGACCTCGACCCCTCCAACCCCGGACCCACCGGCGCCCGCGCGGTCGCCCACGTGCTGGCCGACCAGGGCGTCACGGTCACCGTCGTCCGCAGTGCGGCCGCCCTGGACCGCACCGCACTCGACGAGAACACGACCGTGGTGGTCACCTCGGCCGACGATCTCGGCCCCTCGACCCTGGCCCGGCTGCAGCGCGACCTCGGCGCGGCGGACCTGGTGATCGTGCACCCGGGCTACACGGTGGCCCAGGACCTCGGGCAACCCGACGGACTCGACCTGCGCCACACCGCCAACGTTGGCGGGGACTGCAACGACCCGACGTACGACCACCTGCGGATCTCCTCGCGCACCGGGACGGCGTACCCCGAGATCAACGGCAGCGGCTGCTTCCGGGTCGGGCAGCGGTACCTCCTGCTCAAGCCGGGCGGCAACGTCACCCTGCTCGGGTCCGCAGACCTGCTCACCAACGAGCAGATCACCCACGCGGACAACGCCGCGATCGCACTGCGGCTGCTGGGGCAGAACCCGCGGCTGATCTGGTACGTCCCCGACCCGAGGGATCAGGTCGCCGGCGATGCCGTCCCGTTCCACACCCTGCTCCCGCACTGGCTAGGCCCCGCGTCGCTGCTGGCGGTGATCGCACTGATCGCGCTGATCCTCTGGCGCGGACGCCGTCTAGGACGCCTGGTCACCGAGCCGCTCCCGGTCGTGATCACCGCGATCGAGAGCACCCGGAGCCGCGGCCGGCTCTACCGCAAGGCCGGCGACCGCGCCCATGCGGCTGCAGCGTTGCGGCGCGCGACCCGGGTCCGGATCGCCGACCACCTCGGCCTGCCCCGGCAGGCCGCCGACGACGTCGAGGTGCTGGTGCGCAGCCTGGCGCCGCACACGCGCACCGACCCCGCACGCCTGCGCGAACTGATCGGACCCGGTCCGGAGCCGCGTACCGATAACGACCTGATCCTCCTGGCCAATCACCTGGCCGACCTGATGAGAGAGGCACGCAGCTCATGACCGAGCCCGTCAACCCCCAGCCTGACGATCCCCAGCCAGTCGGTCCCCAGCCAGTCGGTCCGGCAGCGCCGGCCGAACGAGCCGCAGACCCTGCAGCCGATCAGGCCCGCCAGCGGCTGGCAGCGGTCCGCGCCGAGGTCGCCAAGGTCGTCGTCGGGCAGGACGCCGCCGTCTCGGGCCTGCTGGTAGCGCTGCTGTGCCGCGGGCACGTGTTGATGGAGGGCGTGCCCGGGGTCGCGAAGACCCTCCTGGTGCGCACGCTGGCCGGGGCGCTGTCGGTCGACACCAAGCGGGTGCAGTTCACCCCCGACCTGATGCCCGGCGACATCACCGGCTCGATGGTGATCGACAACCAGGCAGGGCAGCTGAGCTTCCGTCCCGGGCCGCTGTTCACCAACCTGCTGCTCGCCGACGAGATCAACCGAACCCCTCCCAAGACCCAGTCCGCGCTGCTCGAGGCGATGGAGGAAGGACAGGTCTCGGTCGACGGGACCTCCCGCCCGCTGCCCCGCCCGTTCCTGGTCGCAGCGACCCAGAACCCGGTCGAGTACGAGGGCACCTACCCGCTGCCCGAGGCGCAATTGGACCGGTTCCTGCTCAAGGTCGTGCTGCCCGTGCCCGACCGCGACGGCGAGCTCGAGATCCTGCGCCGGCACGCGGCCGGCTTCGACCCGCGCGATGTCGCGGGCGCCGGCGTACGGGCGGTGGCCGGGCCTGAGGACATCCTCGCCGGGCAGCGCAGCGTCGCGGGCGTCCAGGTCGCCCCCGAGGTCGCCGGGTACATCGTCGACATTGCGCGGGCGACCCGGGTCTCCCCGTCGCTGAGCCTGGGCGTCAGCCCGCGTGGCGCGACCGCCCTGCTGCACTCGGCCCGGGCCTGGGCCTGGCTCTCGGGTCGCGATTTCGTCACTCCGGACGACGTCAAGATCCTCGCCCACGCGACGCTGGCGCACCGCCTCGGCCTGCGCCCCGAGGCCGAGCTCGACGGCACCGACGTCAACCAGGTGCTGGCCTCTGCGCTCGGCTCGGTCCCGGTCCCGCGGTAGGTTCCGCCCGATGACGATCACCGGCCGCGTCCCCCTCCTGCTGCTCGCAGGGGTGCTCCCGGTCGTGCTCCGACCCACCCTCAGTACCGCCTGGCTCTGGGTCCTGATCGTGCTGCTCGCCGTCGCCGGAGACTGGTGGGGCGCACCCCGGCCCGAGGTCCTCGGCTTCACTCGGTCGCCGGATCCCCGGGTCAGGGTCGGCGAGGCCTGCGAGACGGTCCTGGTGGCGACGAACACCGGTCGCCGTCGACTGGTCGGGATCGTCCGCGACGCCTGGCAGCCGACCGCCGGCGCCGAGCTCAACCGGCACCGGATCTGGCTGCCCGCCGGGGACGCCACCCGACTGCGTACCGACCTGCGCCCGGTACGCCGCGGTGACCTGCTCGCGCTCGGGGTCACCGTCCGGCTCCGCGGGCCGCTCGGTCTCGCAGCCCGGCAGCGGACGCTGCTGGTGCCCGGCTCGGTGCGCGCACTCCCGCCGTTCGGCTCGCGCAAGCACCTGCCGAGCCGGCTCGCCCGGCTGCGCGACCTCGATGGCCGCTCGGCGGTCCGGGTCCGTGGCGCCGGGACCGAGTTCGACTCGCTACGCGAGTACGTCCGAGGCGACGACGTCCGCAGTATCGACTGGCGCGCCAGCGCACGGAACCGCTCGGTGGTGGTGCGTACCTGGCAGCCCGAGCGGGACCGCCGGGTGGTGCTGGTGCTGGACACCTCGCGGACCTCGGCAGGACGGGTCGCCGACGTCCCCAGGCTCGACTCGGCCATGGACGCCGCCTTGCTGCTGGCGGCGCTGGCGGCGCGCGCCGGCGACCGGATCGACTTCCTGGCCGGCGACCGCCGGGTACGCAGCCGGTTGCGGCTCGCCGGCAACGATGTCGTGTCGCCGCTCCAGGACGCGATGAGCTCGCTGACCCCGATCATCGCCGAAGCAGACTGGCCTACCCTCGCCGGCGCCCTGGCGCATCTCGGTCGGCAACGGGCGCTGGTCGTGCTGCTGACCCCGCTGGAGCCATCCGCGATCGAGGACGGCCTGCTGCCGGTACTGCCGACGCTGGTCCGCCACCACCGGGTCGTGCTCGCGTCGGTCAAGGACCCCGCGCTGGAGGAGATGGCCTCGGCGCTGGAGTCGACCGACGACGTCTACGGAGCTGCCGCAGCCGAGCAGGTCCTCGCCCGACGGCGGAGTACGGCGGAGATCCTCGCAGCCCTCGGCGTTGACATCGTCGACGCCGACGCGGACCGGCTCCCGCCGGCACTGGCGGACCATTACCTGTCGTTGAAGGCGCGAGGACTTCTGTAGCAGTCTGCGGGCGTCTGACCACGTCTCGACAGGCTCGACAGGCTCGACAGGCTCGACAGGCTCGACGAACGGTAGGACCCGTTCTTCACTGAGCCGTGGCGACCTTGTCCTCGAGCAGGCTGGCGTCCACGTCGCCGGTCTGGCCGAGGTGGAAGGCGTTGCGGCCGAGGACGAAGACGTAGGCCAGGAAGGCGAGCTCGGCCAGCGCGCCGACGCTGATGCGCGCCCAGGTCGGCAGCCCGGATGGAGTCACGAACGCCTCGATCGCGCCGCTGACCATGAGCACGCCGACCAGGCCGATCGAGACAGTCGCAGCGGTGCGGCCCTCACGGGCCAGCGACTGGGTCCGGGTCAGCGCTCCCGGCTCGATCCAGGACCAGAAGAGCCGCAACCCCACGCCGCCGGCGACGAAGACCGCCGTCAGCTCCAGCATCCCGTGCGGCAGGATCAGCCCCCAGAACTCCGCCGCCTTGCCGTGCTCAGTCATGATCGCGCCGATGACAGCAAGGTTCGCGATGTTCTGGAACAGCAGGTACAGGACCGGGGCGCCGAGTACGCCGAGCCCGAGGCAGAGCGCGGCCACCCAGGCGTTGTTGGTCCACACCTGCAGAGCGAAGTGGCTGGCGGCGTAGGTGCTGTAGTAGTGCGAGAAGTCATGGTTGACCAGCTGGTCGATCTCGTGCTGGCTGAGCAGCGACTGATCTGCGTTCGGATGGTGGACCAACCAGGTCATCATCACGGCGACGGTTGCAACATTGCCCAGCAGCGTGCCGATCCACCAGTACCGGAGCCGGTACAGGGCCGCCGGGAACACCCTCGTCACGAAGCGGCCGACGCTGCTCCAGCTCGTTACCCGGGTGCCGACCGAGCGCGTCCGGGCCTTGGCCAGCACCGAGGACAGGAACGCGACCAGTGCGGCGTCCGGCGCCGAGGTCCGGACGACGGAGAGGTGGGTGGCGACCTGCTGGTAGCGGTCGACGAGCTCGTCGCTCTCGGCTCCGGTCAGCCGGCGCTTGCGGGTGAGCATCTCGAGGCGGTCCCACTCGTGACGGTTCGTGATCACGTAGGCGTCGAGGTCCACAGGTCGAGGCTACGCGCACGAGCGAGGCCGTACACCACGGTCAGGCCGCCGCTCGCGGAGCGGAGGTCTCTATGCTGGCGGGGATGTCCCAGCCCGTGGAGTTCGCGACCCTGACCTCCGACGACCTCGTCACCGGCGAGGCCGTAGCCTTGGACCTGCCGCCGGCATCCTTCGGGTCACGGATCGCGTCCGGTCTGATCGACATTCTCGCCACGATCATCCTCGGCATCATCCTGGTGCTGCTGCTCAGCATCGTCCTGGCCACCGCCGACGGCGCGCTGGTCGGGGTCGTCGTGACGATCACGCTCGTCCTGGTTTTCCTGGTGATCCCCACGACGATCGAGACGCTGACCCGCGGCCGCTCGCTGGGCAAGCTCGCCCTGGGCCTGCGCACCGTCCGCGACGACGCCGGCCCGATCTCCTTCCAGCACGCTTTCGTGCGGGCCCTCGTCGGCTTCGTGGAGATCTACCTCTTCAGCGGCGTACCGGCCTTCTTCTCGGCCCTGCTCAGCGACCGCGGCAAACGGCTTGGCGACCACACCGCCGGCACCTACGTGATCCGCGAGCGCTACACGCTGCGGCTGCCGCCGCCGGCTCAGATGCCGTGGCAGCTGCAGGGCTGGGCGCAGAGCGCCGACATCGCGCCACTGCCGATCCCGATCGCGCTGGCCGTCCGGCAGTACCTCGGCCGGGCGCACGACGTCACCCCCGCAGTGCGGGCCAGCCTCGGCATCCGGCTCGCCGAGCAGGTCCAGCCCTACGTCTCCCCTGCGCCTCCGACGGGAACGCCGCCCGAGGCGTTCCTGACAGCCGTGCTCGTCGCGCGGCGTGATCGCGACCTGGCTCGGCTGTACCGGGAGAACCAGCTGCGGCAGCGCCTGTTCAACCGCTGAGTCAGCTTTCAGACACTCCTCCCCGGAGGCGGGCCGACCAGCAGGTGACAGGTAGATGAACCCGTTAGCCGGACCGCAGGCCAACCTTCACCCGCCATCCAACCTGGCGTCGTCGTCCTCGCACCTGTTGCGGGACATGGTGTCCGCGTGGTCACGCTCTCGCGTAGAAGCATGATGCAGGTCGGAGTCACCTCGGTCGGTGCTCTGTGGTTGGGGGCACCCTCGTTGAGGCCGGTGCTCGCGACGTCACCCCGCGGCTCGACCGCAGGCACCACGTTGCAAGCGGCGCTGCGCAAGGCGCACGGGCACGGGTACCACCGGCTCCGGGTCGGTCCGGCGGACCCTGTCATCGTCCGCTCCGAGCTCGCCGCGGGCAGGTCCGGTCGCGAGGACCGGCGTACCGGCGCCGGCACGCTGGTGCAGGTCTCCGACCTGCACATCGCCGATGCCCAGCACCCGATGCGGTTCGAGTACCTCGACCGGATCAACGGGGTCGGTCACCGTGCCCACGAGATGCTCGGGACCCAGGGCACCACGGCACTCGTCGGCGCGATCAACGCCCTCAAGGTCGGTCCGTGGTCCGGGCGCCCGATCGATGCGGTGATGAGCACCGGCGACAACACCGACAACCAGTCCCAGGTCGAGCTCGAGTGGCTGCTCGGCATCCTCGCCGGCGGCACGGTGCACCCCGACAGCGGGACCATGGACGGCTACGAGGGCGTTGCCAACAGCGGGCTCAAGCAGTACTGGCAGCCCGGGAGCCACCACAGCGACGCCTACAAGCACCACGGCTTCCCGCACATCCCGGGCCTGCTCGAAGCAGCGACCCGGCCGTTCGTGGCACCCGGCCTGGACTTCCCCTGGGTCCTGACGATGGGCAACCACGACGACGTGGTCGGCGGCATGCTCGGCAACCGCGGGTACACCGACGAGTGGGCCGTAGGCGGCCGCAAGATCTTCACTGCGCATGACGACGCTGCGTATCACCTGGCGACGATGCTCAAGGGCGTCAAAGCCGGTGACAACGCCAACGGCCTGCTGCACCACCTCGCGCGCTCTGGCCACACCCGGCACGTGCACGCCGATCCGCGTCGCCGGCGGTTCACCGGCACCGAATTCGTCGACATGCTGCACCAGCCGCAGTACGCCGGAGCCGGGCCGGTCGGTCACGGCTTCACTGCCGGAGCCGACGAGCAGAACCTCTACTTCAGCTACCAGGCCTCGTCGAAGGTGCGGGTGATCAGTCTCGACACCACCAATCAGGCCGGCGGTGCGCTCGGCTCGATCGGCACCGCGCAGCTGTCCTGGCTGCGGGCCGAGCTGCGCGCGGCGACCGATAGCTACGTCCTCGTCCTCAGCCACCACCCGTCGACGACGATGACGAACCTCGCACGGGACCCACGGGCTCCCCACGAGCGGCGCCACAACGGGGCAGCCGTCCTTGAGGTGCTGCATCAATTCCCGAACGTGGTCGCCTGGGTCAACGGGCACACCCACCACAACAAGATCACCCCGCACCAGCACCATGACGCCCGGAGGTCCTTCTGGGAGATCAACTCGGCGTCGCACACCGACGCCCCCCAGCAGGCGCGGGTGATCGAGGTCGTCGAGAACGCGGACGGGACGATCTCGTTGTTCACCACGATGCTCGACGCCGCGAGCCCCGCCGCCGTCTCTCACGACGACCTGAGCACCACCGGCCTAGCCTCGCTGTATCGCGAGCTGGCCTACAACGACCCGCAGTTCAAGGACCGAAGCGGGCACACGCACGACCGCAATACCGAGCTCCTCCTGGCTGACCCCCTGGGCGCCTGACCCGGCTACAGCCGCTGGTAGCGGAGGTCGAAGATCTCCCGGTCGACGGCGAGGCCCTTGCGCTCGAACTTCGTCACCGGCCGATCATCCCAACGCTCGACCCGACCGCCGTGGAGCCCGGGCGCGGCGTCGAGGACCCGCAGCATCTGCTCGGCGTAGTCGGCCCAGTCGGTAGCCAGACGCCACACGGCGCCGGGGCGGAGCCGGGAGACTACGAGCTCAGCGAACGACGGCGTCACCAGTCGGCGCTTGTGGTGCTTGGTCTTCGGCCACGGGTCGGGGAAGAACGTCCAGAGCTCTTCCAGGCCCCCCGGCGCCACCAGGTTGCGTAACGACCAGACTGCATCGACCCCGAGCATCCGGACGTTCCCGGCACCGGCTTCGTCGAGCAGCCCCAGGGTGTGCGCGACTCCGGGCCGCCATACCTCCAACGCCACGATGTCAACCTCGGGCCGGGCCGCCGCCAGGACAGCGGTCGCCTCGCCGATCCCGGAGCCGATCTCGATGATCAGGGGCGCTTCGCGGCCGAACTGCGCGGCCAGGGAGAACGACGGGTCGTCGACGGCCTCGTCGGGGATCACCCAGTCGGCGTGGTGGGCGTCCCAGGACTCCTGCTGGCTGGGCGTGAAGCGGCTTCCGCGCCGGGAGTAGGTGAGTACCTCGCGCATCCGGCGGCCATCGTCGGTATAGCTGCGGTGCGGACGGGCGGGTGGGACGGCACTAGACACGACGAGAACAATAGGTTCTCCCTGAGAAGGTACGGCCGTTCGTCCCATTTCGCCCTCATGGCGGCGGTTCGGCACGCAGGATGTCGCCATGACCCTGCGTGCCGGCACCACCGCCGCGATCACCGCGGTGCTGGTGCTCGTCTGCGCGACGATGCTGGTGCTGCGCAACGACAGCTCGGCGGAGGGCGGAAGCGCAGCACAGCGCTGCCGGAGGTACGCCGAGCAGTCCCGGGCGCGGCAGGAGATCGTGACCGGGCACGGCCCGTCGGTCGCCGTCATCGGCGACTCCTACTCGGTCGGCCGCGGACTGCAGCACCCGGCACAGGCATGGCCGCACGAGCTCTCCGGTCGGCTGCACGTGCTCGGCTTCTCCGGTTCCGGCTTCTCTCGTACGGCGAGCCCCTGCCACCGGGTCGCCTACTACCAGCGGGCCGGCGGGGCGCTGGCCACGCACCCGGACCTGATCGTGGTCGAGGGCGGGCTGAACGACGTCGGCCAGCCGGCTGCCCGGGTCCGCGCCGGCTTCCGGCGGCTGATGAGCGAGCTCTCCGGGCATCGGGTCGTCGTTGTCGGGCCCGCTGACGCGCCGCGCCGCGCTGCTGGCGCCCGCTCGGTCGACCTCCTGCTACGTGCCGAGTGCGACCGCATCCACACGCCGTACATCTCCATGATCGGACACCGCTTCGACTACCTGCCTGATCGGCTGCACTTGACGCCCGCGTCGCACCGGACGTTCGGTCGGGACGTGGCGGTCGGGCTCGAGCCGTCCTAGAAAAGCAGAACGGCCCCGAGCCGAAGCCCGGGGCCGTTCTGGTGAGTCTCTTAGATCAACGACGTCACTTGTTGATCTTGGTGACGCGACCGGCGCCGACCGTGCGGCCACCCTCACGGATGGCGAAGCGCAAGCCGTCCTCCATGGCGATCGGCTGGATCAGCACGACCGACATGTCGGTGTTGTCGCCCGGCATCACCATGTCGCGACCCTCGGGGAGGGTGACGACGCCGGTGACGTCGGTGGTCCGGAAGTAGAACTGCGGACGGTAGTTGTTGAAGAACGGCGTGTGACGGCCGCCCTCCTCCTTGGAGAGGATGTAGACCGACGCGTCGAACTCGGTGTGCGGGGTCGTGGTGCCCGGCTTGATGACGACCATGCCGCGCTCGACGTCCTCGCGCTTGGTGCCACGGAGCAGCAGACCGACGTTCTCGCCGGCCTGGCCCTCGTCAAGCAGCTTGCGGAACATCTCGACGCCGGTGACAGTCGACTTCTGCGAGGCGTCGCGGATGCCGATGATCTCGACCTCCTCGTTGACCTTGACGATGCCGCGCTCGATACGACCGGTGATGACGGTGCCACGACCGGTGATCGTGAAGACGTCCTCGACGGGCATCAGGAACGGCTTCTCGATCTCACGGACCGGCTGCGGGATGGACTCGTCCACCGCGGCCATGAGCTCCATGATCGAGTCGCCCCACTTGGCGTCGCCCTGCAGCGCCGGGAAGGCCGCCACGCGGACCACGGGGATGTCGTCGCCCGGGTACTCGTACTCGGAGAGGAGCTCGCGCACCTCCATCTCGACGAGTTCGATGAGCTCCTCGTCGTCGACCATGTCGCACTTGTTGAGCGCCACGACCAGGGCCGGCACGCCGACCTGGCGGGCGAGCAGCACGTGCTCACGCGTCTGCGGCATGGGGCCGTCGGTGGCGGCGACCACGAGGATCGCGCCGTCCATCTGGGCCGCGCCGGTGATCATGTTCTTGATGTAGTCGGCGTGACCAGGGCAGTCGACGTGCGCATAGTGGCGCGCCTCGGTCTGGTACTCGACGTGCGCGATCGAGATGGTGATACCGCGCTGACGCTCCTCAGGAGCCTTGTCGATCTCGTCGAAGGCCGACGCGGCGTTGAGGGTGGGGTACTTGTCGTGCAGGACCTTGGTGATCGCTGCGGTCAGCGTCGTCTTGCCGTGGTCGATGTGACCGATCGTGCCGATGTTGACGTGCGGCTTGGTCCGCTCGAACTTCGCCTTAGCCACTGTGGGCTCCTCCTGGGTGGTGTATTTCTAGTGATTCGTACTTGAGTGGGTGGTGCAGAGGGTCATACGCCGACTCAGTCGCCGCGGACCTTTTTGACGATCTCTTCGGCGATGCCCTGCGGGACCTCGGCGTACGAGTCGAACTCCATCGAGTACGAAGCC
>DASRRQ010000032.1:0-20365 GCA_035695505.1 Marmoricola sp. | reverse complement strand
GGGCGCAGCCATCTGGGGTGACCAGTGGCGCGATGTGGTCGCGTTCGTGCTGCTCGTCCTGATCCTCCTGGTCAGGCCGTCCGGTCTGCTCGGTGAGGCGCTCGGGAAGGCGCGCGCATGACGACACCGAGCCTGATGGTCCCGCCGACCAGGCGCAGCCCGCTGCAAGGTGTCGGGGAGTGGTGGGACGACAAGGTCGACCGCTACAACGCGCAGCCCATCTTCCTCAAGGCGATCTGGGTCTTCGTCGCGTTGGTCCTCGTCTACGCGCTGCCGCTGCTCCGGCCGCCCGGCATCACCACCAACCAGATCGACTTCGGCGGCGTGATGTTCGACTGCGCGGCGTTCGCGCTGGTAGCGCTCGGGCTCAACATCGTGATCGGCTACGCCGGCCTGCTCGACCTCGGGTACGTCGGGTTCTACGCGACCGGTGCCTATGTGACCGGCGTCCTGACCTCGTACCACTGGCACTGGCCGTACTTCCTGTCGCTGCCGTTGGCGATCATCGTCACGATGATTACCGGGGTCATCCTCGGTGCGCCTACGCTGCGCGTCCGCGGCGACTACCTTGCGATCGTCACGCTCGGGTTCGGCGAGATCATCCAGAAGGTCGTCAACAACACCGGCTGGCTCGGCGCGTCGGCCGGTATCAAGGACATAGCGCACCCGCCGACGATCGGTACGCCGCCGACTCCGCCGTACCACCAGGGCGGCGCGTTCGCGATCCCGCACCTGCAGTGGGACGGGCTGATCCCGTCGCTCGACCATGAGCACGAGACCCACTTCCTGGTGTTCGGTGCGCTGGACGCGATCCCCTACTACTGGCTGATCGTCACGATCCTGATCCTGGTGTTCCTCGGCGACCGGCTCATCAAGGCCAGTCGGGTCGGCCGAGCCTGGGAGGCTACTCGCGAGGACGAGGATGCCGCCGAGCTGATGGGCGTTAACACGTTCAAGTACAAGCTGCTCGCGTTCGCGCTGGGCGCGGCGATCGGCGGCCTGTCAGGCTCGCTCTATGCGAGTGGCCAGGGTGGCTACATCAACCCGCAGGCCTTCATGCTGATCTACTCGATGCTGTACGTCGCGGCGGTCATCGTCGGCGGTTCCGGCAACCGCTGGGGTGCCATCTTGGGTGGTGTGATCGTGGCCTACCTGCCCGACCGGTTCCGCTCGCTGGGCGACTACCGCTACTTCATCTTCGGACTGGCACTCATGACACTTGCGATCTGGCGTCCCCAGGGATTGCTGCCACCGCGAAGAGCCAGGAGGGCCCGCGCCGCAGCAGCCGACATTGACGCCCTCGAAGAGGGCGACAACGCAACGGCGGTGAGTGATGTCTGAGCTCGTTACCGACCGTCGTTCCGTGCTCGAGGTCGACAACGTCACTATCAAGTTCGGCGGTCTGACCGCGCTGAACGAGGTCACCTTCGACATCAAGGAAGGCGAGATCCTCGGGCTGATCGGCCCGAACGGCGCCGGCAAGACCACATGCTTCAACGTGATGACCGGCGTCTACCAGGCCACCTCCGGGCAGGTCCGGTTCGACGGTGCCCCGCTCGGGCGGCTGTCGCGGCACAAGATCACCAAGCTCGGTATCGCCCGCACCTTCCAGAACATCCGGCTGTTCAAGTCGATGACCGTCCTGGAGAACGTGATGGTCGGCTCGGACGTGCACAGCAAGGTCGGCTTCTTCGACGCGCTGCTGCGCACGCCTCGACACCGCAAAACCGAGGCCGCGTCCCTGAAGCATGCCAAGGAGCTGATCGAGCTGGTCGGCATCAAGGCCGCCCACGACGAGCTCGCCTCGAACCTGTCCTACGGCGACCAGCGGCGCCTGGAGATCGCCAGGGCGATGGCAACCCGACCCCAGCTGCTCTGCCTCGACGAGCCGGCCGCCGGATTCAACCCGGCAGAGAAGCTCAAGCTCATGGAGCTCATCCGGAAGGTCCGCGACTCCGGGTTCACGGTGCTGCTGATCGAGCACGACATGCGTCTGGTCATGGGCGTGACCGACCGGATCGTGGTGCTCGAGTTCGGGCAGAAGATCGCCGAGGGCACGCCAGCCGAGATCCGCGACAATCCCGCAGTCATCGCGGCGTACCTGGGAGTGGATGAAGACGATGCTTCTTGAGGTGCAGGGCCTGTGCGTGAACTACGGGCACATCGAGGCCATCCGTGACATCAGTTTCGGTGTCGAAGAAGGCACGGTCGCAACGCTGATCGGAGCCAACGGCGCCGGCAAGACCACGACGCTCAAGACGCTCTCAGGCCTGCGCCGGGTCCGCCAAGGCACCGTCACGTTCGACGGCAACGACATCACTCACCTGCCGCCGTACGAGCGGGTGCTGATGGGGATCAGTCAGTCGCCCGAGGGCCGTGGCTGCTTCCCGGGCATGACCGTGATGGAGAACCTGGACATGGGTGCCTATGTCCGCAAGGACCGGAACAGCGCGGCCTACCGGTCGGACCTCGATCGGGTCTTCGACCTGTTCCCGCGGTTGAAGGAGCGGGAGAAGCAGGCGGCCGGCTCGATGTCGGGAGGCGAGCAGCAAATGCTCGCGATCGGCCGGGCGCTGATGGCCAAACCGCGGCTGCTGCTGCTCGACGAGCCTTCCATGGGCCTCGCACCGAAGCTGATCCAGCAGATCTTCAGCATCGTCACCGAGATCAACAGCCAGGGCACGACCGTGCTGCTCGTCGAGCAGAACGCGGCACAGGCGCTCAAGCGAGCGCACACCGCGCACATCCTGGAAACGGGCGAGATCGTCCGATCTGGCACCGGTGCCGAGCTGGCCGGCGACGACAGCGTCAGGGCCGCCTATCTCGGTGGGGACGTCTAGCAGCTAGCGGAACCAGGTCACGATCTCGGTCAGTACCGGCGCCACGATCAGCGCTGGCAACAGGTCGCCGACCTTCACCTGCTTGATGTTCAGCAGCCGCAGGCCCACGCCGACCAGCAGCAGGCCGCCGGTCGCGGTCAGCGCCGCCAGATGGGCGTCGGGCAGGAACGTGCCGAGCGCGGCGCCGAGGGCGGTCAGCGAACCTTGCACCACGACCAGCGTCACCACGCTGGCGGCCACACCCCACCCGAATGACGCGGCGAACGCGATCGAGGCGAAGCCGTCCAGGGCGGCCTTGAGCAGCAGCTGGTCCGATCCCTTGCCGATGCCCTCGTTGATCGAACCGAGGATGGTCAGCGGGCCGACGCAGAAGACCAGCGAGCTGGTCAGGAAACCCTGGATGAACCGGTCCCGTGCCTCGTGATCGGCCTCGGCCCCGCCGCCACGGGTCAGCCGCCGCTGCAGGACGCCGCCGAGGCCCTCGAGCCGGTCCTCGATGCGCGCCAGCGAACCGGCGATACCGCCGATCAGGAGCGCCCCGAGGACGATCAGCATCGGAGCCGAGTTGCCGACCGCCTTGCTCAGGGCGCTGTCGCGGACCGCGAACGCCGACGATGCGGCGATCAGCAGCGTCACCAGGCCCAGCGAGTCGGTGACCGTCGTACGGGTGCGCTCGGGCAGCCGATGGCCGACCAGTACGCCCACGGTGCTGCCCGCGAGGACGGTTGCGGCGTTGACCGCCGTACCGGTTCCGATGAGCACGTCTGCCCCCTAGAGTGATCGAGTTCAGCAGCGTAGTCTGACACCCGTTGCGCCGGTCGAGTCACCAGTCGAGTCACCACGTGTGCGGAGGAGGCATCGATGTCACGTCACCCCTTGGACGTCAGGGACGCGCGTCCCGAGGACGCCGAGGCGCTACTCGAGCTGTGGGCCGAGATGAGCCCCCGCGGGACCGATGGCCCGACCCCGCGCCCGGTCGACGAGGCTGTTACCGCGCTGGCCCAGATCGCTGCTGACGCCGACGAGCGCGTGCTCGTGGGCCTCGACGACGGTGGCGAGCTGGTCGCCGCGATCCATCTGCGCCGCGCTCCGATCAGCCCGTTGCACTCCGACATGGCCGTGCACAGCTCCTACCTGCTGGTCCGCCCCGAGCACCGCAAGCACGGCTACGCGCGAGCGCTGCTGGATGCTGCGGTTACCTGGGCCGAGGACAAGGACGTCTCGCACATCACCGCGATCACCGCGAGCAGCTCGCGCGACACCAACCGCTTCTTGGCCCGGCTCGGCCTGGCCACGGTCGCCTCGGTGCGGGTCGCCAATACAGCAGTACTGCGCCGCAAGCTGACCCCCGAGGCGCTGCGGCCGATCGACGCCCGCCGCAACCTCGGCCGGATCCTCGCGCAGCGACGATCGATCCAGCGTCGTGCGCTGGACCCGGACCTCGCGCTGGCCGAGCAGTCTGCTGAGGACCCGCAGGACTGAGCCGGCTCAGCCGCGCCGGGGGTCGATCAGCGCGCAGGTGATCCGCGAGGTGCACACGCGCTTGCCGCGCTCGTCGGTGATCACGATCTCGTACGCGGCCGACGTGCGCCCGAGGTGGATCGCGGTTGCGGTGCCGGTCACGATGCCGCTGGTCGCCGAACGGTGGTGGGTAGCGTTGATATCCACGCCGACCGGGATCTTGCCGAGCGGCTGGGCATGCAAGGCCGAGCCCATCGATCCCAGCGTCTCTGCGAGGACAACGGACGCGCCGCCGTGCAGCAGCCCGTACGGCTGGGTGTTGCCCTCGACGGGCATCGTGGCCACGATGCGCTCGGCGGAGAGCTCGAGGATCTCGATGCCCATCTTGTCGTTCAGGGAGCCCATGCCGTGGGGCATCGCTGCGATGTAGGCCTCGATGGCGTCCGTGTCAGTCACAGGATCGGTCATGGCCCCATCCTGCCGCGCCCCGCGAGGCTGACGTTGTCCGGGCCACCCATTAGGGTCGAGGACGTGTCCGAGAATGAGCCCGACAATGCGCCCGACCATGCGCCCAGCGACCTCCCTGGGGCCCGCCCGCGCCTCCTCTTGCTCGACGGCCACTCGCTGGCCTACCGGGCCTTCTTCGCGCTGCCTGTGGAGAACTTCTCGACTGCGACGGGGCAGTCGACCAACGCCGTCTACGGGTTCACCTCGATGCTGGTCAACGTGCTTCGCGACGAGCAGCCGACGCACGTCGCCGTCGCCTTCGACAAGTCTCGCAAGACCTTCCGCCTCGCGGAATACCCGGAGTACAAGGCCAAGCGCAACAAGACGCCCGACGAGTTCAGCAGCCAGCTCTCACTGCTGCGGCAGCTGCTGGACACGTTCAAGATCCAGCACCTGGTCTACGAGGGCTACGAAGCCGACGACATCATCGCCACCCTGACCACTCAGGGGCTTGCCAGCGACTACGAGGTGCTCATCCTCACCGGCGACCGGGACTCCTTCCAGCTGGTCACCGAGGAATCGACCGTGCTCTACCCGATGCGCGGGGTCTCCGAGCTCGCGCGGATGACTCCGGCTGCGATCGAGGCCAAATACGGCGTCCCGCCGCATCGGTACCCCGAGCTCGCAGCGCTCGTCGGCGAGGACTCCGACAACCTGCCCGGCATCCCCGGCGTCGGCCCGAAGACGGCGGCCAAGTGGATCGTGACCTTCGACGGCCTGGACAACGTGATCAACCGTGCCGAGGAGGTGGGCGGCAAAGCAGGCGAGAGCCTGCGCGATCACCTCGACGACGTCATCCGCAACCGCCGCCTCAACGCACTGGTGCGCGATCTGGCTCTCGAGCTGGCGCCCGAGGACCTGGCCCGCACCGAGTGGGATCGCGCGGCGGCGCTGGAGCTCCTCGACGAGCTCGAGTTCCGCGGCGAGCTGCGCACCCGGATCCTGGACACCCTGGCGCCGGCTGAGGAGCCCGAGGTCGAGGGCGGCTTCGACCTGGCTGGCACGACGATCGAGCCAGACGAGGTGGCCGGCTACCTCGAGAGCCTCGGCGCCGGGCCGGTCGGGCTCTACGTGCGAGCCAGCTGGGGCTCAGGCACGGGCCGGGTCGACGGCATCGCGCTGGCCCAGGCTGACGGCGATGCGGCGTACGTCGATGTTGCCGGCCTGACCCCGGCCGACGACGCCGCCCTCGCTACCTGGCTGGCCGACGCCGCCGCGCCGAAGATCATCCACGACGCCAACGGCCCGCTGCTCGCGCTGCGAGCGCACGGCTGGCAGCTGGCGGGCCTCGCTACCGACACGGCGATGATGGCCTACCTGGTCGCCCCTGACCAGCGCTCGTACGGGCTGGCCGACCTGACCCTGCGCCACCTCAAGCGAGAGCTGAAGCAGGAGAACGGAGACGACCAGGGAGCCTTGTTCGAGTCCGGCGACGAGATCAGCGAGTCGGCGATGCTGCACGCGCGAGCGGTCCTCGATCTTGCCGTCACGCTGTCGGCCGATCTCGCCGACCGCGGTGGCACCCGGCTGCTCGACGAGATCGAGCTGCCGCTGGTCGAGGTGCTGGTAGGGATGGAGCAGGACGGCATTGCGGTCGACCAGGAGTTCCTCGTCGGGCTCGAGTCGGAGTTCGGCGACCACGTTCGCGCCGCAGCGGGCGATGCCTACGACGTGATCGGCAAGGAGATCAATCTCGGCTCGCCCAAGCAGCTCCAGGTGGTGCTCTTCGACGAGCTCGACATGCCGAAGACCAAACGCACCAAGACCGGCTACACGACCGACGCCGACGCCCTGCAGGGCCTGTATGAGAAGACCGAGCATCCGTTCCTGCAGCATCTGCTCCGGCACCGCGATGTCTCCCGCCTGCGCCAGACTGTCGAGGGTCTGCTCAAGACCGTTGCGCCGGATGGGCGGATCCACACCACCTTCAATCAGCTCATCGCGGCGACCGGGCGGCTTTCCAGTACCGACCCCAACCTGCAGAACATCCCGGTCCGCACCGAGGAGGGCCGGCGGATCCGGCAGGCGTTCGTGGTCGGCGGCGGATACGCCGAGCTGCTCACCGCTGACTACAGTCAGATCGAGATGCGGATCATGGCGCACCTCTCCGAGGACGCCGGGCTGATCGAGGCGTTCAACTCGGGCCGGGACTTCCACCAGGTCACCGCCGCCCGCGTCTTCGGTGTCGAGCCGACCGAGGTCAACGTCGAGATGCGGGCCAAGATCAAGGCGATGAACTACGGGCTCGCCTATGGCCTGTCCGCCTTCGGTCTCTCCCAGCAGCTCAAGATCGACACCGGCGAGGCCCGCGGTCTGATGGACGAGTACTTCGAGACCTTCGGCGGGATCCGCGACTATCTCGCCGGCGTCGTCGACGAGGCCCGCAGCACCGGGTTCACCGAGACGATCATGGGCCGCCGCCGCTACCTGCCCGACCTGACCAGCGACAACCGCCAACGCCGTGAGATCGCCGAGCGGATGGCGCTCAATGCGCCGATCCAAGGGTCGGCCGCCGACATCATCAAGGTCGCGATGCTCAACGTCGACCGGGCGATCACAGCAGGGGGCCTCTCGTCGCGGATGCTGCTCCAGGTCCATGACGAGCTCGTCTTCGAGGTCGCCACCGGAGAGCGTGATCAGCTCGAGGCCCTGGTCCGCGAGCAGATGGGCGCCGCTGCCGACCTGACCGTGCCGCTGGACGTCTCGGTCGGGACCGGCCGCAGCTGGCACGAGGCCGCGCACTAACGCGACGCGACGGGGCCGGTCAGTCGGCCTGGTCGACCGTGGCCGGCTGCGTTGTGAGCCCGTCGGCGCGCAGGCGCCACAGGCTGATCGAGAGCAGCAGCGCCAGCAGCACGGCGTCCACGCACAGGACCCGCGTCGCCAGCTGGAGCACCGTGCTGCTGCTCAGACCGAGCACCACCAGCGGCACCAGGCTGATCCAGAGCAGCGCCACCGAGCTCCGCGACTGCTTGGCGAGCACGCTATAGACGAGCAACTGCAGCATCGAGAGCACGGTGCCGAGGATCGCGAAGACCCAGAGCCGGTCCCGGATGGCGTCGTACTCGGACCCGCCGACGAAGACGAGCGCCAGGTGCGGCAGCAGCCGTACGCCGAGAGTGACCACCAGCCCGGTGACGGCGACCAGGACCAGGCTGCTCAGCAACGCGCGCCTGCGGGCATCGTCGGTGCCCATCGACGGGAACGCGAGAACGACCACGAACTGCGGCAGGAACGTCACCGCCTTCACCATGATCAGCCCGCCGGCGTACAGGCCCGCCTGGTGGCCGCTCAGTGCGTTGCGCGCGAGCACGATGTCGATGCTGGACAGGACCAGGAACGCCAACAGTGCCTGGGAGTTGTAGACCGTCTCCCACCACAGAGCTCGTGCGCTGTGGTCGTCGGTGCCTGGGGCGCCCGAGTCGGTCCCGCGGGGCTGGCGCAGGGCGAATCCGGCGATCAGCACCGGGGCGAACGCGCCGATCGCCACCGCGACCACCGCGGTGAGCTCCTCAGGCTTCCATGCCAGCAGGACGATCCCGAGGAGCAGCCGGGGGAGTCCGGCGGCGAGATAGACCAAGGACAACGGGACCCAACGGCGCTCGCCCTGAAGGACGCCGGCCTGCGCGCCCATCAGCGTCGTCGGGGCGACCGTGATCGCGAGCAGGATCGCGGTCGGCAGGCTGTGCAGGCGCAACGCGAGGTTGACGACCGGGGAGAGGAGCAGGAAGAGGATGCCGAGGCCGATGGCCGAGCGGCGCCCGACCAGCAGGATGGTGCGCTCCACTTCGTGCACGTCGCCCGGCTCGCGAGCGATCCGCCGCGCCGCAGTCGCCTGCAAGGCGAGCGCCAGGACGGCGGCAACCAGCAGCACGTTCATCACCGCGGTGAACGCCCCGAAGGACCGGGGGCCCATCAGCCGGGCTCCGAGGATCGTGAAGGCGTACGTCGTCAGATTCATCGCGACGATCGCTCCGGCGATGGCTGACCCGCCCTTGACCGCCGCCGACGTCAACGACGTCGACGGGTTCTGGGTCACCGGCCTACCCTAGCGGCGCTGGTGGCGCCCGTCCGCGCGTACGGCGTCCGAATTGCGCCGAGTTGGCTACCGTGAGCAGGTCATGCGCGCAATCGTCGAACGGCCCAGGACGGCTGCAGCCGCGGCGTACGCCGTCGTCCTCCTGGCGTTCCTGACCGAGCAGGCCGGCCGGACGACGACCGACACCAAGGCCTCGCTGATCGATGCGCCCGCATCGCTCCTGCACAGCACCTTCTCGCTGTGGAACCCGCAGATGTCGCTCGGCGAGCTCCAGAACCAGGCGTACGGCTACCTGTTCCCGATGGGCCCGTTCTTCGGCGGCCTGCACCTTGTCGGCGTCCCGGCCTGGGTCACCGAACGGTTGTGGTCCTGGGTCGTGGTCGTCGCCGCGTGCGAAGGCGCCCGGCTCGTGTGCCGGCAGCTCGGTCTGAGCGCGTGGCCGGCGCTTGCTGCGGGCCTGGCCTACGGGCTCGATGTCCGGATCATCAGCGAGATCGGGGTCCGCAGCGCCGAGGTGCTGCCGACGGCCGCACTGCCATGGGTGCTGCTCCCGGTCCTGTGGGCGCTGCGCGGCCGGGTGGACGTCCGGCTCGCCGCATTGTTCTCGGCGGCGGCGTTCCTGTTCGGCGGCGCGGTCAACGCGACCGGGACGATTGCGCCGCTCCCGTTGGTCGTGGTGTTCATCGTGTGGGGTTGCTGGCAGGGTCTGGCGCGGTGGTCGCTGCTCGGCTGGTGGTCGGCCGCGATCGTTGCTGTCAGCCTCTGGTGGGCGGCATCGCTGGTCGAGCTCAGCGCCTACTCGCCACCGTTCTACGACTACGTCGAAGACTCCCGCACGACCACCTCGACGACCGGATTTGACGCCAGCGTCCGCGGGGCCAGCAACTGGGTCGGCTACCTGACCACGGCAGGCAGGCCGTCGTGGCCCGCCGCCTGGTCTCTGGACTACCACCCGCTCCTGGTCGCGGCGACCGGCGCGGTGGCCGCGATCGGCGTCGTCGGCCTCGCCGTGTTCCGCAGCCGGTGGCGCGTGCCGTTGATCCTCAGCGCGGTGATCGGGTTGACCTGCCTGACCATCGGCCACACCTCGACCTCGGTGCTGCAGAGCCCGTTGGCCTCCACGATGCAGAGCGCCCTGGACCACCCGTTCGCGCTGCTGCGCAACGTGCCGAAGATCGACCCGGTGCTGCGGCTGCCGCTCGTGATCGGGTTCGGCGCCGCACTGGCTCGGCTCGGCGGGCTGGCCTCGGCACTGTCCGCACGCGCAGCCCGGCGGCGCCGCGGTGCCGCCGTTGCTGGCGTCGTCGCCGCGGTGCTGCTGGTGGTCGCAGGCGCGCAGCCGGTCCTCGCCCTCAATACCCGTACGCCGGGCTGGGACCACGTGCCGGCGTACTGGAGCCAGACCGCGAATTACCTCGCCGCCCAGCCTGGCCAGAACCGGGCCTGGGTCGTCCCCGGCTCGGGCTTCGGCATCCAGACCTGGGGCTGGACGATGGACGAGCCGATGTCCATCGTCGCTGACTCCCCGTGGGTGACCCGCTCCCAAGTGCCGCTTGCCGGCGCGGGCACGATCAGGATGCTGACGAGCCTCGAGGACCTCCTCGACTCGGGGTCCGGCTCACCCGAGCTCGGCGAGATGCTGGACCGGGTCGGCATCGGCTACGTGGTGCTGCGCCACGACCTCGACCCCTCCCTCGACGACAGCTCGCCGTCCAACGTCGCCGCTGTCGCACTCGCGACGTCTGGCGGGCTGAAGCGAGTCGCGGCCTTCGGCCAGCTCGACTTCGGGCCGGCTGTGGAGGTCTTCGAGGTGACCGGCCGGGACACGGGCTCGGGCACGGACCTGCGGCTGCAGCCGGAGGCGACTGCGCGCACCATCTCCTCGGGGCCTGCTGATGTGCTGACCGCGGTGGAGTCCGGGCTGCTCGCGCCGGACCAAGCTGCCGTCGTGACCGGCGAGGACGGATGGAAGCAGCCGACCGACATCGTCGGCGACAGCTACCAGCTCCGCGAGCGCCAGTACGGCCGGGTGCATGCCGCCGAGGGCCCGGTCCTCGCCCGGGGAGAGCCCCGTCGGCTGCACCGGTACGTCGAGAACTATCCGGGAGCCCCTGGCGCCCAGCTGGTCAGTGCCGACTACCACGGCGTCGCCTACGTCAACGCCTCGACGTCGCAGGGCTATCCGGACAGCTTCGGCCCGATCCACCCCGAGTCCGCGCCGTACGCCGCGGTCGATGGCGATGCGCAGACGGCCTGGACCACCGCCTCGCTGACCCGGCCTGTCGGCCAGTGGCTGGCCGTCCACTACGACGCCGCGCAGACCTTCGACACGGTCACGGTGCACAGCGATCCGGGCACCGGGACCGCCGTACGACGGTGGCGGATCTCTGCCGGCAGCCACACCGTCGTCGCCCGTACCGATCCGGCGACCGGGGTCGCGACGGCCGACCTGCACGGAGCCAGGAGCAGCGCGCTGAAGGTCACGGTCGCTGCGGTCAAGGGCCACGACTCCCGGTCCCAGGTCTCGGTCCAGGAGATCTCCGGCGCCGGCCTGCCGGTGCAGCGCAGCCTGGTTGTTCCCGAAGTCCCCGGGGCTGCGCCGACGTCGTACCTGTTCACGAGCACCGCCGAGACACGCGCGTGCGTGCCGACGCTGCTCGGCCCGGACTGCGACCCCGCTCGGCGCCGGTTCGCCGAGGAGGCGGTCGGGATCGACCGCGAGATCACCGTGCCGGCGTCCGGCACGTTCTCGGTCAGCGGCGCGGTCGTCGCCCGCGCCGATCCGTCTACCGCCGCGCTCCTCGACCCGTTGAGCGGGTCGGTGGTGATGCACGGCTCCTCGACGTACGCCGACGACCCGACCGTCTCGCCGCGGATGGCCTACGACGGCCTCCCGACGACGTCCTGGCTCGCGGATCCGGGCGATGACCATCCGAGCCTGGTGGTGGACTTCGCGAAACCGCGTCGGCTGGACCGTCTGACGGTGACGGCGCCCGGGTCGCCGGGGGTGACGCCGACCGAGGCGACCTTGGTCTCCGGCACCCAGACCCGGCATGTCGATCTGGCCCTCGGCGCGTTCGAGCCGCTGGTCGCCAAGCGCCTGGTGATCACCTTCTCCAACCCCTCGCACGGCACCGCCCCGCTAGGAGTCGGCGAAGTCCAGCTCGGACCCGGGAGCAGCGCGGTACCGCTCGACGGGACCGCGGCGACCGGGGCTGTCTGCGGGTTCGGGCCGAACGTCTCTGTTGACGGCCACCGGTACACCACCCGGGTCGACGGCCGGATCGGTGACATCTCGGACGCCGAGCCGATGACCTTCTCATTGTGCGGCGCTCCGGTCGCGATCAGCGCCGGCGTTCACCGGGTCGTCATCGCAGCCACGTCGCAGTTCCAGCCGGTGCGCACGGCGCTGACCCGCACCGATGCCACCGACACCGACCCAACGACACCGGCGCGGACGATGACCGTGCTCTCCGCTTCCGCGACCGCGCAACGGGTCCGGGTCGGTGCCGGTGCAGCCTCACTCCTGGTGACCGGCCGCAATAACAACGCCGGCTGGCAGGCCACGCTCGACGGCCGCACGCTGCACCCGCAAGAGATCGACGGCTGGGCGCAGGGCTGGCGGGTGCCGGCCGGTGACGGCGGACTGGTGAAGATCACGTTCGCACCGCAGCGCAACTACCTGATCGGCCTGCTCGGTGGGCTGGGACTGTCCGGGCTGGTCCTGCTCCTCGCCGTCGTCCTGCTGCTGCGGACTCGCTTGCGGCCAGCGCTTGCCCCGGCTCCCGTCGCTGCAGCGGGCTCGCTGCCTGCTCGCAAGCGCGCCCGTCCGCGCCGCCGCCTGCGCCTTGGTGCCGGGGTGATCGCGGCCGTCGCCGTCGGCTGGGTCCTCGGAGGCCTTCCCGGGCTGCTCGGCGTCGCCCTGGTCTGGCTGCCGGGCCACCGCCTGCGCCCGGCCGCCGCCGGCGTCCTGGTGGTCGCCGGTGCGCTCGTCTCCGCCTGGAGCCTGCATCTGCACGGGCCTGGTCCGATCCCCGACGCGGCTGATCTGCTGACCGGCACCGGCATCGTGCTGGCGCTCGCCCATGGGCTCAGGAGCTCCCGTGACCTCCGCGCCTGAGGCCGCCCGTTGGCCCGCCCGGGTCGCGACCGCTGCCGTGACGGTGGCCGTCCTCGGGCCGCTGCTGGTGCGCGGTGGGATCGCCCTGCGCGGCGACATGGTCTTCACCCCCGACCAGCCGTTCAAGGCCGGTTGGCTCGGCCTGGACGGCTCGGTCCCGCGGGCCGTCCCGATGGATGCCCTGGTCTCGATCGTGGACAACGTGCTGCCCGGCTCGGTGCTGCAGCGGCTGCTGCTGATCGTCGCGTTCGCCGCCGGCGGACTCGGTATCGCGCGGCTCGCTCGGTGGGCCAGTGCACCGGCCCAGGTCGCGGCGGTGATCGTCTACCTCTGGAACCCCTGGGTCTACGAGCGGCTCGCGATCGGCCAATGGCCGACGGTGCTGGGCTACGGACTGCTGCCCTGGCTGGTCCTCGCCGCGGTGCGGGTCCGAGACGGTCGCGCCCAGGGCTGGCCGGCGGTCACCGTGCTGCTGTTGGCCACGGCAGTCTGCGCGCCCTCGGTCGGCCTGGTGGGGGTGCTGGTCGCCGTCTGTGTCGTCGCCGCGGGCGGGGCACGACGGGTGCTCGCCCTGCTCGGCGTCGCGGTGGTAACGAACCTGCCGTGGATCGTGCCGGCCGTCCTCGGTCCCGGACTGCACAGCAGCGATGCCCAGTTCGGCGACTTCGCGGCGCGCGGCGAGTCCTCGCTCGGGGTCCTGGCCAGCCTGCTGTCGATGGGCGGGATCTGGAAGAGCTCGGTGATCCCACCTGAGCGCACCCATGTCCTGGTGGTCGCGGCCGCGGCGCTGCTCGCCCTGGCATTCGTTGTCGGCCTGGCGTACGCCGCCCCCGCGATCGGACGGCGTACGACGACCGGGATCGCCATCGCCGGGGGAGTAGCGCTCCTGCTCGCGCTGCTGCCGGCGATCGGTCCGGTCGGCGACGGCCTCGGCACGATCTCCGCGCACGTACCGGCCCTAGGAATCCTGCGCGACTCGCAGCGCTACCTCGCGCCTCTCGGCCTCGTCCTCGCCCTCGGAGCGGCAGCGGTGGTCGATCGCCTGATCGCGGCCGAGCGCGCGGGCCGGTCCGGGAGCGCCGGGATCGCCGGACTCGTGGTGCTGGCCCCGGTGCTCCTGCTCCCGTCGTTGACCTGGGGCTTGGCCGGGAAGATCCGGCCGGTGGACTACCCGGGCGATTGGGACCGGGTCGCGAGCCTGCTAGGCGCCCCAGGGGGTGCCCAGAAGGGCGCGACCGTGGTCCTGCCCTGGACCGGGAGCTATCGCGGCTATGCGTGGAACGATGACCGGGCGTTGCTCGATCCGGCCCCGCGGTTCCTGCCCGGCGACGTGCTCGACGACGACCGGACCTACCTGCGCACCAGCGTGCTCCCGAGCGAGGACCCCTACCTGACCAAGATCGGGACCGCACTGAGGACCCCGGACCCGGCCGGAGCACTGCGCGGCCTCGGCGTCCGCTGGGTCCTGGTCGAGAAGGCGAACGGCGTTACCGCCTCACAGGTACCGACGGGCACCACGGCGTACGACGGCCACTGGCTGCGCCTGGTCGACCTCGGGGCGCCGACCCGGTCGATCGCCGACGTCCGAAAGTCCCCGGCGGCGGGGGGAGTCATCGTTGCGGATGGTCTCGCTGGGTTCGCGCTGATTGTCTCGGTTTGGTCACTGACACGTGTTTCGGGACGTAAACGGAGTATTAACGTGTAATGTCCCCTTTGAACCCTTGGGAGGGGGTTCACTTCAAGGGGAGGTTTACATCGTGAACATTGCGATCGCCGTCATCGTTGGCGCAATCGTAGGAGTGGCAGGCACCGTCGGTGGTGTCGCGGCCTATCAGGGCAACCAGCACGGAGTGTCCGACATCAAGCTCTACAGCTACGCAGACAACTGACCGTTCTTCGGTGAGTAGCCGCGGCCACGTGCTGCGGTGTTGTTCGCGTGCGACTGGGAGGGCGCACCGTGCAATTGATCATCCCTGCTCTGAACGAGCAGAACCGTCTGCCGTCGACACTGCGCGCGCTGCGTGCGTACGCGCTCTCGACCGCCGAGCTGCCGTTGCCGCCGCTGGAGGTCCTGGTCGTCGACAACGGGAGCACCGACCGCACCGTCGAGGTCGCGCTGTCCATGGACTCGCCGGTCATGCCGGTCCGCGTCCTGCATTGTGAGGAGCGCGGCAAGGGCGCAGCGGTGCGCGCCGGGATGGCCGCGACCACCTCGGACGTCGTCGGCTTCATGGATGCCGACGGGGCGACCGATCTGCGGGCCTTCGAGTCCGCGGCCGTGTGCCTCGACGCCGGCGCCGACGTGGTCATCGGCTCGCGCTCGGTCAATGGCTCGCAGATCGAGGACCGTCACGACTGGATGCGCCGGACCGGCGCTGCGGCCTACCGGAAGGCGGCCGCCATCCTGGTGCCCGGCATCCGTGACACCCAGTGCGGGTTCAAGATCCTGCGCGGCGACCTGGCCCGCGACGTCTTCGCCAGCGTCGCCACCAGCGGGTTCAGCTTCGACGTCGAGCTGCTGGCCCGGTGTTGTGCGCTGAAGGCGCGGGTCGAGGAGATCCCGGTGATCTGGGCCGATGTGCCCGGCTCGACCTTCAGCCCGCTGCGCCACGGCATCCGCAGCTTCGCCGATCTGATCGGCATCGCGTGGCGGGTCCGGCAGACGCCAACCGTCCGCACGGCCACCGTCACCGCGTTGCGGCCGCGCGCCCTCACCGACGAGACCGCTGTCGTGACCCCGCTGACTCTTGTCGGAGGCGCCTGAGATGACCGACCTTCGCGGCTCCCGCGTCGTCGTGGCCAACTGGCGCGACCTCGACCACTCGTTGGCGGGGGGAGCCGAGCGCTACGCCTGGGAGCTGTCCCTCGGCCTCGTCGAGGCGGGCGCTCGGGTCGACTTCCTGACCGCGCGGGACGTCGGACAGTCGCGGACGGAGATGCGCGACGGCATCCGGATCGTCCGCCGCGGCGGACGCCTCAGCTACTACGTTCTCGCTGCGCTCTGGCTGCTCGTACGCCGCGGCTCGGTCGACGCGGTCGTCGACCTGGAGTCGGGCATCCCGCAGTTCTCACCACTCGTCGTCTCCCGGCGGCGTACCGGGCTGGTCCTGGTGGTCCACCACGTCCACCTCGACCAGTTCGGCCTCTACTTCCCGGCGCCGGTCGCCTGGCTGGGCCGGTTCCTCGAGGGCACGGTGATGCCGCGCGTCTACGCCGACGTCACCACGGTCGCCGTCTCGGAGTCCACCCGCCAGGCGATGGTCACGCGGCTCGGCTGGACGGGGCCGATCTCGATCCTGCACAACGGCAGCAACCCGCCGCTCGCGGTCAGCGCCGCCGAGGAAGACACGGTCGACCGGGTCGTAGTACTCGGCCGCCTGGCACCGCAGAAGCGGATCGACCTGGTGATCCGCGCCGTCGCGGCCCTCCAGATCTCACGTCCGGCTCTGCACCTCGACATCATCGGCAAGGGCCCGGACCAGGAGCGGCTCGCAGCGTTGGTCCGGGACCTCGACATCGAGAAGCACGTCACGCTGCACGGCTACGTCACCGAGGCCGAGAAGGCCGCCCTGCTCGGCCGTTCGCGGCTGCACGTGTGCGCTTCCGATGCCGAAGGCTGGGGTCAGGTCGTGCTCGAGGCCGCCGGGTACGGCGTGCCGACCCTGGCGCGCGACGTACCGGGCCTGCGGGACTCGATCCGCGACGCCAGCACCGGCTGGCTGCTGCCTGAGCCGGCAACCGATCTGAGTGCCGTCCAGGCCCGTCTGGTGGTGGGCATCGACGAGGCGCTCGCCCAACTCGGCGACCCCGAGCTGCGTGCGGACGTGTCCGCCGCGGCCACCGCCTGGGCCGCCCGATTCGACTGGAAGAACCTGAGGACCGGTGCGACCGCACTCGTCGCACTCACCATGAAAGGAGGCAGCTGATGGCTGCCAGCACACTCGAAGCGCCGACCTCGCGGAAGGCGAACAACAACGGAGGCTCGCGGCCGATGCTGGGAGCGACCGTCGCCGGGGTCGGCGCGCTGCTCGCCGTCGTCGCCGGAATGGTGCATTTCTACGTGGCGCCCTCTCTGGCCGTCGCACCTGCCGACCAGGACTCGATGACCTACCTCTCGGCCAAGGACGCCACGGTGTTCGACACCAAGACCCTGGCGCCGATCACCACCGACCTCTCCGTCGCGGCGCACACGATCGGTGATGTCACCGCGTCGAAGAAGGCCCCGGGCGACACCGTCGTGTGGATGAACAACACCACCATCACCTCCTCGGACGGGGTGATCCGGTCCCAAAGCCAGAAGCGGGCCGCATTCGACGCGAAGACCGGCGCGGCAGTCAACTGCTGCGACAACTTCTACGAGTCGGTCAAGGGCGAGCGCACCAAGGTCAACCGCAGCGGCCTGATCTACAAGTTCCCGTTCAACACCGACAAGAAGACCTACACGATGTGGGATGACACCGCGGCCAAGGCCGTGCGCACCTCGTACACCGGCACCAGCAGTGTCGATGGCACCAAGGTCTACATCTTCTCCAGCACCGTCCCGGCGCAGTCGGTCGGCAACCAGACGATCCCGGCCTCGCTGCTCGGCCTGACCGGCGCTGACGTGAGCGCCGACAGCATGTACCAGAACTCGACCAAGTACTACGTCGAGCCGATCACCGGCGCGATCATGAACCAGGTCACCGACACCAAGTCCTGGTTCAGCTATGACGGTCACGAGCTCGTCACTAACGACGCGCACCTCTCCTACACCCCGAAGGAGATCAAGGACATGCACAGCACCGTCGGCTCCAAGCCGGGCCTGCTCGCGCTCGCGCAGGGCTTCCTGCCGTGGGTCGTGCTGCTCCTCGGCCTGGTCATGGTGACGATCGGCACCGGGCTCGCCCGTCGCCGCGTCGCCTGAGGCGGGTGGCCTGACCTCAGATCAACCGATTGCATCGACGACCAGGGCGAGCAGCTGCTCGAGTCCCTGGTCGTCGTGCGTCCGGCCCCGGGCGCGCAGTGTCACGGTGGTCAGACCACGGATCGTCACAGCACCCAACGAGAGTCCGGAGCCACCACCGCTGAGTGGATAGAGATCCTGGCTTGAGACGGCACTGTCGGCTTCGATCGAGCCGATGTGCGAGACCAGCAGCGTCGACCCCAACCTCGGAGCGGCTAGCCGCACGACGGCGCCGAGCAGAGCACTGGGCCTCCTGGCAGCTCCCGCCCCGGGCTGCAGCGGTGCCGAGGCGAGCGCCGCGCGGACGTCGTCCGGCTCGAGCCTCTCCACATCGCGCAGGCGGAGGAAGCCGCTGCGGTCGGCGAGGTCGGCCGTGTCGCCGCCGACGGTCGAGACGCCGACGGCGACGCAGACGCGACGGGCGGAGGTGCCGTGGTCGGCGTTCCAGCGCGCGACGGCCCGGGCGCCGGCGAGCACCAGGTCAGCAGTACGCGGGGTGGCGTCGAGCGTCGTACGGGCGAAGGCGTCCTGGACTGCGGCGGTGAGCGGAAGCGAGGCCGGCGCGACCCGCGCGGGCGGCCGGGCCGCAACTTCCCAGGCACGCTCGATCAGGGCTCGCCGACCGGCGCCGACCCGTTCGCCGACGCCGCGCGCCGCCGAGCGCAGACGCACTCCGAGCAGGTGCTCGGCGCAGGCCAGCAGGGCGAGGCCGTCCAGTGCGTCGTGTCGGCCGGCCACCAGGAGCCCGTCTTCGTGGAGCCCGACCCGGATCACGTGCGCCCCGTCAGCGCTCAGGGTCCCCAGCAGTGCCCGTCGCTCGCCGGCGACCACGCTGTCCGGCGCGAGGGCTGGCCATCCTGCTCGTGCCGCCAGCTCACCGAGCCGCTCGGCGACGATCGCGGCGGGAGGCACCTGGTCGGTGGCGGTGTCGAGCATGATGATCCACGGGATCCGCGGGTCCCCGAGTCCGTGTCGCGGGGCCGTCTCAGGCGTGCTCACCGGCCCGCCTCAGCCGCCAGATCGGCGACGAAGATCGCCGTCCCCGGAGTGAGCAGCCCCCGGGTCCGGCTCCAGCCGCCCCACACCCGGTCGTGATCGGCAGGCCACTCCGGCTCGAGCAGGTCGATCAGCCGGTAGCCGGTACCGCTCAGGGCGCGGATCCAGTCGCCGAGGGTGCGGTGGTGCTCGACGTACGACGTCGCGCCGGTCTCGTCGTCCACCTCGACGTACGGCGTCCGGTCCCAGTAGGACTGGCTGGCGATCAGGCCGCCCTCGTCCGGGTCGTCGAGGAACATCCATCGGGTCGGGTGGGTGACCGAGAAGGCGAACCTGCCGCCGGGGCGGGTGACCCGGGCGATCTCGCGGACCAGCGCCTCGGCGTCGGAGACGAATTGCAGTGCTCCGAAGGCGGAGAAGACGATGTCGAAGGAGCGGTCGGCGAACGGGATCGCTGCTGCGCCTGCGCAGACCGTCGGGACCGCGGTCCCATGCTCGAGGTCGATGCGGCGGCTGTGCTGGAGCTGGCGCATCGACACATCCAGCCCGATCGCCCGGCCGCCACGCCCCTGGACCCACCGGGAGCACTGGCCGGCGCCGCAGCCCAGCTCGAGGACATCGCGCCCCGAGACGTCCCCGAGCGCGCCGACCGCGTCCTCCTGGACCCCCTCGGGGCCCCACAGGAACCCGTCATCGCCGAGGAATTCCCCGTGTGTCGACTGGTACTCGTCGGCGTAGGCGTCCCAGTCGGCCCGGTTGGCCACCAGCGAGTCGTGCTCGTCGACCGGTCGGCGCTCGGCCCGGACGGGCCTGTGTTCGAACATGGCCCGATGATCGCACTGCCCGCGGGCCGGTGCGCGGTTGGACTCAGGCGTACCGGACGCCGTACGATTCTCTCTGCGCCAGAAGTCTGCCTGAGTCTCAGACGTAGCAGCCTCTAGCTCGCTGTCAGCCCTCGATCACATGTCGAGGGCAAGCGAAATCCTTCGTGATGGTGAACCGAGACTTCTGCGCGTGCCCGCACTACATCTGTCCACCAAGGATTCCTTTCCCTTATGACTTCCATTCTCTACTCCGACGCTCCTCAGGTAGCGATCAACGACATCGGCTCCGAGGAAGACTTCCTCGCCGCGATTGACGCCACCATCAAGTTCTTCAACGACGGCGACATCGTCGAAGGCATCATCGTCAAGGTCGACCGCGACGAGGTCCTTCTCGACATCGGTTACAAGACCGAAGGTGTCATCCCCTCCCGTGAGCTCTCCATCAAGCACGACGTCGACCCCAACGAGGTCGTCAAGGTGGGTGACTCGGTCGAAGCCCTCGTCCTCCAGAAGGAGGACAAGGAAGGCCGTCTGATCCTGTCCAAGAAGCGCGCCCAGTACGAGCGCGCCTGGGGCACCATCGAGCAGGTCAAGGAAGAGGACGGTGTCGTCACCGGCACCGTCATCGAGGTCGTC
>DASRRQ010000031.1:0-2424 GCA_035695505.1 Marmoricola sp. | reverse complement strand
GCCGCCCGTCGCCTCCGAGCCGCCTTTCGGCGGCTACTTCGACGCGGTGGCCCAGTCGCTCGGCGCCGCGCTCGCGGCCGACGGAAGCGGCTTCGGCGAGGCGATCGAGCGGGTCGTGGTGGACCGCGGCGAGCTCACCTTCCACGTGCGCCGCGAGTACCTGCTCGCGGTGGCCGACAAGCTGCTGCACGACCCGGCGCTGCGCTTCGAGATCTTCTCCGGAGTGTCCGGCGTCCACTACCCGAAAGAGGCCGGCCGTGAACTGCGCGCCGTGTACCACCTGGCGTCGATCACGCACAACCGGCGGCTGCGCCTCGAGGTGAGCACGCCCGATTCGGACCGGCACGTCCCGTCGGTGACGAGCGTGTACCCGGCGGCCAACTGGCACGAGCGGGAGACCTGGGACTTCTTCGGGATCATCTTCGACGGGCACCCCGCGCTGACCAGGATCGAGATGCCCGATGACTGGCTGGGCCACCCAGGGCGCAAGGACTACCCGCTCGGCGGCGTCCCGGTCGAGTACCGCGGCACCAAGGTGCCGCCACCAGACGAGAGAAGGTCGTACTCGTGAGCACCGACACGCACGCGACCCCGGGCGCTAGCGACGCCGACGCGGAAGCCACCGAGGGACGCGTCTACAACGTGGCCGGCGGCGACTGGGACGAACTCGTCACCAACGACGAGGACCGCAGCCAGAACGAGCAGATCGTCGTCAACATGGGGCCGCAGCATCCGTCCACGCACGGCGTGCTCCGGCTGGTCCTCACGCTGGAAGGCGAGACGGTCACCGACATCCGCGCGTCGATCGGCTACCTGCACACCGGCATTGAGAAGAACCTGGAGTACCGCACCTGGACCCAGGGCACCACGTTCGTCACCCGGGCCGATTACCTGACGCCGATATTCAACGAGACGGCGTTCTGCCTGTCCGTCGAACGGCTGCTCGGCATCGAGGGCAAACTGCCAGAGCGGGCCAAGCTGATCCGGGTTCTCCTGCTTGAGCTGAACCGGATCGCCTCGCACCTCGGCGGCATCGGCCCATTCGGCCTCGAGCTCGGGGCGACGACGATCTTCCTGCAAAGCGTTCGGCTTCGGGAGAACGTCCTCGACCTGTTCGAGCTGATCACCGGGCTGCGGATGAACCACGCGTTCATCCGGCCCGGCGGTGTGGCGCAGGACCTCCCGGCCGGCGGGATCGAGGCCGTCCGCGACTTCCTGCGCAAGGCGCCGAAGTGGATTCATGACCTGCGCACGCTGATCGACGCCAACCCGGTGTTCAAGGCGAGGACTCAGGGCATCGCCTACCTCGACCTCGAAGGGTGCATGGCTCTCAGCGTGACCGGGCCGATCCTTCGCGCTACCGGGCTGCCCTGGGACCTGCGGAAGTCGCAGCCGTACCTGGATTACGAGACCTACGACTTCGACGTCCCGACCGTCGAGACCTGCGACACCTACGGCCGGTACCTCGTCCGGATGGCCGAGATGGAGCAGTCGCTGCGCATCATCGGGCAGTGCCTCGACCGGCTGGCGGACCGCGCGAGCGTGCCGAACGACCCGTGGATGATCCAGGACGCGAAGATCGGCTGGCCCGCCCGGCTGTCGCTCGGCCCCGACGGCATGGGGCCGTCGCCCGAGCACATCGCGCACATCATGGGCCAGTCCATGGAGGCGCTCATCCACCACTTCAAGCTGGTGACCGAGGGCTTCCGGGTGCCGGCGGGCCAGGCGTACGTGCCGGTCGAGTCGCCTAAGGGCGAGCTCGGCTGCCACGTCGTCAGCGACGGCGGCACGCAGCCGTACCGGGCGCACCTGCGTGACCCCTCGTTCCACCACTTGCAGGCCGTCTCGCTCATGTGCGAAGGCGGCAACCTCGCGGACGTGATCCCGGCGATCGCGTCGATCGACCCGGTGATTGGAGGCGTTGACCGGTAATGCCGTTCAGTGAGGAAACGCTGACCCGGCTGAAGGCGGACGCCGCGGAGATCACCGGAAGGTACCCGCGGGCGCGGTCCGCGCTGATCCCGCTGCTTTACCTCGTGCAGGCGGAGGAGGGCTACGTCTCCGGCGAGGGCATGGCGTTCTGCGCCGAAGTGCTCGGCATCACGCAGACCGAGGTGCGCGGCGTGGCGACCTTCTACACGATGTACAAGCACGAGCCCGCGGCCGAGTACCAGGTTGGCGTGTGCACCAACACGACCTGCGCGATCATGGGCGGCGACCAGATCTACGCCGAGCTCGCCGAGCATCTCGCCAGTGATTCCGAGCGCAGGGACGCTCACGGTGACGGTCACCACAGGGACATCAAGTCGCCGGACGGCAAGGTCGCCATCGAGCGCCTTGAGTGCAACGCGGCCTGCGACTACGCCCCCGTGGTGATGGTCAACTGGGAGTTCTTCGACAACCAGACGCCGCAGTCGGCGAAGC
>DASRRQ010000030.1:0-6352 GCA_035695505.1 Marmoricola sp. | reverse complement strand
GGCGGCATCGAGGAGCTCGCGCTGCGCTCGCGCGGCACGCCACGGATCGCGAACCGGCTGCTGCGCCGGGTCCGCGACTACGCCGAGGTCCGCGCCGACGGCCGGGTCACCAGGGAGCTCACCAAGACCGCCCTTGAGCTGTACGAGGTCGACGAGCTCGGCCTCGACCGCCTCGACCGGGCAGTTCTCGACGCGCTGATCAGGCGGTTCGGCGGCGGCCCGGTGGGCCTGTCCACCCTCGCGGTCGCGGTGGCGGAGGAGGCGGAGACCGTCGAAGTGGTCGCCGAGCCGTTCCTCGTCCGGCACGGCCTGATGGCCAGGACGCCGCGCGGCCGGGTCGCCACCCGGGCGGGCTGGGAGCACCTGGGCCTCGTCCCGCCGCCGTCCGCTGACACGCCGACACTTTTCGACTGATTCAGCGGGCCTTCAGAGGGCTTGAGTGCGGGACCGGACCCCAGGCCAGCGGGACGGACGTAGCGAAACGGTTGCAATGCGAAGACAGTTGTCCGCTCCAGCTGAGGAACTCGCGCCGCTGAGTAACGATCCACATTGGAAACCTCGTAGGGTGGTTATGCGTTTTTAATAGCGCCGCTACACTGCGCAGGTTGGCACGTGACCGTCGACACGACGGGCCAGCCGGCAAGCGGAATGTCAACCGGAAGGATGCCCCGATGCTGGGGAATGTCGAACCACTAGCAGCCTCGTCGTCGTCAGGTGGGTTCAACCCGTCGACGCTGATCCTTATCCTGATCGTCGTCGTGGCGTTCTACCTGCTCATGATCAGGCCGCAGCAGCGCCGTAAGCAGCAGGCCCAGCAGCAGCAGAACACCGTGCAGCCGGGCGCCCGGGTGCGGACGACGGCCGGCATGTACGCGACGGTCGTGGCCGTCGACGGCGACGACGTGATCCTTGAGGTCGCGCCGGGCGTCGAGGTGCGTTACCTGCGGCGTGCCGTGATGGACGTGGTGTCTCCGGGCGAGGCGGTGGACGAGGAAGAAGAGACCCCCGCCGACGAGACCGACACCGACGTCGAGGAGCAGTCTGACGAGACCGAGACCGCCCACGACGACGAGGAGACCGACGGCCCGGCGTCCGCCAACGGCGACCACGAGCCCGCTCACGACGCCGACGAGACGGCGTACGAGCAGGCGACCGGCACCAAGAAGGACTAACGCGCACTAGCTCGGCGCATCCCGCACGCTAAGAGGCAGGCGACAAGTGGCACCCCCCCGAAGCAGGAGCGGCTCGCACCCGGGCCGCGCGCTGGCGGCGCTGGCCGTCCTGATCCTGGTCATGCTGATCTCGATCACCGGAAGCCAGACGTTCAACCCGGGCAACTGGCACAAGCAGTTCAAGGTCGGACTCGGGCTCGACCTGTCCAGCGGCACCGAAGTGGTGCTGAAGGCGGCGACCGCGAAGGGCCAGCCGTCTGCCGACGCCATGCAGCAGGCGATCTCCGTGCTGGAATCCCGGGTGAACGGCACCGGCAACTCCGGCGCCCAGGTCCAGCAGCAGGGCGCCGACCTGCTGAACATCACCGTCCCCGGCAAGGCGGCGCCGGACGTCATCAACCTGGTCAGTTCGACCGCCAAGCTGGCGTTCCGGCCGGTGCTCCTCGAGGAGCCGTTCACCGGGCCGGCGACGACCACGCCAAGTGCCACCCCGTCCGGCGCGGCCAGCGGGGCACCGAGCCCGTCGACCACCCCGACCGGGAGCGCCAAGCCCTCCACGGGCGCGCCTACCCCGTCGACGAGCGCGAGCCCGAAGGCCTCGACCCAGGCCGAGTCGGCCAAGCTGGCGAGCCCGACGGCCACGCCGACCGGTACCGCGTCCGCCAAGGCCAGCACGACGCCGAGCGCAAGCTCCACCCCGAAGGCCAGCGCGACGCCTGCTCCGACGTCGAGCGCCGCGACCACGGTCACGTTCGGCGACGCGTCCATGGTGAACGCGGCGACCAAGACGCTGTTCGACAAGCTGTCGTGCAAGCCGGGGCCCAACCCGACCACCGTCGACGACACCTGGAAGAAGACCGTCGGGTACACCGACGCCGGCGACCAGTGGGATGTCCTGGCGAACCAGACCGTCTCGTGCGACCCTAACGGCTACAAGTACGTCCTTGGCCCGGCGGTCTTCGAGGGCACCCAGCTGACCGCCGTGACGCCCGCCCTGCAGCAGAACAGCACGCAGTGGGTCGTCAACCTCTCGCTTAACGGCCAGGCGACCAAGGCATTCGGCACGCTGACCACCAACCAGTTCAACAAGTACTTCCCCACCGCGACCACCAACCAGGACAACGCGGCGCTCGACTCGACGGCGATCGTCCTCGACGGCAACGTGCAGTCCGCGCCGCAGACGCAGGGCGCACTCACCTCGGGGCAGTTCACGATCAGCGGCCCGCAGCCGAGCGGCTTCACCCAGGACCAGGCGACCCAGCTGACCAACGTCCTCAAGTACGGCCAGCTGCCGCTGAACTTCACGCTGCAGAACGTCCAGTCGATCTCCCCGCAGGTCGGCCACAGCTCGCTGGACGCGGGGCTGCTCGCCGGCCTCCTCGGCCTGATCCTGGTGATCATCTACCTCTTCTACTACTACCGGGGCCTCGGTCTGGTGTCGGTGTCCAGCCTGCTGATCGCGGCGCTGCTCGCCTACCTCTCGGTGGTCATCCTCAGCCGGTACCAGAACTTCACCATGTCGCTGTCGGCGATCGCCGGTCTGGTGGTGGCGATCGGCATCACCGCGGACTCGTTCATCGTCTACTTCGAGCGGCTCCGTGACGAGGTGCGCGAAGGCAAAACGCTCCGCCCGGCGGTTGAGGCCGGCTGGAAGCGCGCCCGGCGCACGATCCTGGTCTCCGACACGGTGTCCTTCCTGGCCGCGCTGCTGCTGTACCACTTCGCGGTCAGCGACGTGCAGGGCTTCGCCTACACGCTCGGCCTGACCACTCTGATCGACGTGATCGTGGTGTTCCTGTTCACCAAGCCGATGGTGACCTTGCTCGCCGGCACGAAGTTCTTCTCAAGCGGGCACAAGTGGTCCGGGCTCGATCCCGAGCGGCTCGGCGCCAAGGCACGATGGCGGTCTTCGACAAAGCGCACGGTCCGCACGCAGCGGACCTCCGGGCGGAACAGCGGCATCTCCTCGACCTCGAGGGAGGACTGATGGCAGGCGGCGGCATCGCCGGACGGCTGTACCGGGGCGACGTTTCGATCAACTTCGTCGGCCGCCAGCGGCTGTGGTACGCGATCTCCGGCGTCTTCGCGCTGATCAGCGCGATCGCCCTGCTGGTGCGCGGGCTGAACTTCTCGCTTGAGTTCAAGGGCGGGTCGAGCTTCACGTTCCCGGCCACCTCCTCGACCACCCAGGGCGCGATCTCCCGGGTGGTCAGCGCGACCCACGGCGGCGACGCGAGCGTCCAGTTCACCTCCACCCCGTCGGTGCACCAGTGGACGGTGCAGACCGGGGCGCTGACCTCCGACGTGACCCAGCAGGTGGCGGCCGCCATCGGGCGGACGTTCCACATCGCAGCGACCAACATCTCGATCCAGCTCGTCGGCCCGACCTGGGGCGGGCAGATCACGTCCAAGGCCCTTGAGGCGCTGATCATCTTCCTCGTGGTGATCGTGATCTACCTGTCGATCGCGTTCGAGTGGCGGATGGCCGTGGCGGCGTTCATCGCGCTGCTGCACGACATCCTGATCACGGTCGGCATTTACGCACTGACCGGCTTCACGGTCAGCCCGACGTCCGTCATCGGCCTGCTGACCATCCTCGGTTACTCGCTCTACGACACCGTGGTCGTCTTCGATAAGGTGCGCGAGAATACCGCCGGCCTGCTCACCACCCAGCGGTCCACGTACAGCGACGCGGCGAACCTGGCGCTGAACCAGACCCTGGTCCGGTCGATCAACACCTCGCTGACCGCGCTCTTGCCGGTCGCGTCGATCCTGTTCATCGGGGCGGGCCTGCTTGGCGCGGGCACGCTGAAGGACCTGGCGCTCGTGCTGTTCATCGGCATGCTGTCCGGCACCTATTCCTCGATTTTCATCGCGACCCCGGTGCTCGCCAACCTGAAGGAGCGGGAGCCGCAGTACAAGGACCTGGCCGCCAAGGTCAACCGCCGCCTGGCGGGCGGCCGCTCGACGCGGCGCGCCGAGACCGACAGTGCCACCGCGGCGACGGCGGCCACACTGGCGGCGGCCGCACCGGCCGCGGCCACGGCGGTCACTGTGTCGGGCCTGCCGGTCGAGTCGGCGGACCAGGAGCAGGACCAGGACCAGCACCAGGACGAGGCGGCCGAGCAGGACAGCGACGACGGCATGGCGGTCCCCGCCGCCGCGGCCAGGGCGGGCGACACCCCGCCCCGGGCGGTCACCAGGCAGCAGCGAGTCACCGGCGGCACGCAGCGCCGGCCGGGCGCCAGGAAGAAGAGGCGGTAGCGGAGTGTCGGACATCGAGGCCACGGTCACGGCACACGTCCGCGACGTCCCCGACTACCCGAAGCCCGGTGTCCTGTTCAAGGACATCACCCCGCTGCTCGGCGACGCCGACGCGTTCGGCGCGGTCGTCGAGGCCATGGCGGCGACCTTTGGTCCGGTGGACAAGGTGGTCGGCATCGAGGCCCGCGGGTTCATCCTCGCCGCCCCGGTCGCCTACGAGATCAGGGCCGGGTTCGTCCCGGTCCGCAAGCAGGGCAAGCTCCCGTCCGCGACCTTCGCGGAGGAGTACGAGCTGGAGTACGGCAGCGCCACGCTCGAAGTCCACCAGGACGCGTTCGCGCCGGGGGAGCGGGTGCTGATCGTGGACGACGTGCTCGCCACCGGCGGCACCGCCCGCGCCACCGCTTCGCTCATCCACCAGACGGGTGCTCAGGTCGTCGGCGTGGCCGTTTTGATGGAGCTGTCGTTCCTGAAGGGGCGGGAGGCGATCCCCGACCTTGAGGTCCGCTCACTCCTCGTAGTCTGAACCGGCTGGGGAACGTTCCTGAACTGCGGAATGCCGGGAGTCTACCCGCGAGTTAATAACCGCAAGTAGACTAATGACCTGGCAGATGCGAGGAGCGCTTGTGGCCGGTGATGTATTGACGACCGCCACGGCCGGCGCCGAAGGGGTTGCCCGGGTCGGGGAATCTGCGGACTCTGCCCAGCTCAACGGGCACAGCCGCGATGAGACGGACCAGGCGACGGCGACCAGGCCGCAGACCGGCACGCCCGACAACGTCCAGGTACCGGCGCGCCCGCAGGAATCCCCCCAGTCATCTCCCGAAGGGTCGCCCCCGCGTACCCCCCAGGGACCTGGGCGCACTGAGCGCCCGACTCGCCAGACTCGTCAAGGGCTCGCGTCTGCGGCGCAGCCCGCCCCGCCCGGCGCCGGGGTCCGCCGTCGCCTCGCGAGGCTCGGAGCACAGCGGGGGTCCGGTGTGAACCCTGTCCTCGAACCGCTGATCAAGACCATCCGCGCGCACCATCCGAAGGCGGACGTGCGCACGGTGGAGCGCGCCTACGAGGTCGCCGCGCACTGGCATAAGGACCAGAAGCGCAAGTCGGGCGACCCGTACATCACGCATCCGCTCGCGGTGTCCACCATCTTGGCCGAGCTCGGCATGAACACCGAGACGATCTGCGCCGCGCTGCTGCACGACACCGTCGAGGACACCGCCTATACCCTCAACGAGCTGCGCAGCGAGTTCGGCGAGGACGTCGCGGCCCTCGTCGACGGCGTCACCAAGCTGGACAAGGTCAAGTACGGCGCGTCCGCCGAGGCCGAGACCGTCCGCAAGATGGTGGTCGCGATGTCCCGCGACATCCGCGTGCTGGTCATCAAGCTCGCCGACCGGCTGCACAACATGCGGACGCTGCGCTACATGCCGCGCGACAAGCAGGAGCGCAAGTCGCTCGAGACCCTGGAGATCTACGCCCCGCTGGCGCACCGTCTCGGCATGAACACGGTGAAGTGGGAGCTTGAGGACCTCGCGTTCGCCACGCTCTACCCGAAGCGGTACGACGAGATCGCGCGGCTCGTCTCCCAGCGCTCGCCGCGGCGCGACCAGCTGCTGCAGGAAGTCATCGAGAACCTCTCCGCCGACATGCACGAGGCGAAGATCAAGGGCACCGTGACCGGGCGCCCGAAGCACTACTACTCGATCTACCAGAAGATGATCGCCCGCAACGTCGAGTTCGACGACATCTACGACCTGGTGGGCATCCGCGTCCTCGTCGACTCGGTGCGGGACTGCTACGCCGCCCTCGGCACGATCCACGCGCGCTGGAACCCGGTCCCCGGCCGGTTCAAGGACTACGTCGCGATGCCGAAGTACAACATGTACCAGTCCTTGCACACCACGGTCATCGGCCCG